>JAKQEA010000230.1 GCA_029558715.1 Bacteroidota bacterium | reverse complement strand
ACTTTTGTAAGGCTGTTATTTACAGTAACCGGGTCTGAAGCTTTTGTGGCTGAAACACCGATACTATAAGTTCCGGCAACAGAAAGGTCTGCAGTTGTAGTAAATGTGTGATCAATCGTACCACCTGCCGGGATATCAGCTACCGGTGATGTGATAATTTCATTAACGCCAGCCCCCCCGTTAATAGAATAACTGACATTAATATTTCCGGCAGAAACATTATCATCAAGGTTTTTAATTCGGATAGTAATGGCTGTTGTATTTGACAAAGCAGTTGAAGTAAACTCCCTTCCTGATGCAGCGGGAGAAACAATTACATCCATTTTCAGATCATTGTCTGAAATTGATCCACTACAGGTTCCATCATTCGGCTGCCGGGATACAGCAACTGCTCTTCTGCCAGGGTTACCATTTATTCTTGGCCTTACTGTGACCCAATAAAGTGTATCTTTTGATAACCCACTGAATGTATATGTTAAAGCAGCCGTGGTGGCAACAGATACCATTTCATCTCCCTGCAACATCATTACTTCATAATCCGTTGTGCCGGGAACAGCTGTCCAGTTGATCTTAATATAACCCTCACATTGTACTGCGTCTAATGAAACAGTACTCATTTCAGTAATAGTGAAAGCAGAACTGGTTTGTGTAAAGGCTGTACTGTTCTTTGTGATTCTTATTCTTGCCTGGTCTGTCGGTATATTAGGCACTCCCCAGCTATATATTCTATCTGCAGCCGGAATCGCATTACTTAAAGTTGACCAGTTGGTACCATTATCGCTGGAAAATTCAAGTGTGAAAGTATTGGCAGGGTCGCCATATGAATCCCACTGAAAATAGCAAGTATCAAATGGTGATACAGTAGGAACCATATGCTCACCGCCAACAGGAGTAGTTAGTACAAGGCTCTCAGGTAATAAATCATACACCAGGAAATATTCTTGCGAAGGATTCTGAACTATTGCTGTTCCTTTTACCCTGATATCATATAATCCTGCAGCAGGATTATTTATTACGATCTGCTCTATATTATTCATATGATCGGCACCTGCAGTGGCTGCATTGTTTACGTTAGCAGGTAATGTATCCAGGATAGCAGGAAGAACTGTTGAACTGGATGGGGTAATAATCTCTAAATCGACATCATTTACCAGGGTTTTTGCTGCCATAACAGACGCAGGCGGATCCTGCCAATATACTAATACTTTCAATTGTGCAGTATTGGCAGGTACATTAATAGTGTGAGTATTGGTAATAGTATTGGCGACAGTCGAGTTAAAATATGTCGAATTCTCTATCATATTTACTGAACGAAGCAGGTTCATTCGTCCAAAGCCATAGCTGAAATCAGGACCATTGTTGCCCCTGTCATCACTTCCGTTGCATAATAATGCTTTCAGTAACCCATTTTCGGGATTGGCACCTGCATTTAATTGCCGGTATCGTTGTATGATTAATGCAGCTCCCCCGGTTACGCCGGGTGCAGCCATACTGGTTCCATTATTATAACTGTATAAATTACTAACCCATGTGGAGGCAACAAATTGCCCCTGTGACATTATTTCAGGTTTTAATCTTCCATCTCTTACCGGGCCCTTGCTGGAGAAACCGCTAACATCGCTTTTGTAGTCGGTGCTACCGACTGTCAATACATTTTTTGCTGATTGATACCCGCCTAATACTGTTTTGAATCCAGCAGGATAGGGAGTACAGGTTAACCCTCCGTCATTTCCTGCGGCAAATATCTGTTGCAGTTCAGGAAGATCAATTGCCTGCTGGTCAAGAATCCGTGAACTAAGATCATACAAGCCATTATAGTAACAATCACTTACCACAGAGCCAAAAGAGTTATTGGTTAACACCATTCCATGATCCTGAACATAAGCCGGTGCGTTGGAAAATATACCTGAGAATACCTGGTTGAGTAATGTTGCTTTAGGAGCATAGCCGGCATATAATTCCTGGATAATCCCTGCTCCGGCCACAGTACCACCGACATGACTGGCATGAGCCCTCATTACTTCCCCTGCCCTGTTTACCAATCGCCCTGTAAAATCAAGATGTGATTGTATATCTCCATTGTCACCAAGACCAATAACCACTCCCTGGCCATTCAAATTATCGCCACCAACTGTTAATGGGGCCTTTAACACATTTGCTCTTGAAGCAAACATGCTATTGTAATTCAATTCCTGGTCTTCTTTAGGAGCAGCCTGTACATATTCAATAAACGGCAATGAAGCTAACTCTTCTAATCTGATAGTTGCCGTACGTAAAGCAATTACTCTGTAGCTTTTGTAATCCGTATTAAGAATATCAAAATTATTTTCTTGTAATGCCTTGCTCACGGCTTCAAAAGAAAAAGACTTAGGAAAACTAACCCAAACATTGACGGTACCGGGTACCTGAACTGCATATGCCGGCAATAGCCCCCTGGCCAGCTCTGGTTGCATTTTTTGCTGGGCAGAAAGTTCAACCACGGCTCTTACTTTCAGTTGACTAAGAAAATCTGATGTTAACTGACCGCTCACTGTAGCTGTATAAGCATTATTAGGTACATACTCCAGCAGTTCAATCCCTGATTGCAACAGTTGCTGTTTTTCATTTTCTGTTGGGATAGTTTCAAACTGAATAATAGCAAATGCCTTTCCGCCAGTGCGGGCAACAAGGCTGTTGAAAGTTTGAAGCCTTTCAGGGGAAATACTTTTAGCCGGAATAAATGATCCGCTTTTAAGCAAGAGACGGTAATGGGAATCATCCTGTGCAGGTACTGACAGGGATAAAAACAGTAAAGCAGCAATCAAGGGAATTGGATAGAATCTCATAGTGAATTTTAGTGATTTAAAAGTAGTACAAATATCTGAGAAAAGCCAATGCTGTTAAGGGTTTGAAACAGATACGAAATTCACCTTAAACAGGGATTGCGGGGGTTGAAAAACAATAGGAATGCATTGATTGAAGGAAGCGATGCATAGCATCCATACTCTTTATATCTGTACCAATCAGCATAAACAATCTGCCGGTTTGTTTCAGCTTTGCTTTATTAGTTTCAGTTTGTAAAAACTGGATAATTTTCTGAAATATTACTGACTCAAAATAAGGAGAGTCGGGCCTATTGATGAAAAAGCAACGAAGTGTATTGTCTTTCAAACTCATTTTTTCAAATCCTAACTCTACAGCCAGTTTGCGGCAACGAACAGTAATGAATAAATCCTCAACCTGTTGTGGCAAACTACCAAACCGGTCTTCAAGTTCCTGCTTCATCAATAGCAGATCATTCTCTGTTTCGCAATTATCCAGCCGTTGATATAATGAAAGACGTTCGGTAATACTTTCTACATAATCATCGGGGATCAATATTTCAAGATCAGTATCGATAGTACAATCAGATACAAAATCATCCTGCTTTGCGATTTCTTCTTTGAATAATTCTTTAAACTCTGTTCTTTTTAATTCTTTGATAGCTTCATCCAGGATCTTCTGGTACATCTCAAATCCAATCTCAGCCATAAATCCGCTTTGCTCTCCACCCAGCATATTTCCGGCACCTCTGATATCAAGATCCCTCATAGCTATCTGAAAGCCACTTCCCAGTTCGCTGTGTTGTTCGAGTGTTTGTAATCGTTTCTTTGAATCATTTGGCAAAGTGCTCATTGGCGGAGCAAGTAAATAACAGAATGCTTTTTTATTACTTCTGCCCACCCTTCCTCTTAACTGGTGCAGATCACTTAGCCCAAACTGGTGAGCATTATTAACAATAATGGTATTCACATTCGGGATATCTACCCCGCTTTCTACTATGTTGGTACAAATCAGCACATCATACTTTCTGTCAATAAAATCAAAGATCCTTTCTTCAAGTATATGACCTTCCATTTGTCCGTGGGCATAACCAATACTTAAGTCGGGACAAAGAGCCTGGATGATCGCTGCCATTTCTGCCAACCCGGCAATCCTGTTATAGATAAAGAAAACTTGTCCGCCTCTTTCTGTTTCAAAATAAATGGCTTCCCGGATAAAATCCTCATTATACACCTGCACTTCTGTTTGGATCGGCTGACGATTCGGCGGGGGTGTATTCATAATACTCAGATCCCTGGCTCCCATCAAAGAAAATTGCAATGTTCGTGGAATTGGAGTAGCTGTTAATGTCAGGCAATCGACAGCTGTACGAAGCGTTTTAATTTTTTCTTTATGCCCAACCCCAAACTTCTGTTCTTCGTCTATCACCAGCAAACCAAGGTCTTTAAACTTTACTTCCTTACCCAATAATCCATGAGTGCCAATGATAATATCAATTTTTCCTTCTTCTAACCGCTTCAGTGTTTCCTTTTTTTCCTTCGCTGATTTGAAACGATTAATATAATCAACCGTAACAGGAAAATCCTTCAATCTTTCCTTGAAAGTCTGGTAGTGTTGAAAAGCTAAGATCGTTGTTGGCACCAGTACGGCGGCCTGCTTTCCATCCACACAGGTTTTGAACGCAGCCCGGATGGCTACTTCTGTTTTGCCAAAACCCACATCACCGCACACTAACCTGTCCATCGGAGCAGGAGACTCCATATCTTTTTTTACATCGGCAGTCGCCTTGCTTTGGTCAGGAGTATCTTCATAAATAAAAGAAGCTTCCAGCTCCGTTTGCATATAATTATCCGGCGTATGCTGAAAGCCCTGCTGTGCTTTTCGTTTGGCATAAAGCTTTATCAGGTCAAAAGCAATTTCCTTGACCTTAGTCTTTGTTTTCTCTTTTAACTTATTCCATACATCGCTACCAAGTTTATTTACTTTCGGCACACTGCCGTCCTTGCCGGTATACTTTGCGATTTTGTGCAGGCTGTTGATGTTGACATACAAAATATCTGTGTCTTTATAGATCAGCCGGACTGCTTCCTGCAATCTTCCATTTACTTCCAGTTTTTGCAACCCACTGAAAATACCAACTCCATGATCGATATGAGTGACGAAATCGCCGGGTTGTAATTCACGGAGAGTCCTTAGTGTTAAGGCCTTGTTCTTATTATAAGCCTGCTTGACTTTGTATTTATGATACCGCTGAAAAACCTGGTGATCAGTATAGCAAACAATTTTCTGATCTTCATCGATAAATCCTTCATGAATGGAAGTGGCAACAGGATTAAAAGCAATTTCAGCCTTCAGGTCATCAAAAATACTTTGCAACCGTTCCAGCTGCTTTGGGTTTTCTGCGAAAATGTATAACTGGAATTTTTTTGTTTCCCAATTTCTTAAATCCCTTATCAGGAGATCAAACTGCCGGTTAAATGCAGGCTGTTCCTTTGTATTGAACTCAATTTCAAAATCAGCGAGGTAAGACTGATAGCCAAATTCAACTAAATGCTTCTTACCAAGCTCATCTCTTAAACTATCCGCATGTATAAAATCATCCGCTGTTACATTCTTTTTTTCTATTTTATCGGTATCTGCTTCCCTTGTCGACACACCTGATTCATTCATTATCCTCAGGAAAGCATGGAGATCTTCTTCGCTATCTGCAAGATGTTCTTTACAAAGTTGATAATCCTGCATCCATACAATCGTATTCTCCGGCAAAAAGTCGAAAAGAGAAACCCGGTCCTCACTTTCAAACTGTGTATCAACATTCGGAATGATACTTACCTGCAATAACTTTCTTTCACTCAACTGTGTCTCCGGGTCAACAATGCGGATGGAATCAACATCATTGCCAAATAATTCAACCCGGTACGGCTTTTCATTACCAAAAGAATAAATATCAAGGATACCTCCCCGTATTGCAAACTGCCCCGGCTCGTACACAAAATCAGTTCTTTCAAATCCATAATCTGCCAGTTTCAATAACAGTTCTTCTACTTTCAGGTTATCTCCTGATTTTATATGAATAATATTGGAAGAAAGTGTTGATGGTAACACAACTTTCTCAAATAAGGCTTCCGGGTATGTCACCAATACCTTCTTATTTCCTCCAGCAGCAATTTTGGTTAATGCCTCTGTACGAAGCATCACATGGGAAGAATTAAGCAACTGGTAGTTTTTCCTGTTTTTGAAAGAAGAAGGGAAATAAAAAATATCCAGTGCCTCTGTGAGGTTTTCCAGTGTATTATGGAAATAAGCCGCTTCTTCAGCATCATTTAAAACAATAAGATGATTAAGCTGTGAACAGGAAGGATGCAAAAAAGCAGCCGCTACCACAAATTGTGATGAACTTCCCTGAAGATTTTTTAAATATATTTTTTGTGTTTGGGCAAAGGATAACCTGTCCGCCAGTTGAAAAAGGCGGGGGGTGTTTTGATACTGTTCCAGCAAATCCTTTACGCTCATGAGAGTTACAAAGATAGATCATCCGGAAAAAAGGAGAATAAATTCCTTTAATTATAAAAGATACCCTTATTGGTTTTATCTTTATCAAAACCAGATAATAATGGCTCTTCAACCCTGGCGGAAAGGCATAGTCATCAAAATTGACGATCACACACATAATACCAGGCGGTTCTGGATTCAAATCCCGGAGCTGGAAAAATTTGATTTTATTCCCGGCCAGTTTGTAACGCTGGACCTGCCCATACATGAAAAACCAAATAAACGCTGGCGCAGCTATTCCATAGCATCATGGCCGGATGATACAAATGTTTTTGAGCTATTAATAGTACTGGCAGAAGGCGGCCTGGGCACTAACTACCTTTTCAGCGAAATAAAAGTTGGAAGTGAGTTAACCTTCCGCGGCGCTCAGGGAGTATTTACTTTACCTGAGAAAATTGAAAAAGATATTTTTCTGATATGCACCGGTACTGGTATTGCACCGTTCAGGAGCATGGTCAATCATATTTACCGGCACAATATACCTGTAAAGAATATTCATATGATCTTTGGTTGCCGTAATAAAGCTGACCTCCTTTATTATGAAGAGCTGACAGCGCTGGAAGAAAAATTACCCGGTTTTCACTACCATCCCACTTTATCCCGTGAACATTGGGAAGGACATAATGGGTATGTGCATGGAATATATGAGGATCTCTGTAAAGAAAAACAGGATGCCTATTTTTTCCTCTGCGGCTGGAAACATATGATTGATGAAGCGAAAAAAAGAATTACAGAAATGGGATATGACAAAAAAGCAATTCACCAGGAATTGTATGGGTAGCGGCCTCTGAAATGATTTCAATTTAATTATGATATTCAGCAACCTGCCCGTTGATAACTGTCATATTTGGTTTTAACGCATAGTTGCTATATTCGTACAAATCAAACTGCATATGGGTGCTTCCTCGCTCATAGTATTAATTATTGCCGCCATTGCCTTCTCCGGTATTGCGATCCTTCTTTCCACTTTTGTACTCAAGGCTTCAAAGAATAAACAAAAAGGTGAACCTTACGAATGTGGTATCCCTACCCAGGGTAAGACATGGATACAATTAAATGTAGGCTATTACTTATTTGCTCTCATCTTCCTGATTTTTGATGTGGAGCTTGTTTTCCTATACCCCTGGGCCGTGGTAGCAAAAAATATGGGTTGGGTAGCATTGATTGAAATTGTCATTTTCTTTTTCATTTTATTCATGGGCTTTTTATACGCCCATAAGAAAGGTGCATTAAAATGGATGTAAAGCAACAAACAGCCAAAAGTGATTTTCCTGGCCAGATACATGAAACGCCGGGTGGCGGCATCGTCCTTAGTAAATTAGATGATGTTATCAACTGGGCAAGATCAAATTCTTTATGGCCGCTGACCTTCGCTACCAGCTGCTGTGGTATTGAATACATGGCGGTAGCCGGCGCCAAATATGATTTCTCCCGTTTTGGTTTTGAAGTGGCCAGAGCTACGCCCCGCCAGGCCGATGTTATCATCATTGCTGGTACCATTGTAAATAAAATGGCTCCGGTATTAAAAAGATTGTACGACCAGATGGCTGACCCGAAATATGTGATTGCCATGGGTGCCTGTGCTATCAGTGGCGGCCCATTCTTCTATAATACTTATTCTGTTGTAAAAGGTGCTGACCATGTGATACCGGTGGATGTGTATGTGGCCGGATGCCCGCCAAGGCCTGAAGCTTTGCTTCATGCATTGATAAAACTGCAGGAAAAGATAAAAAGCGGACTGACAAGGGAACAGATAAGAAAGGACAAAGAATAACTATGTCGAACGAAGAATTGAAAGTCAAAATAACCGAATTGCTGCCAGCAGCCACTTTTGAAGAAGGTGGCGAATGGCTCACTATTAATATTGATCCGAAAGACTGGTTACCGCTGGCACAACAATTTCGCAATGACGATTCCTTATACTTCGATTATCTCTTTTGTCTGACCTGTATTGACTGGAAGACACATCTCACCATGGTGTATCATTTATCTTCTGTCAAACACAGGCATAATATAGTTATCAAATCAAAACTGGACAGAAGTAATCCTGAAATTGAAACAATTTCCCATATCTGGAAGACTGCGGAATTTCATGAAAGAGAAGTATATGAAATGTTTGGGGTGAATTTCCTCAACCATCCCGATCTGAGATTACTGATACTTCCTGACGGATGGGAAGGAAGAAACCCGTTGAGAAAAGATTTTGAAGACACGATTAATATGATCAAACTCTGATATGTTTGAAGAAGTAGGCACAACGACTGAAGGCGACATCATCATAAATGTTGGACCACAACATCCTGCTACACACGGTGTATTGCACCTGGTCATTACATTGAACGGTGAAACGATCAAAAAGGTTGAGCCACACCTGGGGTATATACACCGTTCTATCGAAAAAATGTGTGAGAGCCTCAGTTACCGGCAATTCATCTATGTCACAAGCCGGATGGATTATCTCTCTTCTCATATTAATAATCATGCCTGTGCTTTATGTGTTGAGAAAGGGTTGCAGGTAGAAGTTCCACCAAGAGCACAAGTAATAAGAGTGCTGATGGACGAACTCACAAGAATTGCCTCCCATGAACTCTGGTGGGGAGCTATGGCAATGGATCTCGGCGCCTTTACCCCTTTCTTCCATGCCTTCAGGGAAAGAGAAAGCATCAATGATATTATGGAAGAAACCTGTGGTGCAAGACTGACCATGAATTATATGGTACCCGGTGGAGTGATGCAGGACCTGCATCCAAATTTCCAGAAGAAAGTAAAAGAATTCATGCAATTATATAAACGTAAGATCCATGAATATGATGAACTGGTAACCGGCAATATCATTTTTCAGAACAGGATGAAGAATGTTGGTTATTTGTCTGCAGAAGATGCTGTTTCTTACGGGTGTTCAGGCCCCGCGGCAAGAGGCAGCGGCGTGAGTTGTGATATAAGAAAAATATATCCCTACGAAATATATGATAAACTGGAATTTGATGAAGTACTGGAAACAGGCGGCGACTCATTTGCCCGTTATATGGTTCGTATCCGGGAGATGCAGCAATCTATCCGCATTATTGAACAACTGATCGATAATATTCCAGAGGGAGATTTCCAGGCGAAGACAAAAGCCGTATTGAAATTACCCAAAGGAGAATTTTATACAAGAGTGGAAACGGCCCGTGGCGAGTTGGGTGTATATATTGTAAGTGAAGGCGGCACCACCCCGTACAGGATAAAATTCCGTTCACCCGGATTCTCTAACCTTTCTGTACTGGATCATATTGCCAGGGGCAGTAAGCTGGGTGATTTAGTAGCGATGATGGGAACATTAGATTTAGTAATACCTGATATAGACAGATAATGTGGAGTTTTTCTAACATAGCGAACAACCTGCATAAATGGTTAAGCGAAACCTTCAACCCTACAATGACATTGATCATTGAAATGGTGCTGGCAGGAGTTGCAGTAATTGGTTTGTTTGCTGCATTGGGTTTAGTGCTGGTCATCATGGAAAGAAAAGTATCTGCCTGGATGCAGATACGACTTGGCCCCAACCGTGTTGGCCCGAAAGGGATGCTTCAATCGTTGGCTGATACGTTAAAGTTATTAGTGAAAGAAGGACTGACGCCAAATGGTGCCGATAAATTATTATTCAACCTCGCACCTTTTGTCGCCATGATCGTTGCTATGCTGTTAATGGCACCCATTGCGTTTGCTAAAGATTTTCAGTTGTGGGACTTAAATATTGGTGTGCTGTATGTGTCCGCTATTTCTTCCATCATGGTAATCAGTATCCTGATGGCAGGATGGGCAAGTAATAATAAATATTCTCTGATGGGTGCGATGCGAAGTGGCGCCCAGATTGTCAGCTATGAACTATCTGCCGGTTTATCCATACTGGCCGTTGTAGTAATGACTGGTAGTTTACAGGTTTCTGACATCATTCATTCGCAGGCTGATGGCTGGTGGATATTTAAAGGGCATATTCCGATGGTCGTTGCTTTTATCACCTTTATTATTGCTGTAACGGCAGAAACCAACAGGGCACCGTTTGACCTGGCAGAAGCAGAATCTGAATTAACAGCTGGTTTCCATACCGAGTATTCCGGGATGAAGTTTGCTTTATTCTTCCTCGCAGAATATGTGAATGTGTTTATTGTTTGTGCAATTGGGGCAACGCTGTTTCTCGGTGGCTGGATGCCATTCCATATCGGTAACTGGACCCAGTTCAACCATGTGATGGATTATATTCCATCCAGTATATGGTTCTTTGGAAAAACGTTTTTCTTAATATTCGTCATCATGTGGTTCAGGTGGACATTCCCAAGATTACGGATTGACCAGTTGCTGAACCTGGAATGGAAATACCTCTTGCCAATAAGCATGATAAACTTATTGATAGTAACAGCGATGGCAATATTGAAATGGCATTTTTAAAATTATGTTTATTACGAAGTACATAAAAGATGTTTATAAGGGAGTAAGGTCATTGCTTGTCGGCATGAAGCGGACCTTGTATTATTTCACCCATCACAAAGAGATCATCACCCAGCAATATCCCGATAACCGGGATACGCTGGTTTTGCCGGAACGGTTCAAAGGGGAAGTAGTGATGCCACATAACGAGAACAATGAACATCGTTGTACCGGCTGCCAGGCCTGTGAACTGGCCTGTCCCAATGGGACTATTAAAGTGATCTTTAAAAATGAACTGACTCCCGAAGGCAAAAAGAAAAAAGCAATTGATAAACTGGTATACCACCTGGAGTTATGCACCATGTGCAACCTCTGCGTGGAAGCCTGCCCTTCTGATGCTATTAAAATGGCACAGACATTTGAACACAGTGTGTTTGACAGAAATGAACTGACTAAAATTTTAAATAACCCCGGATCTAAAATCATGGAAGGTGTAGAATGATTACTGGCTCAACTATACTATTTTATTTACTGGCAGCATTGACACTGACCTGCGGCTTATTGTCTGTTTCCACCAGGCAGATATTCCGTGCAGCTATATATTTATTGTTTTCCCTGATCGGTATTGCCGGCATTTATTTCTGGTTACAATATGAGTTTATTGCTGCTGTACAAATAGTAGTGTATGTAGGAGGCATTGTAGTACTGATCATCTTCTCCATATTTCTTACCCAACAGGCAGGGGAAAAATTACCTAAACAAAAACCAGGCAGAAAAATATTTTCAGCACTGGCCGTTTTCTGCGGCTTTGCATTAACAATGGTACAGGTGTACAAGCATGAGTTCGACTTTGACAAAACCATGGTAAGCCCTACGATGTCAAACATCGGTCAGAATATGCTAAGCACTAAAGAAGGAGGATATGCATTGCCATTTGAAGTGATCTCGATGTTATTGCTGGCCGCCATGATTGGATGTATTGTGATCGCCTTAAGAAGTAAACCTGAAACAAAATGATGGAACCCGGACTATATCATATTTTATTCATCAGTGCTGCATTGTTCTTTATCGGCGTGTATGGTTTTCTTACACGGAGAAACCTCATCACCATGCTGATGAGTATTGAGCTGATATTGAACAGTGTGAACCTGAATTTTATTGCATTCAATAAATACCTGTGGCCCGGCAAACTGGACGGATTGTTCTTTACCTTATTTATCATCGCTATTGCTGCAGCTGAAGCTGCTGTAGCCATAGCCATCATTATTAATTTATACCGCAGTCACCAGTCCATTGATGTGGAGAATGCTGAAGACTTAAAGTATTAAACCAATATGCCCAACGCAACTATTATAGCACTGATTCCATTGTTGCCGCTTGCCGGGTTCTTATTGCTGGGTTTATTCGGCAGAAAGATCTTTAAAAATAGTTCCGGCCTTATCGGAACGGCCCTTTTACTTACTTCCACTATCCTTGCCCTGTACACTGCCTATGAATATTTTTTTGTATACGGCAAAGTTGATGGTGTATACCAGCAATTCATTCCATTGAAACTGACCTGGCTGGAATTCTCTCCCGGTTTATCGATTGATATGGGAATGGCTGTTGATTCAATTTCTGTCATGATGCTGGTAGTGGTCACTTTTATTTCCCTGATGGTGCATATATATAGTCTTGGTTACATGAAAGGCGAAGAAAGGTTCCCTACTTATTATGCATTTCTTGGCTTGTTTACCTTCTCCATGCTTGGATTGGTTCTCTCATGCAATATCTTCCAGATATATATTTTCTGGGAACTGGTGGGGGTTTCTTCTTTCCTGCTAATTGGTTTTTACTACGACAAACCAAGTGCTGTGGCAGCCAGCAAAAAGGCATTTATTGTAACCCGTTTTGCAGACCTGGGCTTCCTGATCGGTATATTAATCCTCTCTAACTCATCAGGCACACTTGATTTTAATACAATGATTGCCACACTTACATCCCCTGATTCGGATGCAGTGAAAACGGCAACCGCTTCATCTTTTCTTGGTGCATCAGCATTGACATGGGGTGCCGCATTAGTTTTTATCGGTGGAGCCGGCAAGAGTGCTATGTTCCCGCTGCATATCTGGTTGCCAGATGCTATGGAAGGCCCCACTCCTGTTTCTGCATTGATTCATGCTGCCACCATGGTGGTCGCCGGCGTTTACCTGGTAGCAAGACTATTTCCTGTATTTGCAATTACCGTACCTGCCGTATTGGAAATAGTCGGTTGGGTTGGTGCTGTATCAGCTATCATTGCTGCTATCATTGCCTGTACACAAACAGATATTAAAAGAGTACTTGCTTATTCCACTATGTCACAAATCGGATACATGATGTTTGCGTTGGGTGTTTCAAAATATGGAGGTGAAGGCGGATTGGGCTATACTGCCTCTATGTTCCATTTGTTTACCCACGCCATGTTTAAAGCATTGCTATTCCTTGGAGCAGGGGCTGTAATACATTATGTACATAGCAATGATATGAATGACATGGGTGGATTAAGAAAATATTTACCCGTTACTCACATTACTTTCTTAATAGCTTGTCTTGCTATTGCAGGTGTACCTCCATTTGCGGGTTTCTTCAGCAAAGAAGAAATTTTATTGGCCGCTTATCAAAACAATATGGCGATTTACTGGATTGCATTAATTACCTCAGGACTTACTGCATTTTATATGTTCCGTTTATACTTCAGCATTTTCTGGAACAAGCAGCCTGAAGTGCATGGTGACAAACATGGGGAAGGTGGTTTTGTCATGATGCTGCCTCTTGTATTATTAGCTGTTGGAGCTGCTGCAGCCGGTTTCATTCCCTTTGGAGAATTTGTAAGTACGGATGGAAAAGCACTTGAATCACATTTTCATCTCCGGTTCTCTGTTGCTCCGGTAGCTTTAGGGCTGGCAGGGATTTTAACAGCAATGTGGTTGTACAAAAAACAAAACGAAAAGCCGGCCAGGCTGGCATCTTCATTGGGAAGCATGTATAAAGCAGCTTATAACAAATTTTATATTGACGAAATATACCTGTTCATTACAAGGAAAGTATTGTTCAATTTAATCGGGAAACCTGCTGCCTGGTTTGACAGGAATGTGGTAGATGGACTGATAAACCTGACTGGTAATACTACACAGTCAGTTTCAGAAGGAATCAAGAAAATACAATCAGGTAAGGTACAGCAATATGCAATTTATTTTTTAAGCGGGGTAATCATACTTGCCGTATTGTTCATTTATGTATGGAGATAGCATATTTTGATAAATAAGAATTGATGAATCTTTTATTACTCATAGGAGCTCCTTTACTAACAGCTGTTGCGGTATTATTTTCCCGCAATAAGCAACAGGTAAAATGGATATCTCTGCTTGGCTCAATAATACAGATTATATTGGCTTTTGCTCTGTTGTTTGCCTTTCGGCAGGAAAGAGCAGAAAATAATTCTGCACAAATGTTATTTGAACAGAATCATAAACTATTCGATTCACTCAATATCAATTTTCATTTTGGAGTAGATGGCATATCTGTGGCCATGATATTACTGACTTCTCTTGTTGTTGTTGCCGGTGTGCTGGTATCATGGAATATAGAGAAAATGACAAAAGAATTCTACTTCCTGCTGCTACTGCTTGGATTAGGCGCTTATGGGTTCTTTATCTCACTTGATCTGTTCATACTCTTTTTCTTTCTTGAAATATCTGTGATACCTAAATATCTTCTGATCGGTATCTGGGGAAGTGGGAAAAAAGAATACAGCGCCAATAAACTGGCCCTGATGCTGATGGGAGGGTCTGCATTGATCTTAGTCGGCATGCTGGGACTATATTTTACCGCCGGTCACAGCTTTGATATACTGGCATTATCTAAAATAGATATTCCCGTCTACATACAAAACCTGTTGTTTCCTTTACTCTTTGTTGGCTTTGGTGTGTTTACTGCCTTATTCCCCTTACATACCTGGGTGCCTGATGGCCACTCTTCTGCACCAACAGCTGGTTCCATGTTCCTGGCCGGCATCTCTATGAAACTGGGAGGTTATGGATGTTTGCGGATTGCTACGTATTTGTTACCGGAAGGAGCAAAAGAATATGCTGATATCATCATCATACTCTCTGCAATTGCTATCTTATATGGTGCTTTCGCTACCATGATGCAGAAGGACCTGAAATATATCAATGCATACTCGTCAGTAAGCCATGTTGGTTTTAGCTTATTGGGTATTGGCATGTTGACGCAAACAGCAATTACCGGCGCCCTGATGCAAATGGTATCACATGGTTTGATGACGGCTCTTTTCTTTGCCGTAATTGGTATGGTGTATGACCGGACACATACCCGTATGGTAGGCGAAATGGGGGGACTCATGAAGGTGATGCCTTTTATTAGCACCGTCTTCTTCATTGTAGGTCTTTGTTCCTTGGGCTTGCCGGGGTTCAGTGGCTTTGTGGCAGAGATGACTGTTTTCATGGGCTCCTGGGAAAATGCTGACGCTTTCCATCGCATTGCCACTATTGCTGCGGCCATGTCAATCGTGGTAACAGCAGTCTATATTTTAAGGGCAACCGGGCAAACGATGATGGGGCCGATTAAAAACGAAAGCCATTTACAATTGAAAGATGCAGCCTGGAACGAAAAACTGGCTGCTATAATATTAGTAGCCGGGATTTTAGCTATTGGTATTGCCCCGGGCTGGCTAAATGATTTACTGAGACCTGCAGCCGAAGAAATTATGAACAGGATCGATGGAAAATAAAACCTGACCGGATGAATGAGTTTTTTACATTAATGAAAAGTGAACTGGTGGTTACAGCCATCATCTTCCTTTTGCTGTTTATTAAGATCGGCAAAGGGATGAAGAATGAATCATTACTATCACTGGTGCAGGTATTGCTGCTGCTGAATTTCATAGCTGGTTTCTTTTTCAATAAAACAGGAAATCTTTTCGGGGATATGTTCTACACCACTCCTTTGATCGCTTTCCAGAAAAATATCTTAAGTCTTGCCGTATATCTTATTTCATTGCTTTGCTCTGACTGGCTCAAAAAGACCGGGCACCTGCCAGAGTTTTTTATGCTAATGTTATCTGCATTGCTTGGGATGTTTCTGATGATTTCCAGCAGTAACCTGCTAATATTCTATTTATCATTGGAACTGGCCACTATACCTGTTGCAGCAATGGCCAATTTCGACCTGGAGAAAAAACGTTCTTCAGAGGGTGCCATGAAAATGATCCTTTCTTCAGCCTTCTCTTCTGGTATTTTACTGTTTGGCATTTCTTTACTTTATGGTGCCACAGGCACTATTAGTTTTCCTGAAATTACTGCTCAGCTTGATGGTTCCTCCGTACAAATACTTGCTTTTATATTCATAGTTACGGCATTCGCATTTAAATTATCAATTGTCCCTTTCCACCTGTGGACAGCCGATGTGTATGAAGGATCTCCAATGGCCGTCACTTCCTTTTTATCAGTTGTATCAAAAGGATCCGTAGCATTCATATTCATTACAGTGCTGTATAAGATGTTTCAGCCGATGCAGGATATGTGGTATACCCTGCTTGTAATACTGGCAATTGCCACCATGGTAACAGGTAATTTATTTGCTTTACGGCAACAAAATATCAAACGATTCCTGGCATTTTCGTCCATCGCACAGGTAGGTTTTATCCTGGTTGGTATCAGCAGCAACGATTATATGGGCATTACCGCAGTGGTTTATTTTGTACTGATCTATGTATTCTCCAACCTCGCCGCTTTTGGTGTAGCCACTGTGATCGCTGAACGTACTGGCAAAGAAAATATTGACGATTATAAAGGATTATACAAAACCAATCCTTTTCTCAGCTGGATATTGGCATTAGCATTGTTCTCATTGGCTGGTGTCCCTCCCACTGCCGGTTTTTTTGGAAAGCTGTTCCTGTTAACAGCCGGCGGTGCCAAAGCAGCCTACTGGTTTATCCTTGTAGCTGCATTAAACATGATCATCTCTCTCTATTATTACCTGCGGGTAGTAAGAGCAATGTTCATGGATAAAAATGATAACCCGGTAGAACCAATCAAAGTAAGTCCGGTGGTAAAACTGGCTTTGATCATCTGTGGAGCAGGTATTATTATGATCGGGTTGCTAAGCTGGATTTTCGAATATATCAAAACATTACATTAACAACTATGGCCCTTAATAAAAATCATGAATTCGAGGAACTCGACGGTGTCAAATGCGGCATTGTAGAAAAGAATGTAAAACCGGAAAGGGTTGCTTTCCTTAAAGAGTTGCTGGAGTATAATGGTTATAAGGTAGTAACAGTAGCCAGCCCGCCTCCTAAAGTAGCTCCGGCACCAAAACCAGTTGAGGGCAGCGAAGAAACACCACAGCCTCAAACTTCAAACATCGAACCTCAAACCTTTACTATAGGCGTTACAGATTATACCTTCAACCCTGTCAATGCAGTCTTTGGCAGAATGCTAAAAACAAAAAATGGCCATATCGTTACTCTTGCCTACTGGCAGCAAAAGGAAACGGAGAGCCATGACGATATCCCCTACTACGAATACAAATAGTCCTTTCCATAACAAAGAGTTTTATCTGACGGGTATGATCTGATACCGGCATCTGCCCTCTTTGAAAATGATAAGAATCAGGATTTCCGCTGACCTGTGTTTCCGTTATTCAGAAGGTTTAGCCATAACTATGCAGAGCATAAAAGCTTTTATATTATGGCAACAAAAACAAAAGCCGGAAAGTATGTCTACTTCTTCGGAGGCGGCAAAGCCGATGGAAATGAATCAATGAAAAATTTGCTGGGTGGTAAGGGTGCCAATTTAGCTGAAATGGCTGGCCATCCGAAATTACGCTTACCTGTTCCGCCTGGTTTTACGGTTACAACAGAAGTCTGCACTTATTACTATGCCAATAAAAAAACCTACCCCAGAGCTTTAAAAGCACAGGTACAGGAATCGCTGGAGAAAATGGAGAAACTTACCGGTAAAAAATTCGGTGATTCTGCGAACCCTCTATTGTTGTCAGTTCGTTCAGGTGCAAGGAGAAGTATGCCGGGCATGATGGAAACAGTGCTGAATGTTGGTTTAAATGAAACCACCATCAAGGGGATCATTGCACAAAGCGGTGATGAACGTTTTGCCTATGATGCTTATCGTCGTTTGATAATGATGTATGCAGATGTAGTAATGGAAAAGGCTGGTGGCATTGAGCCAAAAGGAGGCAAAGGGATCCGCAAAATGCTGGATGAAAAACTGGAGCATATCAAACACAATAAGGGATATAAAAGCGACACAGAACTCTCTGCTGATGAATTAAAAGAATTGGTCAAAGACTACAAGAAAACGGTGAAGAAAGTTTTAGGAACAGAATTCCCGGATGATCCCTATGAACAAATGTGGGGTGGTATCGGCGCTGTATTCGCCAGTTGGAATGGAAAGAGAGCTATCGAATACCGTCGTATTGAAAAGATACCACATGAGTGGGGAACTGCTGTAAATGTACAGGCTATGGTATTTGGCAATATGGGAGAAGATAGCTGTACCGGTGTAGCTTTTACAAGAAACCCGGGTAATGGAGAAAATAAATTCTACGGCGAATACCTGGTAAATGCACAAGGTGAAGATGTGGTAGCAGGTATCCGAACTCCGGCTCCAGTGAATGAATATTCCATGAATGAACAGAGCAAGCATTATACATCACTGGAAAAATTAATGCCCTCCTTGTATAAAGAATTATACAGCTACCAGAGAAGACTTGAGCAGCACTATAAAGATATGCAGGACATTGAGTTCACTATTGAAAAAGGAAAACTCTTTATGTTACAATGCAGGGTCGGTAAGAGAAATGGTGTGGCTGCTGTACGTATGGCCACAGAGATGTACAAGGAAAAACTAATTGATGCAAAAACAGCCATTATGAGGGTTGGCCCGAATCAGTTAGTTGAATTATTGCTACCTATGCTTGATCCTAAAGCAGAACTAACTGCTCCCGTTATTGCGAAGGGCTTGCCCGCAGGACCTGGTGGAGCCAAAGGCCGGGTGGTATTTTCTTCTGCTGATGCCGTAGCCTGGGCTGCCAAAGGAGAAAAAGTGATCCTGGTAAGAGAAGAAACTTCACCGGAAGATGTCGATGGCATGCATAAATCACAGGCTATACTCACTACCAAAGGTGGTATGACTTCGCATGCTGCACTGGTAGCAAGAGGATGGGGTAAATGTTGTATTGTCGGTTGTGGCGATATTGAGATACATAGTGATGGAAAAAATTTCCATGCAAAAAATGGTGTCATTATCAAAGAAGGCGACTGGATAAGTCTGAATGGAACAAAGGGACTGGTTTACGAAGGAAGTATGGCGCTAGTGGACATTGATATAGACAAGAATCAATCTTATAAAGACCTGATGAAACTGGTAGATAAAACAAAACAGATCGGTGTCCGTGCCAATGCAGAAACTCCTGAAGATGCCACTCATGCCGTGAAGTTTGGCGCAGAAGGTATTGGCTTGTTCCG
The DNA here is from genome assembly GCA_029558715.1 of Bacteroidota bacterium. GTDB lineage: Bacteria > Bacteroidota > Bacteroidia > Chitinophagales > Chitinophagaceae > JJ008. The sequence goes on along the minus strand of JAKQEA010000230.1, from coordinate 4,174 downwards.
GACAGAACACATGTTTTACGGTGAGGGAAGTGAAGAACCCTTGTTCCAGCTTCGCAAAATGATTGTCAGCAAAACAGAAAAAGAAAGAAGAGAAGCATTAAATGGATTGTTCAAGTATGTGAAAAAAGACGTGAAGGATACACTGAAAGTTATGAACGGCTATCCCGTTACTATTCGCCTGCTTGATCCGCCACTGCATGAATTTGTTCCCCATGATAAAGAAAAACTCAAGCAACTCAGCAAAGAACTGGGCATCAGTATGGGTATGCTGAACAGACGGGTACTTGCTCTGCATGAAAACAACCCGATGCTGGGTCATCGGGGTGTTCGGCTTGGTATCAGCTATCCTGAAATAACCGAAATGCAGGTTAGGGCCATTTTTGAAGCCACTGCCGAATTATTAAAGGCTGGAAAGAAAGCATTGCCGGAGATAATGGTACCAGTAACAGTAATATGGCATGAACTGCGCCATCAGAAAGAAATAGTGGATAGAGTATATAAAGAAGTCTGCGAAAAGATGGGCATGCGTAAAATACCTTATCTCTATGGTACGATGATTGAAACACCAAGAGCTGCATTAAGGGCAGAATACATGGCTAAATCAGCAGATTTCTTCAGTTTCGGCACCAACGACCTTACACAAATGAGCTTTGGCTTCAGCCGGGATGATATCGGTGGCTTCCTGCCAAAATACCTTGATCTGAAAATTTTGCCCGATGATCCTTTCCAGACCATTGACCAGGAAGGTATCGGTCAGTTGATCAAAGCCGGTACTGAAAGAGGACGTATTACCAAACCCAACCTGAAAGTGGGTATCTGCGGTGAACATGGAGGTGATCCGGAAAGTGTAAAGTTCTGTCACCGTATTGGAATGAATTATGTAAGCTGCTCTCCATTCCGGGTGCCTATAGCAAGACTAGCCGCAGCCCAGGCAGCTATTGAAAGCCCAAAAAAGAAAAAATAGTTAATAGAATCCGGTATCAAAAAAGAATAGCCTGTCAGTAATACTGTTCAGGCTATTTTTCTCTTCCGGAAAAGACCGGGTTGATGCTGGAACATATCAGCAAAATATCCGAATGAATTGAATCATAAGATATTGATTGAAGTTGCCTGCTACTTATTCTGCTATTGATAGCTATCATTTTTCACTTTGACGAAAATCAGTGATTGGCAGGGGTTAATAAGATAATATTGACATATTAAAATGCCAGGCATGAAAAGAAATATATTAACGATTGCTGCTACTTTATTTAATGTTTCAGCTTTTGCACATGAAGGTCACGGGCATACACATGGATTTACCATTAAACATTATTTTATTGAACCAGAACATGTAATACCTGTATTTATTGTGGTGGCGATAGCAATACTTCTGATGAAAAGATATCGCAGTATGGCAGCAAAAAAAGTTCTGAATAAATCCTGATTAAATCAGCAAAATAACTAAATCTCTTTTATGTGTGCTACTTGCGGATGTGATACAAATACTTCTTCTGCCATTCAAGCCGGCGAACATCATCATAATCATGAACATAATCACCTGCATGGAAAAACCATTATAGATATTGAGAAGGACGTACTGTATGAAAACAATCTGCTGGCGGAGCGGAACAGGGGATATTTCGATGCAAAAAATATGCTTGCCTTGAACCTGGTAAGCTCTCCTGGCTCCGGAAAAACATCATTACTGGAAAAAACACTGACAGACCTGAAAGGCCAATTCGATTTCTATGTTATTGAAGGCGATCAGCAAACTTCAAGGGACGCAGACCGGATCCATGCTACAGGCTCTAAAGTAGTACAGATAAATACAGGTAAAGGCTGCCACCTTGATGCACACATGATCCTGCATGCCTTACAGGGTATAAAGCCCTCTGAAAACTCAATTCTCTTTATTGAAAATGTCGGCAACCTCATTTGTCCTGCTATGTTTGATCTTGGCGAAAATGAAAGAGTAGTTATCATCAGCGTTACCGAAGGTGATGACAAACCTATTAAGTATCCTGACATGTTTCATACTTCCAGTCTTTGTATCATTAATAAGACCGATCTGCTTCCCTATGTTCCGTTTAGCATGGAAAAAGTGAAAGAGTATGCAAGACAAGTAAATCCGGAACTGAAGTTCATTGAATTAAGCTGCACCAGTGGCGAAGGTTTGTCCCATTGGTACCAATGGTTAAAAGAAAAAGTATTGGCTACTGTATCAATATGACATAAAGTAAATTAATGCTGCTGTGGTCTGCTACAGGAATCAATTCAGAAAATTTCCGATCTTACGGATCTGAAAGCATTAACCATGGAAATAAAGAATCTACTTGACACAGCAGTAAAACAAGAAATCATTAACCGGCTTAATAAGCTTAGTCCGCAATCACAGCGTCAATGGGGTAAAATGGATGTAGCCCAGATGCTGGCTCATCTGCAGGTACCGATTGGAGTAGCACTGGGTACCCACACCGTAAAAGGCAACTTGCTGATGAAATTAATCCTCCCGCTTTTTAAAAAAAAGCTGTATGATGAGAAGCCCTGGAAGCAGGGTTTACCAACTGACAAAACATTCATCATGACCGGTAAAACTAAAGATTTTGAACTGGAAAGGAATAAACTAATGGATATGGTAAACCGTTTTACAGAAGCAAATATGGTCAATGAAAAACATCCCATTTTTGGCAGATTGACCAAAGAACAATGGAGCAAAGCCACCTGGAAGCATATTGACCACCACTTAAAACAGTTCGGCGCCTGATAAAAGTCATACCCCGTGAAGCCTGCCCCCTCTATTTTTGGGCAGGCTTCTTTATCTATGTACATCTGGAAAAATATCATTCGCAAACCTACCTGATCTTTCTTACAACATTTTGTAAGTAACAATTTTTTCCATCAGTCCTCAACTAGGCTGTTAAAATTCATAAATGAAAACAATCATTGAACCCTTTCGCATCAAATCGGTGGAGCCAATTTTTTTTACTACTAAAGAACAACGTAAAAAAATTCTGGCAAACGCTGATTATAATTCTTTCCGCATCAGAGCAAATGATATACTTATTGATCTGCTCACCGACAGCGGTACCAGTGCTATGAGCAGTAACCAATGGGCGGGCATTATGCAGGGAGATGAATCTTATGCCGGCAGTAATAGTTTTTTCAAGTTCGAAGACTCAGTACGAAGTATTACTAACATGCCTTATATCATTCCTACTCACCAGGGAAGAGCTGCTGAAAAGATCATATTCACGATACTTGGTGGCAAAGGGAAATATTTTATCAGTAATACCCTGTTTGATACTACCAGGGCCAACATTGAATTCTCCGGCGCAGAAGGAATCGATTGCCTATGTGAAGAAGGAAAATATCCCACAGTTCCGGCCCCTTTCAAAGGGAATATGGATATTGAAGCGCTTCAAAAAGTGATAAAAGAAAAAGGGGCTTCCAATATCCCGATGATCATCATTACCGTAACTAATAATTCGGGAGGAGGCCAGCCGGTAAGTATGCAGAATATCAAAGATGTACGGAAGATTTGTGATGAGTATAATATCCCGTTGTTTATTGATGCTTGCAGGTTTGCAGAAAATTCATACTTCATTAAACTCCGTGAACAAGGCTATGCGCAGAAATCTGTGCCCGAAATTGCAAGGGAATTATTTTCTTATGCTGATGGTTGTACGATGAGTGCCAAGAAAGACGCCTTTGCTAATATCGGCGGCTTCCTTGCCATGAAGGAACTGGACCTGGCTATCCGTTGCAGAAATCTCTTAATTATCACTGAAGGCTTTACTACTTATGGTGGCCTGGCAGGTCGTGACCTTGAAGCCGTGGCAATCGGTTTACAGGAAGTAATGGATGAAAATTACCTGCAATACCGGATAAGAAGTATTGAATACCTGACTAATAAACTGATTGAAGCCGGCGTGCCCGTCATGCAACCAGCCGGAGGACATGCTGTTTATCTTGATGCCAAAGCATTCCTACCAGATATCCCTGTTGAACAATACCCGGGACAATCATTGGTTTGTGCCTTATATGAAGAAGGTGGTATCCGTGCGGTAGAGATCGGCTCACTTATGTTTGGAAAATATGACGATAATGGTAAACTCATTCCGGCGCAAATGGAATTAGTAAGATTAGCGATTCCAAGAAGAGTATACACACAAAGCCATATCGATTATGTAGC
>JAKQEA010000096.1 GCA_029558715.1 Bacteroidota bacterium | reverse complement strand
GTTTGTTGCAACAAGTAATTATAAATTCTTGCCATTTCCAGGTTATAAACCCCAACAAGCTGGAAAGAAGGATTAGCCGGGTTCGCCATGGGGCCTAACATATTGAAGAAGGTTCGCATGGCCAGGTTCTTTCGTATCGGCCCGACTGTTTTTAATGCCGGATGAAACAAGGGCGCATGCAGAAAACAAATATTCGCTTCTTCTATTTCCTTCTTCAATTTACCGTTATCATTACTGAATGTATAACCCAATTGCTCCATTACATTACTGGCACCACTGACAGAAGAGGCCCCATAGTTTCCATGCTTGGCTACTTTTTGTCCTGTCCCTGCCACAATGAAACAAGCCAGTGTGGAGATATTGAATGTATTCTTTCCATCACCACCGGTGCCGACAATATCCATTGTTTCGTAACCATCCAGATCAACCTTAACCGATAACTCCATTAATGCATCCCGAAAGCCTTGCAGTTCTTCAATGGTAATGCTGCGCATCAAATAGACGGTCATAAAAGCAGTTACCTCATGTTCGTTGTAAATGCCTTTACCAATGTTAACCAATACATTCTTTGCCGCTTCTCTTGTCAGCGTTTTGTGTTCAAATAAATATTGAAGTATCTTCTTCATTGTCCTATTGTCAAATTAGTTCTTCAGCCAATTCCTCAAAATATCCTCTCCCATCGGTGTCAGCACACTCTCCGGGTGAAACTGCACTCCCTGCACATCATATGTTTTATGTTGTAATGCCATGATATAATTATTCTCATCCCTTGCTGTTATTTCTAACTCTTCAGGAAAATTTTCTTCGGCAATGATCCAGCTATGATAACGGCCCACTTCCAATATTTCAGGCAATCCTTCAAACAACGGAGCATTCTTTGTCTCATCAATTGTTATCGGGGTGGAAACACCATGATAAACGGTGGAAAGATTCACCAGTTTCCCTCCGAATGCTTCTCCGATGGCCTGGTGCCCCAGGCAAACCCCAAGGATAGATTTAGTAGCCGCATACTCTTTTATTAATGACAATAACAGCCCTGCTTCTTCCGGAATACCCGGCCCGGGAGATAAAATGATCTTATCATACTCTTTTACGTTCTCCAATGTTATCTGGTCATTGCGAAACACTTCCACTTTAGTATGCATTATCTTCTCCACCAGGTGAACAAGATTGTAAGTGAACGAATCGTAATTATCAAAAACTAAAATCTTCATTAATACTATTTTAAATTTTGAATGTTAAATGCGAATTAATCATTTAACATTCAACACAATTGTTCTGCCAGCTCAATCGCCTTTTTTAATGCTCCTAATTTATTACTCACTTCCTGCAATTCACTCTCCGGGTTGCTGGCTGCCACCACCCCGGCACCGGCCTGGTATGTCAATGTATTATGCCGGCTTAAAAAAGTCCGTATCATAATAGCATGGTTGCAACTGCCATCAAAGCCCATAAAGCCGATAGCACCACCATAATAACTTCTTGCTGTCGGCTCATACATATCTATCAACTCCATTGCTTTGAACTTTGGCGCCCCGCTCAATGTTCCGGCCGGGAATGTTTTTGCGAGTAATTCAAACGGATTATATCCTGCTCTTACTTTTCCGGTCACTTCACTTACCAGGTGAATGACATGGGAAAAATATTGTACCTGCCGGTAATGTGCTACGGTCACTTCCTCGCACAAACGACTCAGATCATTTCTTGCCAGGTCCACCAGCATTACATGTTCGGCATTTTCCTTGGCATCTTTTAATAATCTCTCTGCTGCTGCTTTATCTGCTTCATCATCTCCGGTTCGTTTAAATGTTCCTGCGATCGGGTGCACCACTGCTTTTCCATTTTGTATCACCAGTTGTGCCTCCGGCGAAGAACCCATCAACTTATAATCACCATAATCAAAGAAGAACAGGTATGGAGAAGGATTGATACTGCGCAAAGCCCTGTACACATTGAATTCATCGCCTGTAAACTGTTGTTGAAATCTTCTGCTCAATACGATCTGGGACACATCGCCCCGGTGGCAACTGGCAATTCCTCTCTTCACCATTTCCTTATAATCCTCATCCGTCATGTTGGAACTCTCCTGCCCTTTTACTGCAAAAGGATAAACCGGAACATCTTTGCTTTTTATCAGCGATTCCACCGCCGCCATATCACTTTCAATACCCTTTATTTTATTCTCACAAATGAACAATTCATCCCTGAAGTGATCAATAGCAATAACATACTGGTAAAGACGATACCGCATTAAAGGGATAGCTGCTGATTGCGGGCTCCGGGTTTCCAGGTTTACAGTATCAAAGAATTGAACAGCATCATAAGTAGTATAGCCAAAAAGCCCCTGTGCGAATTTTTCTTCTTTCGTCTCTCCTTTCCTGATATCAAATTGCTGCATAAAGTCCCATAACAGTTGTGGCACTTCATTTTTGTTCTTCAAACTGATCTTTTCCGGGTTTCTGCCGGGAATCTTGAACTCCACATTTTCTTTCGAGGTTATCTCCATTCCGCCTATTGCATTAATGCAGATGAACGAATAACTGTTATCAGACGAATGATGATCTGTGCTTTCCAATAATATCGTATCCCTGAAACGGTCCCGCAGGCGCAGGTAAATACCAACCGGCGTGTATACATCGGCCAGCATTTTTTTACAAGTAGTTATAATTTCAATTTTTTTCATAGTGCCCAAACAAAAAACCCCGGAGTAAACCGGGGCCTGAATATAATTGTACAAATACAGTTATGACATTACAGCCCCTTAAGAGTTGTATGCCACCACCATGTATTGTTATGCTTTCTCATTACAGGCAAATATAAAAGCTAAAACGACATTGGCAAATTCTTTTTAAATTTATGACATAATACAAACACTATGCTGGTACAGCATAAACAGGTGGGCGGTAAGGGGATGTTCTTTGTACAGCAGGAAGGTAATATCCTGGCCGAAATGATCTACACCATGGTATCAGCTGAAAAAATGATCATTGAACATACCGAAGTCAGCGATGAGCTCAGGGGTCAGCAAACAGGCTACCAGTTAGTAAGTACTGCGGTAGAATATGCAAGAACCCATGGAATAAAGATCATTCCGCTCTGCCCCTTTGCCAATGCCGTTTTTAAGAAGAAACCGGAATTTGCAGATGTATTGTATGTGTAATACCCGGTGAAATAACCGGCTTTCTTATCATGTATTACAGAAAAACAGAATCACCTCCTTTCTGTGCGGAAACCTTAATAAGATTTTTACAATTTATTGCACAACGAACATTTTGTGGCGTAACTTTCCTCCTGTAAAATCTTACAGTATGTCAACCAAACGAGTTCTCCTCTGCCTTTTACTCATCCTCTCTATAACAATATTACCTGCGCAGGATAACGGTGGGTATAAATCACCGCCCAAAGATGTGGCGGATATGCTGCTGGCCAAACGTCCTCCTAATGTAAGTGTAGATGATAAAGGAGACTGGATGCTGCTGATGGAAAGCAGCAGTTATCCCTCAGTGGAAGAACTGGCCAGGCCTGAATTGAGAATAGCCGGTCTTCGCATCAACCCGGCGAATTTTGCACCCAGCCGGCAGAACTTTGTTACCAACCTCTATTTAAAGAATATTAAATCAGACAAGGAATTTAAGATCACCGGGCTGCCTGCTCCCTTATACGCCGGCAGCATCAGCTGGAGTGGCAATAACAAAAAGATCGCTTTCACTCATACCACCGCCAGCCGTGTTGATCTTTATGTAATAGATGTGGCCACACAAAAAGCAATGAAAGTAAATAAGACGGCACTGAATACTATCACTGGCGCTTACCTGTGGTATGATGATAATACATTACTCTACCGCACTGCGTTAAAACCTGCCGGTGCAGCACCTGCCAGGCCGGCCGTACCAGCTGGCCCTACGGTGCAGGAGAACTATGGAAAAGCTTCTCCCCGGCCTACTTTCCAGGACCTTATCAAAAACCCATATGATGAACAGCTCTATGCCTTTTATGCCACTACACAACTGGTAAAGAATGTGAACGGCATTGAAACAAAAATTGGCCAGCCTGCTATTTATAGTATGATCAGTGTGTCGCCTGATAAAAATTATATGCTGGTCCGCACATTAAAAAAACCTTTTTCTTACACTGTGCCTGCCGGTGGTTTTCCTTCTGTGGTAGCTATTACTGATATGACGGGAAAAATAGTTAAAGAACTGGCTGACCTGCCTTCTGCTGAAACAGCCCCGGCCGGGTATGATAATGTACAACTGGTGCCAAGAGCTTTTGAATGGAGGGATGATGAACCGGCCACCGCCGTTTGGTGTATGCCGCTTGACAGTGGCTTTATCAAAAAGAATGTGGAGTACCATGATGCTGTATATGCTTTATCAGCGCCGTTCAAAGGAATGTCCAAACTGCTGTTTAAAACAAAGATGCGCTATGCCGGTACTGTGTGGGGTGATGCCAACCTGGCTATCGTAACCGAAGGATTAAGAAGCAAACAGGTAACACAGATCGACCGCTTCAATTCTGTAACAGAAGACCTGGAAAAACTGATGACCCGGAATACCACAGATGCCTATTCCAGTCCCGGCTTCCCGGTTACCCAACCCAATAAGTATGGCAAAGAAGTATTATGGACGATCGATAACGGCAATAAAATATTATTGAACAATACCACCGGCAGTTCGCCCAAAGGCGATCTTCCTTTCCTGCTGGCCTATGATGTGCATACCAAAAAAGCTGATACACTCTGGCGCTGCACAGAAGGTTATTTTGAAACAGTGGTAAAAGTGCTGGATGCAGATAAACTGCAACTCCTTACGTCGAGAGAAAGTGAAAAGGAAGTACCTAACTACTGGATAAAAAATTTACGGCTCCGCATTGCCGACAGGCAGCTGACAAAATTCAGCAATCCTTATCCGCAGATGGAAGGGGTAACACAGGAAAAAATAAAATATAAAAGAGCCGATGGGGTGGATCTTACCGGCGATCTGTACCTGCCCAAAGGATATGATCCTAAAAAAGATGGTAAACTGCCCGTGATACTCTGGGCCTATCCCAGGGAATTCAACTCGGCGGCCGATGCGGCACAGGTTCGGGGCAGCGAACATCGTTTTACCATGGTAGGTGGTGGCTCACCGGTGTTTTATGTAACACAGGGCTATGCCGTACTGAATAATGCGGAAATGCCTATCGTGGCCACAACAAAGGATGCAAAACCAAATGATAATTTTATTGAGCAGTTAACCATGAATGCAGAAGCAGCCATTCATGTGCTTGACTCTTTGGGTGTGGGTGATAAGAACCGGGTGGCAGTGGGCGGCCACAGCTATGGTGCATTTATGACGGCCAATTTACTGGCCCATACCAAATTATTCAAAGCTGGCATTGCCCGCAGCGGTGCATATAACCGTTCACTTACACCATTTGGTTTTCAGAATGAGGACAGAACTTACTGGCAGGCGCAGGACCTGTATACCAAAATGAGCCCTTTTAGTTATGCAGATAAAATAAAAACTCCGATACTGCTGATACATGGTGAGATGGATAATAATACCGGCACATTCCCCATACAGAGTGAAAGACTCTTCAATGCCATTAAAGGACATGGCGGCACGGTAAAATATGTAAGCCTGCCTTACGAAAGCCATGGCTATGCCGGAAGAGAAAATGTATTGCATACCCTTGCTGAGCAGTTTGAATGGCTGGAGAAATATGTAAAGAACCCGGAGAAAAAGAATCAAAAGGAAGAGAAGAAAGCATTTTAAAATCTTGCATAAACTGGCTTAGGCTACTGAAAATCAAACCGACCTTTTTTAAGGTCTTCGAATAAAACACTTCGTAGTTTCGTTAATACACACATTATATGCCATTTAATGCGTTTCCTAACAGTCTTCATATGGATTTTACTATTTGCGACATGTACATCTAATGGGCCAGCCACTGAGTTTTTAGCTAATACCCGGGACACAACAATAAGCCTGAAAGATTCATTAGGAAACTTGAAGATCACAATACCTGACCGTTATGACACTTTTTTGAAGTGGACACAGTATTCCGACTGCGGGAGTTGCGGAACTGAACGCTATAGGTTTCAGCCTAAGAGATTACCAATATTTTTGGAGTCGGGTTTCTTCTGGGATGATCTTAAAGATTCGATAGATCAAGTAACCGTAATACATCGGCAGAGAATAATTTATAGCGATTCAAGCGATAATGACTTCATGAAATCACTGCATCCAAAACTTGTTACGGATGCAAGGATTGATCCCCTGATTTATAAAAATAAGCATGTATTTGATACCCTTCAACTAATCAACGGAAAATGGACATCACTGATTACTTCAGATTATTATGATACGATAACAAGACAATACTCAAAAACTGTTTGGGGTGCTATTTTACTACGGGGAAAGTTAATTCAAATACAATTCTCCCTACTTACAAAAGAGAAGGACTCAATAAGCGAAAACTTTGTAAATAAATCAAAACAAATGATGAACAAGGTTTTTTCCCTAAATGGCATATAACACGAACTGTGTAAAACCAAACGAATCATAATCTTTTTTTACAGTTATGTTGAGCAACATACCTGGCTGATCGAAAGATTAAAGAAATAAAACAGCGACTGTAAAAACAGATATGAAAAAGTGGTTTTTTGTTTTGCGAAGAGACTTTTCATTTATAGCCGTACCACCTTTATCACTTCCCTTGCTTTTGTTCCTATTTTTACTTCGATGAAGTAAGCCCCGCTGATAAAGCCTGTCATATCAATTACTTTATCGGTAGTAACCTGATTTCGCCGAAATTTCTCTTCATATACAATATTGCCTGAAACATTGTATATAGATATCATTGCAGGGCTGGTAAAATCTGTTGCGGTAACAGACAGGTTAATCAATCCTGTCACCACGGTTGGATAAGCCTTAACAAGAATATTTCTACCCTCCGGAAGAATAGTGACCGCAGTAATCAGATTTACTGCTACCTGTACTGTGTCCTTATTGGCTGCTCCGTTATTATCAGTAACAGTTAATTCAAACTGATAAGTCCCCTGAACCAATCCGGTTACTGGAGTTGTCGCGGAAGCAGGATTAGTTATTGTTCCTGCCACCGGCCCACTGATCTTTGTCCATGCATAACTTGCAATCGTTCCATTAGCATCTGTTGAGGCGGAACCGTCAAGTATTGTATTATCGGTAGGTAAAGTAATAGTCTGGTCAGCACCTGCATTTGCAACCGGCGGCACATTCGGTGCAGGATTTACTGTTAACTGCATGGTGTCTTTATCCGTTGCGCCGTTATTATCGGTAACGGTGAGTTCAAATAAATAAATTCCTTGCACCAGTGATGTAACAGCCGTACTAACTGATGAAGGGCTGCTAATTGCTCCTGCAACCGGACCTGATATTTTATTCCAGGAATAAGTTGCAATCGTTCCATCCGGATCGTTGGATGCTGATCCGTCAAGTGTGGTATTGTTAGTGGGTAAGGTAATACTCTGGTCAATACCTGCATTTGAAACCGGTGGAACGTTCGGCGCAGGATTCACCGTTACCTGCATAGTATCTTTATCGGTTGCGCCGTTGTTATCCGTTACAGTGAGTTCAAACAAATAAGTTCCCTGTACAAGTCCTGTCACAGCAGTACTAACTGTTGAAGGACTGCTAATTGTTCCTGCCACCGGCCCACTGATCTTTGCCCATGCATAAGTTGCAATCGTTCCATCAGGATCTGTTGAAGCAGAACCATCAAGTGTTGTGGTATCTATTGGTAAAGTAATACTTTGATCAATACCGGCATTAGCAACCGGCGGTACATTCGGTGCAGGATTCACTGTTAACTGCATCGTGTCTTTATCGGTTGCACCGTCATTATCTGTAACTGTGAGTTCAAATAAATAAGTTCCCTGTACCAGTGCTGTGACAGTCGTTGTAACAGAAGCTGGATTAGTTATTGTTCCTGCAACCGGGCCTGATATTTTATTCCATGCATAAGTTGCAATCGTTCCAACAGGATCTGTTGAAGCAGAACCATCAAGTGTTGTGGTATCTATTGGTAAAGTTATACTCTGATCAATACCTGCATTCGCAACCGGCGGCACATTCGGCGCAGGATTTACCGTTACCTGCATCGTGTCTTTATCTGTTGAACCGTTATTATCGGTTACAATGAGTTCAAATAAATAA
>JAKQEA010000083.1 GCA_029558715.1 Bacteroidota bacterium | reverse complement strand
CGATCGACATAAACTCAAGAGCCGGCAGCAACATATGGGCAATACCCTGTTCTTCCAGGTAAATGCAGAAAAGTTTTGTTGATAACAATTCGCCCTGTGCCAGGATATCTTTACTCAATGCCTCGCTGAAAGATATCTTCAGAATTATATTTAAGAATTCAAAATGCTCAGCCACTATTGCCTTCGCTTTGGCATAAGTAACAGGCTGCTTTATCAGTTCACTGATAAACTGCTGATAATGCTCTTCCAGTTTATCAATGGTCTGCTTGGCAGTGCCTCTGTTTCCATTAGCAATTTGAGCACCTATTTCTACCAGTGCATTGGTAGTGCCGGATAGGGCAGATAATACCACTATCACCGGCTCTGTTTCTTTAGATACCAGCGATACGATCTGTTGCATACGTTCCGGCTTACCCACACTGGTGCCGCCAAACTTCATTACTTTCATTTTCTATCTTTTATTTTTCTTATGGGAAAATGCCTGCCTGTCGTCAGACAGGAAATTCGCCGATACATCTATTAAATAAAGTCCTGTCAAATGGCTCATTTCATTTGTTCCCCCTCCAATAATTTAGTGGATTATATCAATCGGCAAGCAAGTTTCCTGCCATTGGCAGGGCGGCAAAGATAAAGAAGTAAATACTAATTAGCCCTTGCCTGATAGTGCTAATTTTTAATTGGCAATCAGTTTTATGAACTGGGGATTTAGTCGGTTGGAAATATCATATAGCCTGATCCCATCCCTGGTCCAGCAAATGAGCATATCATTATAAGGTATTACATCAATAAAATAGTTTCCCGGAATCGTAGAGTTAATCACAGGATCATATGCATTATTAATTTTAAAGACTTTTAGCCCCTCACCTGCAGCACATACATATAAAGCAGAATCTGCTATCCCTAATCCAATTGGTTCATTGATCGGGATGGTCTTTTTTAAGACTGGATTATTGATGTTCTTAACATCATGTACATATAAACCACTCGTAGCGGGACCACAGAAAGAATTCCCCTTTAGTGTCGAATAAGAAACGGTATCATTTGCTACAACCGGGTCGCAACTACGGCCATGCTTTGCCTCGCCAATTAATCTTGGGCTAGAAGCAGTATCGATTGAATAAATATAAAGCCCTGTTCTTGAGCCAATATATAACCTGTTTTTATATGGGTATATCGTTTCCATATCAAAGCTCAGAAGGCTTTGATTTACTTTAACTGGTGCCGTAGGATTTGAAATATCAACCGTATATAAGTAATGCATGCTGACTGCATAAATATAATTTCCAACTATTGTAAACTTTGCCAGGGATCCTCCTTTACCAACTTCTGAAGAAGCAGAAGCTGAATTACCAGCATCCTTCTCGCAAGAGTAAAGGAATAAGGTTAATGATCCGACAAGTATACATGCTAGCTTCTTCATATTCCTTGATTATTGTTTGTAACAATATTGATTTACAGAATCTCTGATCCATTTTACTACAAAACTATCTGTCCTCGGACATTCATAGTATCCGGATACAGGTGGTTCAGCAATAGGCGACCCATATCTATATTCCTGAAAAATACCTTTTAAGCGGCTTACAATCTGAATATTGCTGAGATTGGAAAAATCAAGGACAATAAGATCATCATAACTATTCGTATATAGCTTATCATTCTTGATTGACATTTGAGAACACCCTTTCACTGTAATAAAACCGATTCTAGCAGCATTTGAAGGATTGGTATTATCAATTACATGAATTCCGTAACCATTTTCTACCTGGAATAGATAGTTCTGAAAGGCGTAAATATTGCCGCCGTTAATAACAGGTAAAGCTGTAGCAGAATAAAGAATATCCTTAGCAAATACCTCTGCACCATAAACAGGTTTATACCCTAATACTTTTGGCTGGTTATCGGGCGGTGGGATATTTTTTCGATTGAAATCCCAACAGGATGCAAGAAAAATAACAGAACAGAGAATCAGCCAGAATCTTTTCTGCCGCATAAGTTATGATTATGAGATTAAGACAAATTGCAACAGGATATCGCTGCTCAATAAAAAGATACTGAAAACCTGTCAGCTAATTCTTTTAAATCCTTTACCACCGCATCCAGCAGCGGAATACCTTCTTTCTCTCGAATAGCTTCAAACTCTCTCTCCGGATCACCCGGCACTAATACTTTTTCCTGTCCGGGCACGGTCCTGCAGGAACGGAATCCCCGTATCCAGTGATCCATATCTTTTTTGAAATCTTCAGCCGGCCTGAAAGCATCTATCCGCATAGCGCCCAAAAAATGACCGATGCCCTTTCCCGGTTGTTGTGCCGGCATAGGTACATAAGCAGGAAACGGTGGTACCCATGGTGCATAGTTAGCACCGCTTAATAAGCCCGAGAAAATATCTACAATTGCTCCCAACGCATATCCTTTATGCGAGCCATGCTCCCTGTCGCCTCCAAGTGGTAATAATGCACCGCCTTTTTTTAAAATATTTGCATCATTACTTGGGTTGCCATCTTTATCCTGTACCCAGCCATCTGGTGTGTCTGCTTGTTTTCGTTGCAAAATCTCCAGCTTTCCATTGGCAGCAGTGGTGGTAGCCAGATCTGCAACAAAGGCCGGTTCTTTTCCGGCAGGCGCAGCCACACAGATAGGATTTGTGCCCAGCATTTTATCAATGGAAAAAGTAGGTGCTACCAGCGGACTGGCATTGGTCATCGCCATACCGATCATATCATGTTCCAGTGCCATCATCGCATGATAACCGGCAATACCAAAATGATTACTGTTCTGCACACTCACCCAACCTGTACCCACATTCTTTGCTTTTTCAATAGCGATCTTCATGGCATAGGGCGCCACAACTAATCCCAACCCACTATCTCCGTCTACAACAGCTGTTGAGGGTGTCTCATGCAAAACTTTAATATCTGGATTGGCATTGACTCTCTTTACTTCCCATAATCTTACATAACCGCTAAGACGGGCAATACCATGCGAATCTATTCCGCGAAGATCAGCGGAGAGCAATGTTTTGGTAGCAGTTTCTGCATGTTCCGGTGAACAGCCGATTTTTTGAAATACTGCTTTTGCAAAATCAAATAATTGCTGGTAGGAAAACAGTTGTTCTGGCATTGGGCAAAGATAACCCCCAACCTTTTAAAGGGGCTTTCGGATTTCAAAAATCAAAGAAGTTTCATCTTGACAGGATCCCAGTTAATTACCTTCTTCTGAAAATAACTTTCATTACATGCTAAACAAGGTGCTGCTGCACGGAAACCAAATACAGCGTCTTCAACGACCGGCTTACCATTTCGAACCGATTCAAAGAAATTAATAAAGTGGTCATAGCGGTCATCATATCCTTCCGGCGCCATAAAACGTATGGGTTTTGCATCTGCCTGCAAACCTTCAGACTGCGGATACTTTTGTTTATAATTTCTCATAATCTCCCGCTGCATAGCTTCGGGATAAGTATCCAATGCATCCCAGCCGCCGATATTTGGAAAGGAAGAAAATTTATTACGGTAAATGGTAAAATCATTCCAGCCAAAATCAATCATGCCTTCGGTGCCATAAAATTTTACTTTACCACTTTCGACTTTTTCTGCACCACTGGCCAGGTTCACTTTCAATAATACCTGGAAAGCCGGATGTTCTTTGGTGGCTTTATACTCCATCACTCCCGTCATTATATCAGGTACATTCCGGCCATCTTTCCAATAGCTAAGATCGCCGGTGGCAAAAATTCTGGACGGGCCTTTTGAATCGGTAAGAAAATGTATCCCCGATAAAAGATGTACAAACAGGTCGCCGGCCACTCCTGTTCCGTATTCTTTATAATTGCGCCACCAGAAAAAACGCTTGGCATCAAAAGACAAATTGGAGGGAGATTTAAAATATTTTTTCCATGCAACCGTATCTGCTGATGCATCCATTGGCATGGTATATTGCCAGGCACCTAAAGCTGTGTGCCGGTCAAAGGATGCTTCGATGCAATTCAACTGGCCGATCTCTCCTGCCTTGTAAAACTTCTTTGCTTCTGCATACGCAATGCTGCTCACTCTTTGACTACCCACCTGAAGCACCACAGCAGTTTGCTTTTGTACATTTATTACTTCCCAACCCTGGTTCAACTGGTGTACCACCGGCTTTTCGCAATACACGGCTTTTTGTTTCCGCATAGCATCTATGGAAATTCTATCATGCCACTGATCGCTGGTACAGATTATTACGGCATCAATATCACTTCTGTTCAGTACATCCTGGTATGACTGTGTAATAAAAAGATCATTGCCATATAACTCCTTTGCTCTTTCCAGTCGGCCTTTATAAAGATCGCAAACAGCTTTTAGTTTTATTCCCGGTATCTGCAAAATCATTTTGGCATTGCGGCTCCCCATAATACCAAAGCCTATGATGGCAACATGAACATCGTCGTAGGATGCATATCTTTTCCCGTAAGGAATAATGCGCTTCTCCAATTCTTCTTCGCTGATAGTGGCATAAGAATACACCGGAGCCATCAATGATGCAGCTCCAAGCTGCTTTAAAAATTTTCTTCTGGACGACATAACGCTTACTAATTTTTTCTTGCAGAACTACATATTTCAAAGTTTCCCCAGTTGCCCGAGGTAATACAACACATTCTGTTGCATTTCACTCATATTCTTATGAGGATTTACTTCATATTCAATAGAGACCACTCCTTTGAACTTTTGCCGTTTGAGTTCATTCATCACGGCAGGGATATCACAAACACCTAATCCCAGCAACGTATCTTCCGCCGCTGTATTATCAAACTCTTTTATATCCTTCAGGTGCAGACCCCATATTCTTCCCTCTACTTTTTTCATTGCATCCTGGATATTAACTCCATTCCTTGCCCAATGACCTATATCCGGCCAGGCACCTATATGTTGCCTCCCATTCATCGCTGCTACCGTAGAATCCGGATGCCAGTAATGACTGGATGGTTTGGGATGGCAATGCAAAGCCACTTTCACTTTATACTTTGCAGCAAGGCGATTGAATTCATCAAGGTCTTCCCATTCTGGTTCTGCCGTTATGAAGGGAATATTCATATACTTTGCAAACTCAAAGAATTTTTCCAGGTTATCCCTGCTGTAATACTCTTTGTCAACCACTCCCAAAGCCACTACTTTAATACCCCTGTATTCTAGAAACTGTTTCAGTTTATCTCTTGAATCTTTATCAAGTGTATAACTAAAAGCACCTTGTATATCACCACCCACTTTCTGACCGGGATAAACTTCCAGAAATTTCACGCCGAGGCTGTCCGCTTTCTCTACAGATTGTAAAAAGGAATACTTATGAAAAGTCCAGGTCTGTATGGAAAGTTTCCAGTTGTTTTTATTCCCGTATTTGGAAAACACATAGTCATGCACCAATAAAAACAACACCCCAATAAAATATTTTTTCATCTTTATTATTTACCTGTTAATGTAATTAGCTTCCCCCTAATCAAAAAAGGATCGAGTAAAGAATCAAGCAGTGCGGCCAGTTCATATCTTTTTATCAGCCGGTTCGGTTGATATTCTTTCAACCCGATATTATTCCAGATTGTATTAAAATCGCCGGTATTGAAAATATCACCAATAACAGAAGGATATCTCGTATAAGTGCGGTTGACAATTCTGTAAAGCCGTTCCATTATATGGAAAGCGGAGGAGATCGTCAATAGTGAATCCCGGATCAATGAACCTGCATGAACTTCTTCATAAGCCGGCAGATAGTCCTTGATATTAGCCTCTAATTCTCTAATGACAATAGTGCTATCCGGGTAAAAAAACATTTTATTCCCCCAGCCTTCCGCTTTACCCGTACCTCTCAGTATACCTGTAACACCTATCTTTTGTATTTGTTCCCAGTAAGGGTGATCTGGTTTTACATCTGTGAATGGAAGCAGATAAGTTTTTGCCTTCACTAATTTTTCCTGTACCCATCTTACACCCAACTGCCTGATTTCTGTTTTCTTTGTCCGGGGCAAGATCGCCACCATAGCGGCCATCACCCCGGCCGCCTGTCCTGTTAACAATACTACAGGTTGCAATCTTGTAGTTCCATTTACAATATTAGTAACTGAAATTCCTTTTTCACAAACAATGAGACCGTCAATTGTTTCCGGTATCAATGCTCCCATCGGAATAGTATAAGCAGGTATGGGAGGAAATTCTATCTCCGGCACTTTGCCCGGGTAGCGGGTATGATGATGATCGACCGGGTAATCACCCACTGCGATGCCTGTTCTGTATAAGGTAAAATCATACGGATTTTTAATATGATTAATATTCATCCGCACCACTCCTTTCACTCTCCTCCCCTCCCGGTTATAAGGAATCAATGCCATACCGCCATCCAGTTCATCATCGGCCAGTCCGATATTTTTCATTCCTAATTCCGTTTGCATAAAGTAAATAAAACCCAGCGTATGCTGTTTCGCCAATTCATACTTCTTACTTCGTACTTCGTAGCTATCCTCCAC
>JAKQEA010000080.1 GCA_029558715.1 Bacteroidota bacterium | reverse complement strand
CGATCATGAATATCCCTGTCCGTATGGTGAGCTATGGGGGAAGTCCGCATAATATTTCTTTGCTGATATCGGCAGAATATAAAACGCAGATATTACAGCAGTTGAATAAGGGTATGTTTGGACTGGAGTAAGTTAATTGGTATTAATATCTTTTGTACGAATAATACAGTTTGTATATTGCCGGTGATGAAATTACCGGCAATTTTTTTTGTACTCATTTTCCCGCTTGTTTCACTGGCGCAGCTTTCTATTAAGGGTAAAGTAGTAAATGCCTCAACCGGAGCAGTAATACCGGGATGCAGTGTATTTATAGCTAATACATCCAAAGGCACTACAGCTGATGGTAATGGTCATTTTGAACTTAGCGACATACCCCCGGGGAAGCATGATCTGATTGTTTCTTCCGTTGGATATGAAACCAGTGTTTTTTCTTTCACTGACAGGCAATTGCCACTTCAGTTAAAAATTGAGCTTGTTGTAAAAGTAAAAGAGCTTGACAATGTAGACCTGGAGGCGTATGTAGAAGAAGGCTGGGATAAATGGGGTAAGATTTTCACTGATAATTTCATTGGGACATCTGCAAATGCACTGCAGTGTAAAATAAGAAACCCCAAAGCAATCCGGTTCAGGTATTATAAAAAATCTAACCGTTTAGTTGCTATTGCAGATGAGGCTGTGGTTGTGGAGAACAAGGCACTGGGTTATGTACTGACATATCAATTAGAAGATTTTGTGGTTAATTTTTCTGAAAGATCAGCTACTTTTTTGGGTTATTCTCTTTTTGAAGATATGGACAAAGGTGGCAAGACAGTGACACAACGAAGACAAAATAAAAGGAGAGAGGCCTACTATGGGTCGATAATGCATTTTATGCGGGCTTTATACGAAAACAAGCTGGCAGAAGAAGGTTTTGAGGTGAGGAGGATGCAGTGGGTACCCAATGTGGAAAAGCAGCGGGTAAGGGAGTTGTACAGGAAAGCAAGCGAGAAAAATATGTTAGCTAACAATGGTGTACTGAAAGTGGAAACAGGGAAACAGTTGGAAGGGATACCAGCAGACTCAGTCGAGTATTACCGGAAAATTTTGTTCGAAAAAGATTATTTTGAAGTTTACGGCAAAGAACTATTGCAGGCTGACAGCCTGATCATCGCTACAGAGGGGGCTTATAAAGGAATGCATTTTGAAAAGTACATATTCGTTACATATAAAAATGCTCTGGAAGAAGAACGATATATCAGTTCACAACTTAGTTCAGGGAAACCGGGTCCCCGCCGCTCTTTTGTATTGTTGCTGAACGAAAAACTGATCACCATTGATAAAAACGGTAATTATTATAACCCCCAGGATTTCTTTACTTCCGGATACTGGGGCTGGAGTGAAAAAATGGCCAATTCATTGCCGTTGGATTATGAACCGGCCCGGTAATTTTACCTGGAAATGGTTTCTTCCTCCTCCTCTTCTTCCCCGCCAAGGGTATAAATAGCAATGGCTCCGTTTCCGCCATTGAAACCACCAAAGAAGGGTGTTCTTATGATCTTGACAATAGCAATATCATTGATATTAAGTGATTCAAGATAACCGGCTGACACCTGCATTTCATCAACAAAAATGCCTGGAACACCACCCCTGATATAAGTAACACTGACACCTGTGCGGTTAATAAAGACCTGCAGACCTGCTACCCGTCCCTGCAGCCAATCGAGAATATTGGTATATGCATTGATACCTGGCACTGAAGCAATATCAAAGATGCTGCCATCGGTAGTTTTAAAAAGTCCTGAACAATACATGTCGTTCAGCTTTTGTTCCACTGAAGGCTGATAGTTTGATCCCCTGTAAGATTGTGCGGTGACTGTTGTGAAGAGAAGACCTGAGATAAGAACGATAATTATTTTTTTCATAACCTGTTCCTCCTTCGTGTAAGTTACGATGATTTACTGTTAGGGGATAGTTAAGAAACAACACAGCCCCACTTTCGTGAGGCTGCATATATAATTAAGACTTATATGAACTGGAAAGATATAGTTCTAAATAATCAGCAATGCATCACCGTAGCTGAAGAAGCGGTATTTATCCTTGATGGCTTTTTTATATGCTTCCATTGCTAGTTCATACCCGGCAAAAGCGCAGGTCATGATCAGCAAACTGGTTTTTGGCAAATGGAAATTGGTAACCAGTGAATCAGCGATACTGAAATCATAAGGGGGATGGATGAACATATTGGTCCAGCCTTCTGATGGCTTCAGTAATTTCTGCGCAGTGAAAGAAGATTCCAGTGCCCTCATGGTAGTAGTACCGATTGAACATACCCTGTGTCCATACTCCTTGGCCCTGTTTACCACTTTGCAGGCTGTTTCATCAATATTATAATATTCGGCATCCATTTTATGTTTGCTCAGGTCTTCCACTTCAATAGGGCGGAATGTTCCGAGGCCGGTATGCAGGGTTACTTCGGCAAAACGGACACCTTTTATTTCCAGTCTTTTGATCAGCTCACGGCTGAAATGCAGACCAGCTGTAGGAGCTGCCACGGCGCCTTCATGTTTAGCGTATACTGTCTGGTAGCGTTCTTTATCTTCTTCGTCGGGTTTTCTTTTAATATATTTGGGCAACGGGGTTTCGCCTAATTTTTCCAATTGCGCCCTGAATTCTTCTTCGCTGCCATCCCACAAAAAACGAATGGTACGGCCGCGGCTGGTGGTATTATCAATTACCTCTGCCACCAGGTCTTCCTGGTCGCCAAAATATAATTTATTACCAACACGGATCTTTCTTGCGGGATCAACGATCACATCCCAAAGACGGTTTGGCCTGTTCAGTTCACGGAGCAGGAATACCTCGATCTTAGCGCCGGTCTTTTCTTTGCGACCATACATACGGGCCGGAAATACTTTAGTATTGTTCACTACAAAACAATCCTTGTCATTGAAATAGTCAATGATATCGCGGAAATGTTTGTTTTCAATATCACCGGTATGACGGTTTACCACCATCATACGGGCATCTTCTCGTCTTTTCGTCGGGGTTTGTGCAATAAGGTTTAAGGGCAGGTCGAAACGGAATTGTGAAAGTTTCATCTGAGATTACTGTTTTAGGATTTTGCCAGATGGCATTCGTCCCGTTTTAGACGGGACTCATGTCATGAGTGTTTGGGTTTATTACAAATAAGTCTCATGACGCAAACCGGGCCTCACAGGTAGCCGGAGAGATGATCCTAGCCGGCCTTACGGCGCCGGGTTTGGTCAAAGCGACTGCTTTTAAAGCGGGCAAAAGTAAGATTTTATCAGCTAAAACTGGTTTATTTTTTTACACTTACCAGTTTGTGCAAAACTAACCTGCCTGCCCTGTTCTGTTATCTTGTTTTAAATGGCAAACCATTGGTTACCACTATAATTTTATGCTTTTATTACTACCCTGCATCTTACATTTGTTGATAACAAAAGCTCCCCGCAGCTATCGGGAAAACAGCCTTTATGAAGAGACTTCCGTTATTCCTTTTTGCATGCTTTTCCTTTTTCTTATTGCAGGCACAACCCAGGATCAAAGAAAAAAAGTATCCCAGTCTTTTATGGGAGATCACCGGTAATGGAACTAAGAAACCATCGTACCTGATCGGCACTATGCATGTGAGCAGCAAAATTGCTTTTAATCTTCCTGACTCTTTTTATATCGCTGTAAAAAATGCCCAGGTAGTGGCACTGGAAACCAATCCTGAAACATGGCAGGAGGATATGAGTAAGTATGATTTGGGAGAGGGGGGAGAGTACGGAGGAAGTTATGGTGATCTCACAAGTTTGCCGGAAGATTATCTCAGTATAAGCACACTTAAATTTTACAGATACGACGCTAAGATTGAAAGGGCATTGTTCAGCAACCCTTCTACTATTAATAATCTGCTGTATCGTTCTTATGGCAATGAGTCAAGTGATTTTGAAGAGGATACTTACCTGGATATGTATATATACCAATGCGGTAAAAAGCTGGGCAAAAAAGTAACCGGTGTAGAGAGCTATGGAGAAAGTATGCGATTGATGGCCGAAGCTTACAAGGATGCGGCAAAAGATAAGAACAGGAAAGACAGAAGTTATGGAGATATGGATGAAGAATACTCTATGGATAAACTGCAGGAGGCTTACCGTAAAGGAGATCTTGACTTGCTGGATTCTATTAACTCATACAACAGTTTTTCTGCAGCCTTTGATGAAAAATTTCTATATAAAAGAAACGAGATACAGGCAAATTCAATTGACTCGATTCTGAGATCAGGCTCTGTATTATTTGTAGGTGTGGGGGCAGCACACTTACCTGGCCAACGGGGTGTGATTGAAATGTTACGGGCCAAAGGATACAAACTCCGCCCGGTAAAAATGGGAGAACGGGCCAGCAAGGAAAAAGAAATGCTGGAAAAGATCAGGGTGCCGGTTACATTCAAAACAGAAACGGCAGAGGATGGTTTTTTTAAGGTGGACATTCCCGGCAAGTTTTACAAGTTTGGCGAAGATCCTGCGCTGGATCAGCAGCAATATGCAGATATGGCCAATGGGAGTTATTACATGGTGACAAGGATAATGACCAATGCCTGGATGTGGAACCATTCTGCAGAGGATGTGCTGAAAAAAGTGGATAGTTTATTGTATGAAAATGTACCCGGGAAAATTATTTCTAAAACATCCATTATCAGGAACGGGTATAAAGGGTTTGATATTACTAACCGTACCCGCCGGGGTGATCTGCAGCGATACAACATACTGGTCACTCCATTTGAAGTGTTTTTCTTTAAAATGAGTGGTAACGGGGACTATGTAAAACTGGGTGAGGAAGGGAAGCGTTTTTTTGGCAGCATACAATTGAAGGAATATAAAAATGGGACAGAGGGTACTACCGGCTGGAAAAAATACTCTCCTGTGTATGGTGGCTTTATGGTTGATCTCCCACATGTGCCATATATAGGTAATGATGGAAGCTGGATATTTGATGCGGAGGATAAATCCAGCAATACACAATACCGGGTGATAAGAACAGACATACATAATTACAATTTTGCGGAGGAAGACACCTTCGACCTGGGATTAATGGAAGAAAGTTTTATGGCCTCGGAATTTATAGATACCACGCTGTTCAGAAATCAAACGAATCATAAAGGTTACCCGGCATTGGATGCGAAGTATAAGGACAAGCAGGGATTTATTTATATGGTCAGGTATATCATACAAGGGCCGCATTACTATACCCTGGTGACACATGGCAGGCAGGAAGCAGATGTAATGAAGAATTTTATAAACTCATTTGAGATAAAACCTTTTGTATATCGGACTGCCAAACCTGAAAAAGATACTTCACTTTATTTTAGTGTCACTACACCGGTATTCCCGGAAGAAAAAAAGATTAAGCTTGATATTCCCCGTTATAGCTGGGTGGGTGCAGGAGAGGATGAAGATGAAGAGTCGGAAGATTTCTTACTGGAGAGCGGGGCTTTCAGAAACAAAATAGTATCGAATGATACGACAGGAGAAAAGATATACATTTCATTTTACCGGTCTCCGCGGTATTATTATAGTAAGGACAGTACCCTGATGGACAGGGAAAGATTTATTTCGTATCGTGGTGATTCCACCTGGATCGTGAAGCTGTATCGTAAATCTGAATTGCCCGGTAAGATAAAAGTACATGAGGTTGTTCTGACAGATACCGGCAGCAGCCGTACGATATGGGGGAAAACATTTTATAAGGACGGCATCAATTTTTCACTTACGACGCAGTCAGATACACTTACACCGGCAAGTGATTTTGTCAAAAAATTTTACGAAACATTCACACCAGCTGATACACTAAAAGGGGTCAACCCGTTTGTAAAGAAGTCGGATCTTTTCTTTGATGATTTGATGAGTACAGACAGTGTGCTCCGTAAAAAAGCTATTAAAAATATTGATGACATCTACCTGGATTCTGCTGACCTCCCAAAACTGAAAAAAGCTATCTCATGGATCAACTGGGAAGCAAAAAAATACCTGGATACAAAAAAGATGCTGATCAATAAGCTGGGTAATATCAAGTCAAAATCATCAGCAGATTACCTGAAAGAGCTTTATTATATCCTGGATGATACCGTGCAGCTTCAATACCCGGTATTGGAAAACCTGCTTCAGCATAAAACATCTTATGCCTATAATGTATTCAGGGATATCATAAGTACAGAGCCACCGGTATTGGATCTTGCTACAAGCGATTATCCCTCCTATACCACACCTTCTCTTCTCGCTATGTACGAGGAGAACTACCGCTATGATGATGGCAAGTTCCTGGATGAGCTGTCAGATTCACTGCAGCTTACGAAAACGATCTTGCCGGAATTACTGCCCCTGCTGAACCTGGATGATTATAAGAGCAGCATCATGGAAATATTAGGAAAAATGGCAGATAGCAGTATTGTGCAACCAAAGGATTATGAAGTTTACTTCAGTAAATTTATTCTTGAGGCAAAACAGGAATTGAAAAAACAATCAATAGCCGAAAAGAAGAAAGCCATTAAGCTGGCTGAGGAAAGTAAGACAGATGAGAAACCCTCCTATTACTACCGGGATGAAGATGAAGCTGACAAAGGAAATGAAGACTTGAGCCTTTATGCCACCCTGCTAATACCCTTCTGGGAAACAAAGCCTGCCGTGAAGCCATTGATTGAACAAATGCTGGCATCTTATGATAAGAAGCTGAAGTATAAGACCATGTTGCAACTTATCAAAAGTAACCGGCCCTATCCGGATACACTATTGAAATATTTTGGAAAGCTGGATGATTACAGGTACATCCTGTATGATGACCTCCGGCAGTTAAAGAAGTCAGATAAATTTCCTTCATTTTATAATAATCACCTTGATCTTGGGAAAAGCGCATTATTGAATGAAAAATCTTATGGCAGACCTGATTCATTAGTATATGTGGACCGGTTAAAAGCAACGTATAAGGACAAGAAAGGATTTATTTATTTCTTTAAATACAAAGCAAAGAAAGATGATCTGACCTGGAAGCTGGCAACTGTTGGCCTGGTACCGGAGAATCCGAGAGAATTCCAGTTTGAGGATACCATAAAACTGAAATTTCCCAGGCATATGTATGAGTTATTCAACTTCAGGAAATATAATCGCTATAATTTTACCGGCTTCACGGATGTAAAAGTAAATACGGATGGTACTTTGACCAGCCAATTGGAGAAAGAACTGAAGAAACTGCTGTATGCAAGAAGAAAAAGCGCCAAAGAATTTTATGAAGGAGAGAAGAATGGATTTAATATGCGGACGCATATTGATTAGCCGATAACAGCCTGGGTAATTATTCCTTTAGGTATGGATTCAATGAGTTTTTTTGTGTAAGCCGACCGGGGGTGAAAATAAATATCATCAGCCTGTCCTGTTTCTTCAATCCTGCCT
Organism: Bacteroidota bacterium; assembly: GCA_029558715.1. GTDB lineage: Bacteria > Bacteroidota > Bacteroidia > Chitinophagales > Chitinophagaceae > JJ008. The sequence goes on along the minus strand of JAKQEA010000080.1, from coordinate 5,174 downwards.
TTATTCATCACCATGATCCGGTCACTGATATAACGAACCACGGAAAGATCATGTGATATAAATACAACGGTAAATCCGAATTCTTTTTTAAGGTCGTTTAACAAGTTAAGCACCTGTGCCTGCACACTTACATCAAGGGCTGATACTGATTCATCACAAATGATAAAAGAAGGATTCAGTGCCAATGCCCGGGCAATAACGATGCGCTGCCGCTGCCCTCCGCTGAATTCATGCGGGTAACGGTTAAAATGCTCGGCCCTTAGGTTTACCTTTTCAAGTAGTTCTGTCACTTTATCTTTTCGTAGCTTTTCCGTGGAGATGATACGATGCACTTTCATTGGTTCAGCAATGGCAGAACCAATTGTCAATCGTGGATTAAGAGATGAATAAGGATCCTGGAAAACGATCTGAATATCTTTTCGCAAGGCCTGTAATTCATCTCTCTTTTTTGATGTCAGATCAACACCGTTGTAAATGATCTTTCCTGCAGTAGGTTCTATCAGTCTTAATAATGTTCTCCCCAAAGTTGTTTTGCCACAACCGCTTTCGCCAACAAGGCCCAGTGTTTCTCCTTTATACACTTCAAAGCTTACATCATCAACCGCCTTTGTGTATGTTACTGGTTTTCCAAGTAATGTTTTCTTTGTGGTAAACCAGACTGAAAGGTTTTCTGCTGATAACAGAACAGAGCTCTTGCCAGAAGTATCGGCCGCAGGAATGATCATTCCTGGTTCTTTATTGCCGGTTTCTTTCTTTGGATCCAGAAAATCACTGACTACCGGTAGTCTTTCTCCCCGTTTATGATTAACAGGCCGGCAGGCAAGCAATGCTTTTGTATATGGATGTGTTGGGTCAGAAAATATTTTTTTCACTGTATCCTGTTCTGCTATTTCTCCTTTATACATTACTACTGCACGGTCAGCTACTTCTGCTACTACTCCCAGGTCATGGGTAATAAATATAACACCCATGTCAGATTGCTGCTGCAGTTCTTTGATCAGTTGCAGTATGGTTTTTTGAACAGTTACATCCAGTGCGGTGGTTGGCTCATCGCAGATCAGTAATGCAGGCTCGCAGCACATAGCCATTGCGATCATCACCCGTTGTTTTTGGCCGCCGCTCAACTGGTGAGGATAACGGTTAAAAATTGAAGTAGGATCCGGCAGCTTTACTTTTTCAAACCAGCTGATGGTTTGTTGCTTTGCCTGTTCTTTCGAAATCTTTTTGTGCAGCAATATGCTTTCCATTACCTGGTCGCCGCAGGTAAGGACCGGGTTTAAAGAAGTCATAGGTTCCTGGAATATCATGGCGATCTTATTGCCGCGGATATCCTGCATGGCATAGCGATTCCTTTTCAGCAGATCAATAATGGTAGTACCGTCTTCACAAAACAGTATTTCTCCTGCTGTATATGTTGCGGGAGGAGAAGGGAGCAGTTGAAGGATAGAAAGAGAAGTAACCGATTTTCCGGAACCTGATTCTCCAACAAGGGCCACAATCTCTCCCCGGTTAACATGCAGGGAAATATTTTTTAATGCATTGGTGATTCCTGAATCTGCTGCAAAATCAAGCGACAGGTTTTTTATACTTAGTAATGGCTGCATTATTGGGACACTACTTTAATGGCAAGTGCTTTTGAGGGGGTAGGGTAAAAGGCCATGCATACAGCGCAATTTTGAACCGATGTGGTATCGGTGGTGAAATAAAATTCATCACCCTGGTTTATTGTAGCCGGGAAAGTGCAGGGACTGCCTAACTTAAATGCATTCTTATAAGACTTGCCAGTAGTTTCATCTGTCCAGTCGCTTACGATCAATGAAGGATCTATATTTCCCTGCAGCACACTGATCGTATAATTCATGCATAGCCCTTTTACTTCCAGTCGTCCCTTATAGGTAATTGGTTTTTTTGAACAATCGCTGTTTGAAAGAATCAGTATTGACAATACAGTCAGAACCAGGACATGTTTCATATTGCAGGTTTTAGAATTTCAGATGTCGTACAGTCAGGCCGTCATTGATCAGTTGTTTCAGAGAATCTATGCCGATCTTCAAATGATTTTCTACAAAACTGGCAGTTACTTTCTTATCGCTTTCTTCTGTCTTTACACCTTCTGGAATCATCGGCTGATCACTTACTAATAATAAGGCACCGGTAGGAATTTTGTTATAAAAACCTACAGTGAAAATGGTAGCCGTTTCCATATCAATAGCGTAGGCTCTTACTTTCTGAAGATATTCTTTAAATGGCTCATCATGCTCCCACACCCGGCGGTTAGTAGTGTAAACAGTTCCTGTCCAGTAGTCCACTTCATAATCACGGATAGTGGTAGATACAGCTTTTTGCAGGGCAAAGGCCGGCAAGGCTGGTACCTCAGCAGGGAAATAATCATTGGAAGTACCTTCTCCTCTTATTGCTGCTATCGGTAATATAAGGTCCCCTAATTTATTTCTCTTTTTAAGGCCACCGCATTTTCCGAGGAATAATACAGCTTTGGGATTAATGGCAGTCAGCAGGTCCATTACAGTGGCAGCAGTAGGACTGCCCATGCCAAAATTGATGATGCTGATATTATTAGCCGTGGCACATTGCATGGGTTTGCCTTCACCAATCACCGGCACTTTATTCCATTCAGCAAACATGGTCACATAATTACTGAAATTGGTAAGCAATATGTACTCGCCAAAATTTTCCAACTGCTCGCCGGTATAGCGGGGAAGCCAGTTGTGTACTATTTCTTCTTTTGTCTTCATACAGGCGAATTTAAACAATTACTTTTGAAGCATGGTGATCGTTAATTACCCGGAACCTGCTTTTCGCATGAAAAAAGAAGAAGGCAGAGAATTTATTTTTGATCAACTCCGGAAAAAATGGATACTGCTTACGCCGGAAGAATGGGTAAGACAGAATTTTGTTCAATACCTGCTGCAGGTAAAAAAAATTCCAGCTGCATTGATCGCTATCGAAAAAGAGATTCAGTTAGGCGAACTCAGGAAAAGATTTGATATCCTCGTATATAGTAAGGATCATCAGCCCTGGCTGATGGTGGAATGTAAATCGATGGAAGTAAAACTGGATAATACGGTGCTGGAGCAATTACTCCGGTACAATGTAAGTGTGCGGGTATCTTACCTGGTCATTACCAATGGTACTGACTGTTTTGCCTGGCAACGAAAAGAAGGCACATTGTTACAATTAGAGGAAATTCCTGGTTTCGGTGAATAACCCGGATCGATAGGCTGTAAAACTTTTTTTGAAAAAATTACTTTACCAAAAATAGAAAGCCGGGTTGTCTTGTTTTATTAACTCAATACGACAACCCGGCGCTTTATGATTCTTTACACAACTGTTTATTGTTTAAAGATATTCTCATCAATGGCCACATTCAGTTCTATTTTATCTATATGCAGTTCCTGGAAAACCTGTCCTTGCACTTTCTGGCTTCTTGACATAGAGAATTTCAGCCCATTGATATCTTTATAATCGGCGAAATACGTTTCCACATCCATTTCCATTCCCTGCAGATCTCTTTTGGTAACAGATTTATGTAACAGGTAAGTGGCGCTGTTAATGTAATAAGTAGTTATCCTGCCATCTTCTTTAGCAGTTAATTTTATTTTTAATGCGGTGATGCCATCGACTTCTTCCGGGGTCAGCAGTTCCACCTGGTGGCCGCGGCTTTTATAATCCATCAGGTTGCTGGCTAAAAATGCCTGTCCTTTAAAGTCAACAAGTTCTTTGCCTGTTACATCAGTAGGTGTTTCGACACCGGCAAATGGATTGATCTTCCAGCCAGTTCCGTTATTATATACATTGGTCATGGACTGTCCCATCACTTCCACATCCGTCCGCATAGATTTACCGTTTACGATCTGTGTTGTTACGGGCAGATCATTGTCCTGGGCTGTTACGGTGCCGGTTATTTTACAGGTAGTAACGGCATTAAATGCATCCAGCCCGCCCAAAGCAGCTGTATGTTTTTGTATCACTTCATCTGCTGTTTGTGCCTGTATGGATATGGCTGCCAAACTGAATACCGCAATGAATAATGTCTTCATGTTTTTTTGATTTTGGGAACGAAGGTAAGCGTTTCGGGGCTGAGTCATAAAATGCTTCCGTGAGTGGTTGTTTTGTAGGGGTGAACTACAAAAAGCTTAATAAAAATTACATCGCCCGGTGTAAAAGATTTTGATTGTTTTTCAAATACTTTCTGCAAAAAAAATCCCGTCTGCTTTGGCAAACGGGACATTGTAATAAGCAAGTGGTTTATGGTTGAATTATGGGAAAATACCCAGTTCAGCATAACTCGTACCTACTTTGTTGATGGCAACTACATAGGCCGCAGTACGCATGTCAGGTATCTCAGGATTTGCTTTCCAGGCATTCATGATCTCATGGGTGGCATTGATCATTGTTTCCTCCAGTCCGCTGTACACCAGGTCTACTTCATCCGGTCCGTGCATGATGAACTCTCTGGCTGTATCTTTTACTTTTTTACCACTCAGCTCTTCCATCTGGCTCAGAATGTTTGCATTCAGGTTTTCTGTAAATCTTTTTTCCAAACGGCCATACCGTACATGGCTCAGGTTTTTCAGCCATTCAAAGTAAGAGACAGTTACACCACCTGCATTCAGGTACATATCGGGCACTACGATGATTCCTTTTTTGGCAAATACCTCATCTGCTTCTGGTGTCAGCGGGCCATTAGCAGCTTCACCAATCAGTTTGGCTTTTACTCTTGGTGCATTATCTCCGTCAATTACATTTTCCAGTGCGGCGGGTATCAATATATCACATTCCATTTCCAGCGCATCGCTTGATTTTGTAAAGTTGCTGGAGCCCGGGAAGTTCAATATTGAACCAGTGCTTTTGCGGTGATTGAACACAGCATCTACATCAAGTCCGTCATTGCTCCATATGGCGCCTTCATATTCTGCCAGGGCTATTATTTTCGCACCGGCATCCTGGAAGAATTTAGCAGAGTGGTAACCCACATTACCCAATCCCTGAACGATCACTTTTTTGCCTTCCACACCTACAGGCATACCAAGTTTTTTCATTACATCCGGCATATTACATACTTCACGGATACCGAAGAATACACCAAGACCTGTTGCTTCACGGCGGCCACGAACACCACCCTGAGTGATTGGTTTACCTGTTACACAACCCGC
>JAKQEA010000072.1 GCA_029558715.1 Bacteroidota bacterium | reverse complement strand
TGATAAATAATGATACAGGGGGGATAGTTTTCCTTCACTTCTGTGTTTGGCAACAAGGTAATCAATCATATCGCCATTGGTAGCATGTACATTGATGAGACCGCCGTGTTTTTTCACTTCCTCCATCAGGCCGATCATCTGCCGGTCATCAATCATTAAAGCACCTTTATAGGCCATAAATGTTTTGAACGAAGTGATGCCTTCTTTCTCGATCAGCCCCTGTATTTCTTTTTTCGTATTGTCGTTGAAATCAGTAACAGCCATGTGGAAACTGTAATCGCCGAGACAGTTGCCATCACTGCGGCCTCTCCATTCATCTAATGCCGCCTGTAATGAATGGCCTTGTTTCTGTAAGATGAAATCGATCACCATCGTGGTGCCGCCGAATAAGGCGGCTCTTGTTCCTGTTTCATAATTGTCGGAAGAGTAAGTGCCCATGAAAGGCATATCCAGATGCACATGCGGGTCAATACCGCCGGGGAAAACGAGTTTGCCGGAGGCATCGATTTCTTTGTCGGCAGTTACCTGCAAATTTTTTCCAATGGCTTTTACGGTTTCGCCTTCAATAAGAATATCTGCTACATAATCATCAGTTGCAGTAATGATCCTTCCGTTTTTTATTAAAATATTCATGGCCGATTATTTTAAATGTTGAATGATGAATGTTGAATGAGTCAATAACATTCAAAATTTATCAAATAGCATAATTCCTTTTTTTCATTAATGTCCAATATACAAAGCCACTTACAAAGAAGCCAACAAACCAGGCATAATTATAGAGATTGCTGATCCAGTAAGGAACTGTATCCGCCGCTATTACCTTGATCGTTACCAAAAAACCGGGAATGTTGGGTAAAATGCCGGCGAGTAATGCAATGATCGCAACTGTATTGAAACCGTTGCTGAAATGATAACGTCCTGTTGAACTGTACAATTCATCTACCGCCAGTTGTTGTTTGCGAATAAAATAATAATCGGTGATCAGAATTCCTCCCACGGGGCCCAGTAAACTTGAATAGCCCACCAGCCAGGTAAAAATATACCCGCTGGGATCGGCAACTAATTTCCAGGGAAAGATCAATATCCCAATGATACCAGTGATATAACCGCCACTCTTAAAATTTATTTTCTTTGGTGCCAGGTTGGCAAAGTCGTTTGCAGGACTTACAATATTGGCTGCAATATTAGTGGCCAGTGTGGAGATGATCACCGCCAGCATGGCAAAACTCACCATGAGTTTATTTTCAAATTTACCGGCCAGTTGTACCGGATCCCAGATAGTACTGCCGTACACAATAGGTGTTGCTGATGTTACCACCACTCCGATAAAAGCAAACAAAGTCATGGACGGGGGTAAGCCGATTGCCTGCCCGCTGATCTGTGCTTTTTGTGATTTGGCATACCTCGTAAAGTCGGGAATATTTAATGAAAGTGTGGCCCAGAAACCCACCATACCCGTCAATGCTGGAAAGAAATATTTCCAGAATTCATTGCCGTGTAATTGAGAAGGTTGTTCCAGTATCGGCCCTAATCCTTTCGCTGCGGTGATGGCCCAGGCTAATAAGGCCAATGCCGCCAGCGGCAAAAAGATAGCTTTGAATACTAATAATTTCCGGATACTTTCCACACCGAGATAAACAATATACATGTTCAGCAACCAGAATACCAGGAAGCAGATCATCGGTAATGCCTGCGGAAACAACGACTGTGTATCCACCTCAGCTAAAGAGGGGTTCCATGCTTTGAGAATGTGATACAATGCATCGCCACCGATCCAGGTTTGAATACCAAACCAGCCACAGGCTACGATAGCCCGCAGCATCGCGGGGATATTAGCACCTTGCGTACCAAAACTGGCTCTTGCGAAAACAGGGAAGGGGATACCATATTTAGCACCGGCATGGCCGTTCAGTATCATTGGTATCAGCACAATCGTATTGCCGAGAAAAATAGTGAGGATGGCCTGCCACCAGTTCATCCCGCCCCCGATCAGCGAACTGGCCAGCATGTATGTCGGGATACAAAGGCTCATGCTGATCCATAAGGCCGCATAGTTCCAGGTACCCCAGGTTCTTTTTTCCAGGGGAACAGGAGCGAGGTCTTCGTTGATGAGAGAGTGGTCGTGTATGTTTTGATTTCCGTTCATGGTTTATTTTGAATGTTGAATATTAAATGCTGAATGAAAAACAGCCATTCATTTAACATTCAAAATTTATCATTCAATATAATACTGATCTGCTATTGAAATAGCCTCACTGATAATCTTCAACCCTTCATCAATTTGTTCTTTCGTAACACAAAGCGGCGGTGCAATGAATATATAACTCCAGCGAACAAAAGTGTACATACCCAGCTCTTTGATCTTTGCGGCCACTTTATTCATCACCACCATTTCATCGGGTTTGGCATTAAAGGGCGCCATGGGTTCTTTGGTCTTCCTGTTCTTCACTAATTCTATACAGCCGAGTAAACCTGTATTGCGGAAATCGCCGATGCTGGGATGTTTTTGTTTTAATAATTCTACTTGTTCATTGACATATTGTCCCATAGCAACGCAATTCTCAATCAGGCTATCATCCTCATAAATTTTTATTGTTTCTAATGCAGCAGCACAACTGACAGGGTGGGCAGAGTAGGTGAGGCCGAGTGACAAAACAGTGTCATCATATTTTGCGGCGATCTTATCTGATACCATCAAACAGCCAAATGGTAAATAACCACAGGTCAGTCCCTTTGCCATGGCGATCATATCGGGAATGATTCCATGATTTTCAAAACCAAACCACTTACCGGTGCGGCCGAAACCACTCATCACTTCATCCATGATCAGTAAGATGCCATGTTTGTTACAGATATCCCGGACCGCCTTCAAATAACCAACCGGGTATTTCAAACAACCTGATGAGCCTGATTCGCCTTCTAATAATATGGCTGCAATATTTCCCGGACCTTCATAAGCGATCACTCTTTCTAAGGAGGCTACCGATTCTTTCAATAAACTTTCTTCTCCATATTCCCAGCGGTATAAATAAGGAAGATCAAAATGCACAAAGTTGGGGGCTTGCTGTGTGTCCATCGGTAAACGTCTTGGATCGCCACTGGCACTCATGGCACCATAGGATGCACCATGATAAGATTGATAGCGGGTCAATATTTTATGCCGACCGGTATATAGTCTCGCCAGCTTGATTCCATTTTCAATTGAAGTAGCACCGCATAAGGTAAAGAATGCTTTATTCAGATCACCGGGACATATCTCCGCCAGTTTCTTTCCCAGTTCTCCCCGCACTTTTGTTACACAACTCGGCGTTACATAGGCCACTTCCTGCATTTGTTTTACTACAGCATCGGTTATCCGCTGGTTGCCATGACCGATATTCACATTCATCAACCCGGAGGAGAAATCAATATAACGTTTACCATCGTAGTCATATAAGTAAACACCTTCGGCATGTTTTACGGCGATAGGGGCGATGCCTTTTTGTTTGCTCCAGGAAAAGAGAGTGTAATCAAGATTGTCCTGGATGATGTCTAATGATTCGGAGATAACTTTAGTTTCAGACACTTTTATTTATTTTAAATGTTGAATGTTGAATTTTAAATGCATTATTCATTCAACATTTAAAATTCAACATTTATAATAATTTATTAACTCATCCAATTCACTCCCGACTCAGGATTCCACTTCGTAGTGCTCTTCTTCAATTTAGTCCAGAACTCAATGGAGCTTTTACCCGTGATATCACCCACACCAAACTTACTTTCATTCCACCCACCGAAGGAGAAGGGTTCTCTTGGAACAGGTACACCTACATTCACCCCGATCATACCGGCGCTGGCACGGTCAATAATATAACGGGCCATGCCGCCATTTTGTGTAAACACGGAAGCAGCATTGCCATAAGGATTCGCATTTTCAATCGCTAATGCTTCATCAACCGTATTAGTTCTCATTATTGAAATTACAGGACCAAATATTTCTTCTTTAGCCACACTCATATTTGGTGTTACATAATCAATCACCGTCGGGCCTACATAAGTGCCATTTTCTTTTCCTTTCACTTTGGCATTGCGTCCATCTACTAAAATTTTAGCACCCTGCTTTTCTGCTTCGGTGATATAACCTTCAATACGTTCCTTACTTTCTTTACTGATCACCGCACCGAGATTTTCTCCGGGAATAATTTTCCTGGCTTCCTCACAAATCTTATCAATGATACTGTCCACATTACCCACACCGATCATGGCAGAGGCGGCCATGCAGCGTTGACCGGCGCAACCACTCATGCTGGCTGCCACATTTTGCGCTGTCATTCCCGGAATGGCATCGGGCAATACCATCAAATGATTTTTTGCCCCTCCGAGTGCTAAAGCTCTTTTATAGTGCTGTGTTGCTCGTTGGTAAACTATTTTGGCAACTTTGGTGGAACCGACAAACGAAACGGCTTCAATACCCGGGTGATCGCAGATGGCATTGACGATCTCGCTGTCGCCATTTACAATATTCAGCACACCATCAGGCAAGCCGGCTTCTTTTAATAGTTGTGCAAGTCTTGCAGTACTTAGTGGTACTTTCTCTGATGGTTTTATGATCATGCAGTTGCCGAGTGCAATCGCATTAGGTATCGTCCAGTTGGGAACCATTGCGGGAAAATTAAACGGAACAATTGAGGCTACAACTCCCAGCGGCACATGCTCCGTTCTGCATTCAACACCTTTACTTACTTCCAGTATTTCACCAGTCACTAATTGCGGGAGCGAACAGGCAAACTCTGTCAGTTCAATACTTTTTTCCACTTCAGCGACAGCTTCACTGTAGGTCTTTCCATTTTCTTCCTGAACCAGTTCAGATAATTCCTTCAAATGCTTTTCCAATAAATATTTATACCGAAAAAAGACCTGCACTCTTTCTTTGATCGGTGTTTTGCTCCAGGCAGGAAAAGCAGCTTTGGCTGCTTTCACCGCTTCATCAAGATCTTTGGCGGTCGACATCGGAACTGTTGATAACAATTTTCCATCTAAAGGGGAAATGACTTCCATAGTTTTGGAAGTGGAAGCAGCTACAAATTTTCCGTTTACATAATTCTGGACAGGAGAGTATTTCATATTTCGATTTTGTCTTATTCTGTTTAGTTTGACGACTATGTTTTGGGACTAAGGCCCATTCCCGGCTGTTTACTTTGCATCGGTTTAAAGCCGGGACAAACGAATCACTAATCATCACTTATAAATATACTTAATTTAGCGAAGTTTGCAATCTAAAGCCCTCCATTTCAATGACTCCGGAACGAAGAGATAAACTGATTACGGTATTGTCGAAACGACAACCTGATCTGACCGTTGTGCTGGAAAATGTTTTTGACCCGCATAATATATCGGCGGTAATGCGTACCTGTGATGCAGTGGGGATCCAGGAAGTATATATTCTCAATACGAAAATACCAAGGCATAAAAAATGGGGAGCGAGGAGTTCGTCCAGTGCGGCTAAGTGGCTGACGGTTCACCAGTTTGAAAATGCAGAAGAATGTTTCTTATCACTCAGAAAATGCTATTCAAAAATTTTAACTACTCACTTAAGCAGTGATGCAGTAGGTTTATACCAGATTGACATGACACAGCCTATTGCATTGGTGTTTGGCAATGAACACAGCGGGGTAAGTGATGAGATCAGGGCACTGGCCGATGGCAATTTCATCATTCCTCAGGTAGGTATCATTCAATCATTGAATATCAGCGTGGCCTGTGCTGTTACATTGTATGAAGCATTCCGGCAAAAGAATAATGCCGGGCATTACAACCGGGCTGATATGGACCACGTCATGAAGCAGGGATTGCTGAAGGAGTGGGAGTTGAAGGATAATTCAGAGTTATGAGTTAAGAATGAAAAAACTATACATACTTATCATTTTTATTATTGTCACCGGAATGCTGCAGGCGCAGCCCATCAGGTCAATAAAGATCACAGAACTGGAAAAGATCATTGCAGAAAGTAAAACTCCATTGATCGTCAACTTCTGGGCTACCTGGTGCAAGCCTTGTATTGAAGAACTACCATACTTTATCGAAGAGGTAAAAAATCATCAGGAGGATAGTATACAACTACTCCTGGTCAGTCTGGATTTTAAAGAACTATTTCCAAAAGGAGTTGAGTCTTTTGCTGCAAAAAGAAAAATCACCGCCACTATTTTATGGCTGGATGAAACAAATGCAGATTATTTCTGCCCCAGGGTTGATCCCAAATGGTCAGGGGCCATTCCGGCAACGCTTTTTATTAATAATAAGACAGGTTACCGTAATTTTTTTGAAAAGCAGTTATCCCATTCAGAACTGAAAAAAGAAATCATGGCTATACTCTGAATAAATTAACGGGCTGCTTCTTCTGCTTCCATTTGTTCTTTGGCTTTCACCATCAGGTACAGGAAATAAATACCGGCACCCAGACTTGTTAATGCCATAATGATACCCATAATGCTGTTATGATAAATAGCTTTGGCAAGGGCAAAGCCAACTAAAACCATAAAGCCGATAATGATGATACGGTTGAGTGTTTGGCGGGAAAGCATAAGCAAGATTTTTTGGTTTACAAATGCAGGACAATGAGTTGGATGCAAACCATAAAATATTCCATAAAATCACATAAAAAAACCTGTTTGTTTCCGGCAAACAGGTTTTTTTAAGTAAAGTACCGCGGGGGTAATTAAAGTCTTTTTATAGTGCAGCCTACAGATTTTGATTGTTTTACCGTGATCTCCCTGCCTGTTACTGATTCATTTATTGCCTCTTTCAGATGCTTACGGCCAACAGAACCAGCATCAGACGGATTATCGTCAATAGCACCATGATAGGCCAGTTTCCCGTTATTATCAAACAGGAAACATTCTGGTGTGCGGTTGGCTCCAAAAGCATCTGCCATAGTATGATTTTTATCTACGAGGTAATACCAGGCATATCCCTGGTCAGCCGCATACTGTTTCATGGCTTCGTATGAATCCTGGTCGTCACGATAAGCCTCATTTGAATTTAGTATTACCACACCTATTTCTTTGTCAAGGGCATATTTGGCTATTTCGTTGGTACGGGACTGGTTCTTTATCACATATGGGCAGGTATTGCAACTGAACATGACCAGCAGTCCATTTTTCTTTTTGGCATCATTCAGCGATACTTCCTTCCCGGAGATGTCTTTCATTTTCAGGTCTGCATTAGGAGCTGCAGCGCCGATAGGCAATGGATCGCTTACTGAACTTAAAGTAATAAACCCAAGGGTAGCTACCGGCAGTATCGAAAACAATATTTTTTTCATAGTATTTTTTTGGACTATAAATTTCGGAAATCAGGCAGATATTCCTTCTCCGTCCGACATTATTTCTTTCCGTTCATCTGCAATTTTTTTAAGCGAAGAAATGCTTACGTTCAGCTCAAACCCGATTAGTAATACGAGGGAATTGATAAAGATAAGGACCATGATAATCAATACTGTTCCGATAGATCCATAAAGCTGGTTGTAATTGCCAAAACGGGATACCCACCAGGAGAATAATAAGGTAAGCAGCAACATAAGGAAAGTAGCTACAATGGACCCCGGATTAATAAATTTCCATTTCTTATGCACAGAAGGGGCATGACGGTATATATATGAAATACAGGCAAAGAATAGCAGGATCACGATTAACCACCGCAGATTATTAATTACTGTCAACACCGTTTCATTGGTGATGCCCAGCCATTCGAGTACTGCGCCACGGGCTACCAGTAATAAAACTGACGAAAAAACGAAGAGGTAAAGGAACATGGTGATCTTGAGAGCCACCAATCTGCTTTGCAATCCTTTTCTTTTTTTAAAACCAATATAATTTTTATCAAATGACCTCATAATGCCCATCATGGCATTGGAGGAGAAAAAAAGTGACAAAAGAAAACCAAGGGATAATAACCCGTTCCTGGGTTTATTGATAAAGTCTTCGAGGAATTTTATCAATACCGAATTGTCTTTCTCACCCGGTATCACATCTTTGATCAGGCTGAACATCTCCTGCTGAAATGCATCAGTGATGGGAATGAATGGTATCAATGTAAACAGGAAGATGATGGCAGGAGGGATGGCCATAACAAAGTTAAAGGCAATAGCAGATGCCCTTTCCGTCATACCGATCGTTTTTACCTGGCCTATAAAAAAGTTAACTACATCAAAAACAGCGATACCGTTGAAACCGGGCAGTGAAGTGACCTTGCTCTTTTTAATCAGGAATGCAACAGGTGCAGTTGCTTCAACGGTGGATAGTATCTTTTTGAGTAAGGGCATTTTATTTTGCCTTGTTTTTTTTCAACGAGTCTGCTCTTCTGTTCTGTTCAGCATGAAATAGTTTTACATATCTGGTATGATCGGGATAATTACTGGTGAAAATAGTAGTGCCGTCAAATTTATAACTGGCTACGAAAAAAATATAATCCGTTTCAGGAGCATCCAGTACAGCTTCAATTGATTCAATGGAAGGAGTGCAGATCGGGCCGGGGGGTAACCCCTTATTCAAATAGGTGTTATATGGTGATTGTAATTTAAGATGTGATCCCGTAATGCGACCAAGTGCAAAGTTTCTTGTTACAAATTTCGCTGTCGGATCAGCCTCCAGTTTCATATCTTTTTTTAAGCGGTTGAGATAAACACTGGCGATCTTATATTTATCATCTTTTCTGAGTGTTTCTTCATCAACAATAGATGCAAGAACGACAACCTGCAGCGGGGTCAGGTTAAGCTTGCCAGCTTTGGCTTTTCTTTCTGCTGTCCAGAATTTTTTAAAAGCTGTATGAAATTGCTGCATAATCTTACCGGCACTGCTGCTCCAGTTTAATTCATATGTATAAGGCATTACAATCGCCATGGCAGTATTTGTATCAACTTCGAATCTGGCCAGGGAATCATTACTGCTCAAAAAGCGGATCATTTCCAGTGAATCACATCCGGTGTCGAACTTCCTTCCCATTTTACCAGCCAGTTGCTCCCGGGTTCTTTCTTTTACAATCGTCATCTTTACCGGGGAATGATTACCATTTCTGAGCATTTTTACAAGGGAATACAAACTCATTCCTTTTCTGATCTCATAGCGGCCCGGTTTTACTTGCTTAAACTTTAACCAACCGGCAACCCTCCTGAACCAGTTCTTATCGGTGATCGCTTTTTGGCTGAGTAGCTTTTCTTCTACAGTTGAAAAGTTATCCTCAGTTTTGATATAAATGAATTTTCCATTTTTATTTGAAACAGAAGGGCCAAGTGTTTTATAACCGATAAATCCAGCTATAATAAGGAGGAGCAGAATTACTGCTGAAATGATTTTTCTTTTGCTCATACCTGGTGCTCAAATTAAATAAAAAACCCCGATCTGTTTATAATAAGACCGGGGCTAAAGTATGATTATACTATTTTATCTTTTTGTGCTATCGGGGTTTTGCGTAGCAGGTTGCGGATTTAATTGCATGGTACCCGGAGCATTTTGCTGAGGGGTAGTGGCAGCAGGAACTGAAGCGCCGGTGGCATCTTTTGTTCTGTCCGGGCCCGAACTGGCAGATTTAGAAATAAAAAGAACAGAAAGCAGGCATAACACGGCGATAACACCACCAAAGATCCAGGTGCCTTTTTCCAGTACATCAGTCGTTTGCTTAACACCCATAAACTGGTTGCTGAAACCGGCAATATTACCAGCCAGGCCGCCACCTTTTGGATTTTGAACCAGCACAATCAGGCCCAGTACAACCGAGGCCAGAATAATCAGTATCACAAATAAAGTCGTCATATCAGTTTGTTTTCTTTAATTCCTCAATTTTCGCTGCAAAATAAGGGCTTTTAGAGGGTTCGAGCAAACTTAATTTGCTGTATATCTCAATGGCTTTGAACACATTTCCCTGTTTTTCCCATACTTCGGCCATAGCTTCAGTGATAACTTCCCTGTCTGCAATGGATTGCCCGGCGAGTTGTTCTACCTTTTTTTCTGCCTGGATCTCCATTGTCTTTCCCATTTCAGTTACGGGTAACCGCTTCATCGTTTTCAACCAGTCTGTAAAACTCTTCAATTGTTTGCCAAACTTATCAACTGGCTTTTCCTCTTCTTTAAACCGGATGCCTTGTGAAGCAAAATAATCAACAGTATGGAATGGTTCAAATGTAAGCTCAGAAATGCTGGGATCAACAGCTTCGATTTTTACTAAAGGAATATCTGCAGCGGATTGTTTGGTAACAGGAGTAATTTGTGTTTCTGTAATAACAGGTTCATCCTTTTTTTCCGGGGTGGCAAATGTTATTGCGGGTTCTTCGGGCACAATTAATTTCTCTTCTGCCGGGGCAGTAATAATCCCGTCTTTTTTTGATTTTATCACTTCGGCAGTTCCTGTCTCATTCAGCAAATGTTCTACCCATAGTGGGTTGTGGAAGTACAGTAAAGTTTTCTGTAATTGCTCATCATATCTCTCAGGTTGTTCTGTCTGCAACTTTTTAGTGAGTAAAAGCTGGGCAGCACCAAAATAAGGGTTCTTTTCAGCAAACTCTGTCAGTTCAGGAAGGGTGCATTGATCAAGGGAGTCTTTTTGAAGCAACGATTTTACCAGTTGGTTGATCCGTACATTCATCATAACAAGATAAGAAAATAAATAGGTTGAAAAATTGTCTGAAGCCGCAAAGTCAACCTGTCTACCATTTAGAGAAAAGCTTATTGAAAATATCATCAGTGAGAGTCCTGATCATTTCTTCAGCAAGATCATTTTCAGCTTGTTGGAAGGATTGATTGCCTTTAAATTCAAAGCTTCTGCTTACATCAATTTTTTCTGTTTTATTGGCTTTACGGTCTGATAATACCATTTGTACAGCCACGGTCAGCCTGTTGTTTGCAGCCTGCTGGCCAGTGATAGCGGATGTACTGAAAGTATATTGTGTGATCGTTCCGTCAATCTCCCAATCCGGTTCATTGTTGGTCTGTATAAGCTTTGTCTGGCCAATTATCTTTTGCCGCAATTTATCGGTCAGCCTGGGGCTTAATTGGGGATTAACGTAGGTGGCCCTGTTTTCAATGAAGTTGACTTTTACCGTCTTGATACTGTCCGGAACGGAAGCATCATTGAATTTATAAATACCACAACTGCTGCTACCGGATATCACAGCCGTGATAAAGATAGCTGCAGCAATAAAAACGGATATTTTTTTTGTACTAAACATTATTCTTCTATATCGTATTCTTTTAATTTACGGTAAAGAGTTCTTTCGCTGATGCCCAGGTCAAGGGCGGCATCTTTTCTTTTGCCTTTGTGTTTTTTCAATGCCTTTACTATCAACTCTTTTTCTTTATCCATTATGTTCAGGCTTTCTTCTACTTCCACATGCTCATGAATGTCATTATTCATAATAACAGGCTGAACAGTTTGTGCGGCCGGCTGAACCCCGATTGATAAAGGCTTTGGCTGCATTACTTCCTGTCCTTGTCCTTTTAATTCTTTCAGTTCATTAATGAAATGCTGGTTTTGCGCCACCATTTCCGGGTTCTGCAATACATCCAGGAACATCCTCTTTAATTCTGTTACATCTTTTTTCATGTCGAAAAAAAGCTTGTACAAAATCTCTCTTTCATTAGAAAATTCATGAACATTACCTGGTGCAGAGGCCAGAACAGGCATCCTGTTATTCGAATAGGGTTGTAAAAACTTATTCAATTCTTTTGCCGTTATCTGTTTGTCCTGCGAAAGAACTGAAATTTGTTCTGCAATATTCTTCAATTCCCGCACATTACCCGGCCAGGGATAGTTTATTAACAGTTGTTTTGCTTCATCATCCAGTTGAACGGAAGAGGTTTTGTATTTGGTGGCAAAATCAGCAGCAAATTTTCTAAACAGCAGATGAATGTCTTCGGGTCTGTCGTGCAGGGCGGGCACCCGGATAGGAACTGTACTAAGACGATAATATAAGTCTTCCCTGAATTTACCGGATTGTACCTGCTGCAGCAGATCTTTGTTGGTAGCGGCAATAACCCGTACATCTGTTTTTTGGGTCTTGGAAGAGCCAACTCTTATATATTCTCCTGTTTCAAGGACCCTCAGCAGCCTTGCCTGGGTACCGAGAGGTAATTCGCCGATCTCATCTAAGAAAATGGTACCACCATTTACTGTTTCGAAGTATCCCTTGCGGGCATCTACGGCTCCTGTAAAGGATCCTTTCTCGTGGCCAAATAATTCAGAATCTATTGTGCCTTCCGGTATTGCTCCGCAGTTTACTGCTATAAACGGATTATGTTTCCTGGCCGAAAGTGAATGTATGATCTGTGAGAACACTTCTTTACCTACTCCGCTTTCCCCGTTGATTAATACAGTAAGATCAGTGTTGGCCACCTGTGCAGCTACCTGCAATGCATAGTTGAGAGCGGGGGAGTTGCCGATAATAGCGAAACGATTTTTTATACTTTGAATATCCATATGCTTCTGACTCGTAAGAAGATTATATTTCCGGGTTAATAATTTTTCCTAGCAATGTGGCTTGTGTGCAATCGAGCACTTTTACCTGTACATAGTCTCCATTTTTCAGCGAATAGTTTTCTTTAGGGAATACGATCACCTTGTTCTGGCTGTTTCTTCCCTTCCATTCCTTATCATTTTTCTTACTATCACCTTCAATCAGCACAGTAAATGTTTTACCGATATCTTTTTTATTACTTTCCTGTGAAAGCTTGTTTTGTATCTCCACAATTTCCTGCAACCTCCTTTTTTTCACTTCTTCGGGAATATCATCCTTGTATCTCCTTTGTGCCAGCGTACCTGGTCTTTCACTGTAGAAGAACATATAACTAAAGTCATAGCGGCTGTATTCCATTATACTGATGGTATCCCTGTGATCCTTTTCTTCTTCTGTACAAAAACCAGTGATAATATCTGAAGAAATGCCGCAATCAGGAATGATCTGCCGGATGCGGTCGACCTTTGCCATATACCATTCCCTGGTGTAAGTACGGTTCATCAGTTGCAAAATTCTTGAAGAACCACTTTGCACCGGCAGGTGTATGTAGTTACAGATGTTCTCATACTTTGCCATTGTATAAAGCACATCATCCGTAATATCTTTTGGATGTGAAGTAGAGAAGCGTACCCGCAGCAGCGGGGATATCTGTGCCACTTCTTCCATGAGTTTTGCAAAAGTGACCACCCGGTCATTGAGCTCATCAACGAAATAGTAGCTGTCAACATTCTGACCCAGCAGCGTCACTTCTTTATAGCCATTTTCGAACAGGTCACGGCATTCATTGATAATACTGGCTGCATCACGGCTTCTTTCCCTTCCCCGGGTAAAAGGCACCACACAGAAAGAACACATATTATTACAGCCACGCATAATACTTACAAATGCACTTACGCCATTGCTATCTAAACGTACGGGTGAAATATCAGCATAGGTTTCATCACGGCTTAATAATACATTTACTGCTTTTTGTCCGCCTTCAGCTTCTTCTACCAGGCCGGGCAGTGAGCGGTAAGCATCGGGACCTACCACTATATCAACCAGTTTTTCTTCCTCAAGGAATTTTGATTTCAACCGTTCCGCCATACATCCCAGTACACCCACCAGCATTCCTTTTTTCTTCTTTTTTAATTTTCTGAATTCGGTAAGCCGTTTACGGACTGTTTGCTCTGCTTTTTCCCGGATAGAACATGTATTGATAAACACCAGATCAGCTTCCTCCAGGTTGGGAGTGGCTCCATAGCCTTCTTTATGTAAAATAGAAGCCACAACTTCACTGTCTGCGAAATTCATCTGGCAGCCGTAGCTTTCTATATAGAATCTTTTTTTGTATTGATTAGGGTCGTTGGCAAAGGCAGCATAAGCTTCGCCTTGCCGGGATTCGTCCTGCACTTTTTCTGTCATTAGATCAAGCATTCAACCAAATTTAGGACTGCAAATATACCTAAAAGCCGGAAGATAATGACAGGATGTCATAAGTACATGAGAGGCTGAATTACAAACGTTTGCCTTTGCCGTTACTGGAAAATAGCTCCTTTTCTACAGCAGGTAAGGGGTATCTTTGGCGTCTAAAGATCAATGTTGAAAAAAGCTATCATTTTTACTATCACTCTCTTTCTTTTTTGTTCGACCGTATTTGGGCAGGAAAAGACCATCGCAGGCATTCTCAGTGGCAATGTGATGGATAGTAAAAGCAAAGCCCTCGAGGCAGCAACAGTACAATTGATATCCTTTACAGATACACTCGGTAAACGATCAGTGTCTACTGACAAAGCCGGAGAGTTTAGTTTCTCGGGAATCAAATTCGGGTATTATAAACTTACTATCAGTTATGTGGGTCTGCAGACATTGACCATTGATAGTATATGGTTTCGTACTGAACGATTTGATTTTAATCTTACTGATATTGTACTGAAACCCAAATCAAATGAGCTGCTTGATGATGTGGTCATCTATGCAGAAAAACCTTTGATCCAGTCAAAGGATGGTAATATCACTTTCAACGCAGGAGAATCTGCATTGGCTGCTGGCAGTACTGCCAGTGAATTATTAACACAGGTTCCACTGGTTACAAAAGATGCTGACGGGAAAGTAACCGTCCGTGGTAAGGAACCTAAGATCCTGATTGACGATAAGCCTGTTGAGTTGAATTTACAGCAATTACAGGACCTGCTTGAATCGTTGCCGGGCAGTTCTATCGAAAAAATAGAAGTAATGACCAATCCTCCGCCGCAATATGCCAACGAGCAAGGGGGAGTGATCAATATTGTAACTAAAAAAGGAAAAGTGGGGAAGAGCGGACGAATATCACTTTCAGGTGGTACAAGAGGGGAAGCATCAATGAACGGAAGTTTTAATTACCGTAAACAGGGCTTTTCGATCAGTATTAATGGCGGTGCCAGTTACAATCGCTACATAGGAAATGGTTATTCAATCAGGAATAATATGTATGCCGATTCATCTAACTTTTTTAATACAACTAATAACTATACAAATAAGAGCTGGCGACCCAACTTCAGGGTGAATGTGGATTATGATATTAATAAAAAAAACCTGTTGAATTTTGTGCTAAACTTCAATCAGAACAGTTTTGATAATCATAACCTGACAGAATACAGGAATATCAACCGTTTTGATGAATTATGGCGGTTAAGTGAGCGAACCATTAAAAGCATCGGAGATAGTTATAGTCCCAACTTCAGTTTTGCATACACCCTGAAAGGCAAGCCCGGGGAGACATTAAAATTTATAAGTAGCTACAATCTTTCCTACAACGACAATGACCGGGATTTTTACCAGCAGTTTTTTAATCCGGCTGATCTAACTCCCAATGGCCTGGATTCTATGCAACGGCAGCAGAATAATACAAAGGTAAACGGGCATACATTGCGGTTGAACTATGATAAAATGCTCGGTAATAAAAAAACATTTATTTCCGGAGGACTATTGTATAACCGCTCTAACAACCATGTAGTAGTAGATGCCAGTTACAAGAAGAAACCGGAAGGAACCATGGAAGACCTGGACCTGCTAAGTAATGATTTCTGGTTTCATCAAACGGTGAGTCATCTTCGTGGTTCTGTAAAACAGATATTGGGAGAGAATTTCAGTTTTACAGTAGGTACAACTGCCGAACAAACCGATATCTGGTTTGAATTATTAAAAGAAAATAAGGAGGTAAAGAATAATTACCTGACATGGTTGCCTTTTGCCAATATCAATAAGACCTGGAAGGAAAAACTGAGTCTTACGTTTGCCTATCGCAGAAGTATTCGCCGGCCGGGTATCGGAGAATTGAATCCGACTATAGATTTTTCAGATCCTTATAATGTTCGCTTTGGTAATGCCGGCCTGGAAGCTTCTACTGCTCATAATTTCGACTTTATACTTGGAAGAACGAAGGCTAAGTATTTTCTGAATCTTGGATTTGGATATAATGTGGTGGAAGACGTTTTCAGCCAGGTTAGAACATTGCTGGAAGAAGGAAAGACACAGATTACCTGGGAAAACATCAGCGGCCGGAAAGAGTATGAAATAAGCAGTTGGAATGGTATTACACTGACAAAGAAACTGAAAGTAAATTTCAGCACCAGTTATACTTATAGTAAGTATAGTGAGTTTGATAAAACAGTAAGAAAATTCAGGGATGGAGGTTCCTTCACATCAAATCTTACTTCCAATTTCACTCCCACAGAAATGTGGAGCTTTAATGGCGGGTTTAACCTGAACAGGTTTGCCTCACCACAGGGGTATGCCCGCTGGAATACGAGCATGAACTTGGGCATTCAGCGGAAGTTTTTAAATAAGAAACTTATTATAACAGTTAATACAATTGACCCTTTTGCTAACCAGCAGCGCCGCATATATACTTATGGTACTAATTTCAACCTGGAAAGTTATAGCCTTACACAAACCCGTAACTACAGGTTGACAATAGCGTACAATTTTAATAATCAACAGAAGAAACCTGCGCCAAAAAAGGTATCATAAAAGAATTGCCTGTGTCAGTTACCTGTTTTGCTAAACAGATTTTGAGAATGTGATCCTGTTAGCCAGCCAGCTGTCCTTTAGCGGAATGATCCAATTGTTTTCCAGTTCCTTTTTTGTTTGCACAAGATTATTGAAGTATAAAGTATCGCCATTTACGAATCCATTTTCGGCTGCATATTGTAATTGGGATAGGGGCAGTAGCTGAATCTTTTCCTTTATTACAAAAGCCAGTGTTGTACGGTCAAACATATTTACGGCAAACCGTTGTTCAATATCTTTTATCAGGCGTACAGAGCTATCCGTGCTGCATCCGCTAACACCAGCTGCTGATTCATCGGCCATCAGAATAATAAACTGGCCAAAGAAAAGATATGCTGCTCCCTTTACCGGGGTGCCATGGCTTTGCCATTTATCTGTAAAGGATTTAAGCAGTTCCTCTATCTCCAGTGCTTCACCAAGAGAAAAAAGCCGGCTACTTTGATACACCCAGACCCTTGAGGAAGGATGAAAATTACCGTCCAGCAGGTATTTAAAATCAAGATTCATGCTGCTAAATTACGACCAATTTATAACCTGTAAACAATATAACATGACAGAAGTCCACTGGACTTATAGCCGGAAAGAATGGAGGGCATTTATGTGTATAGTAGCAGCAAAAAGGAATTTTTTCTTTCGGACCTGGAGAAAATTCACCTTGTTGTTTTTGAGCAATGTGCCAGAAGTAAAAATTAATTCCGAAAGAATACTTGTCGGGAGCCAGCTCTGGAAGTTTGGCATTAATGCAGGGCAATTAAAAAATGTTGAACTTCGGGACGACGGTGAGTTGAATATTCTCAACATCCTATTTGAGGAACAGCCGGGAACTTTTCGAAATAATGAAATAAGTATACTGGTTCCCAAAGGCAAATTACGGGAAGCTTTTGCTTTGCAAAAGTCTTTGTTTGATTCTTCTCCTCACTTGCTTTATGCGGGAGATTAACCCAACTTGTCAGGGGAAAACCAATAATTTTAGCACCAATGAATTTTTTGAGCAGGTTTTCTGTTTCTTGCTCATACTTACATCATTGATTGTGCAACCAGTTCGGCTATATCTAACACCTGGACAGACTCTTCTTTTTCAGCAAGCTTTACACCATCAGTCATCATTGTATTGCAGAAAGGGCATGCAGCAGTGATTACAGATGCCCCGGTAGCAATAGCTTCGTTACTGCGGTCGATATTGATACGGCTGGTTCCCTTTTCTTCTTCTTTAAACATCTGGGCACCCCCGGCTCCACAACATAACCCGTTGCTGCGGCATCGCTTCATTTCTATCAATTCGGCATCCAGTGCTTCCAGTACTTTTCTCGGAGCTTCGTAAATATTATTCGAACGTCCGAGGTAGCAGCTGTCATGGTAGGTAATTTTTTTCCCTTTAAAAGTGCCCCCTTCTTTGAGTTTTATTTTTCCATCATCAATAAGGCTTTGCAGAAAAGTAGTGTGATGGATAACCTCGTAGTTTCCTCCCAGTACAGGGTATTCATTTTTCAATGTATTGAAACAATGCGGGCAGGCTGTCACAATTTTTTTGATACCGTAATTATTGAGCAGCTGAATATTCTGGTAAGCCATCATCTGGAACATGAACTCGTTGCCAGCCCGCCGTACGGGATCGCCGGTGCACATTTCTTCTTTACCAAGAATCGCATAATTAATACCTACTTTATCAAGGATAGTTACAAAAGCTTTGGTGATTTTTTGTGCCCGCTGATCAAAACTTCCTGCGCAACCAACCCAGAATAACACTTCGGGGCTTTTACCACTTGCAAATAATTCAGCTACAGTTGGAACCTGCATATTTTCTTATTATATGAAAGCAATATTACTGAAAACACATCATTTATCAGCCCCAGCTCCAGCTCCATGTTGCTAATACTGCTACAACAATTGCCACAGCGACTACAAATAATCCAACACCAATCCAGCCAAGAACTATTGCTGTCTTTGCATTTTTATCATCAGGGTTTTGCTTTTTTGCATCGTAGCCAAGTACCATCGCTAATATGATACCGACAAGTGCCATTAGTCCCCCTACTATTGGAATAGGGGTGATCAAACCAGCCAGCCCGATAATTCCAAAAATAAGAGCGGTCTTTCCTTTATTTTTTTTTGGTTCTTCTTTTGTTATTCTCAGTCCTTTCCTGATCTTCCACTGAAAAAATTTAAAGGCAATTTTTTCTTTCAGTTTCAATTTTCGTCCGGTTAATTTTTCTATGTCTCTTACTTTTAATTTCAGGATACCAGTAAGCTGAAGAGAGGGTGTTGCCGATCTTTGTATTCCCGGGTTTTCATTGTAGCTAATTGGCGGGGTAGTGGAGGCGTAGCTATTGGCACACAAAAACCAGCTGATTATAGCGGCAATAAGCAATCTCATAGCATTTATTTGTGGTTAATGCAAAATAGGACAATAAAATATGCGGCAATGTTGCAGGGAAACTTATTTTTGTTTTATTGAGTAACCGATGATGAAATTTTTTCAAAAACTGACCAATTGGGAATTGTGGAACTTTTATGTGCTTTACCTGCCGATCAGTCCTGTATGGCTTTGGTACTGTCTTCGTAGCGGGTCGTTCTGGTATTTTAGTTCATCCAATCCAACCATTACATTTGGTGGATTTGAAGGGGAGGGGAAAAAGGAAATGTATGATCAATTGCCTTCTGACCTGGTGCCAAAGACCATTTATATCATGCATGACCTGCCTTTTGAGGAAGTAGAAAAAAAAATTGTGGATGCTGAATTTTCATTTCCATTCATAGTGAAACCTGATGTGGGAATGAAGGGAATTTTATTCAGGAAGATTGATAACCGGGAGCAGTTGAAAAAATATCATGAAAAGGTACCTGTTGAATATATTGTACAGGACCTGGTCGACCTGCCCGTTGAAGTTAGTGTATTTTATTACCGTCACCCCGCTGAACCAAAAGGAACTGTCAGCGGGTTTATCCATAAGGAACTATTACATGTCAGGGGAGATGGACAATCTACGCTGAGGCAGCTGGTGGAGATGCATCCCCGTGCTAAATTCAGAATGGAAGAAATGGAACACCGTCACGGTCATCGCTTTGACAGGTTAATTCCTGCCGGGGAGATATTTTATCTTTCTTATGCCGGTAATCACAACAGGGGGGCACAGTTCACTAACCTGCACAAAGAGATCAATGAGACAATGCACCGTGTTTTTGACGAACTGAGTCATGCCACCAGTTTTTTTTATGGCCGCTATGATATTAAGACAACTTCTATTGATGACCTGAAGCAGGGAAAGAATTTTCTTATTCTTGAATTTAATGGTTGTGGAGCAGAGCCTAATCACATTTATGATTGCGGAATGCCTATCCATAAAGCATATGCCGTTATCCTCGAACACTGGAAGGCTCTTTACAGAATCAGCCGGCATAATCATAAAAATGGAACCCCATACTGGTCCTTTAGAAAAGGATGGAATTTTTTAAAAGAGTCAAATAAGCATTTTAAAATGCTGGAGAAATATGATTGAATAAAGACCCCAACCCGGCATATGAAACATAATTATTTTACCGGATAATATTTGACCGTTTCCTCAAACTTCCCGCCTCTGTCTTCTAACTTAAGTCCGCTTTCTTTGTATTTTTGATCTATGCATCCGCTGCTGAAAATTTTTCTAACAGGCATGCTTGTCAGTTTTTTGGGTTCCCTTCCTTTGGGTACGCTGAATATTGCTGCCATGCAAATCTCCATTTCCAGCGGGGTAACTGCTGCTTTACTGTTTTCTCTGGGATCATTAATCGCAGAAATAATCTATGTCCGCATTTCGTTGGTGGCCATGGATTGGGTTCGGAAACAGGAGAAAATCCTGAAAGCACTTGAATGGGTGACCTTTTTGATTGTGGCAGTACTGGCTGCTTTTAGTTTTTATGCAGCCTTGCATCCTAGTGTAGAAAAGAATATGGTATTGGACAGTCCGTTGCCCAAGATCGCATTGGGGTTTATCATGAGTGCAGTGAACCCGGTGCAGATTCCATTCTGGTTTGGGTGGAGTACAGTATTGTTTAGTAAAAAAGTGTTGCTGCCAAGACCAGATCACTATAATTTTTATATCATTGGTATTGGTTTTGGGACATTCATGGGCAACTGTATTTTTATCTTTGGAGGCCTGCTAATAGCGCAAAAGATCAATACCAACCAGCATGTGCTCAACTGGGTGATTGGCGGAATATTTGCGATAACTGCACTGATACAGCTTTGGAAAATACTCCGGAAAAAAGATGCGGTACATCAGATGGAGCATCCTGAGGAGGTAACACATAAGTTTGAGGAACAGATAGACCGCTTTGAAGAAGAAATTGAAAAAATTACAAAGAAAGACAGGGATTGAAATTTAAAACCGGTAGCCTGCAGATATGGACGGGATAAAACGTTTACCAACATCCTCATCCAGCGAATTATAACCCTTGCTGAATTCTATGGTGTAACCAAATCCTACAGAAGGGGCCGCATAAATTCTTTTGGCAAAAATAAAATGATACCCCGCTTCAGCCATAGGTGTAATCAGCAAACTTTTTTGCCTTGTTTTTCCTTCAAAGTCTTCCAGGGAAAATAATACCCGGGCACCGGCAAAAAGGTTATTGCCATTTGTATTGGTTCCAAACGCATAGCGGTAACCAGCATAAATACCAAAACCTGATGAAACAGAGTATGCTTTGGCAGAAGCCAGTTGATATGTTATGCCTGCACTAAAACTGTTTTTATTGCTGAATGATTCAGCCCGGGCAGCTACTTTACTGCTATTATACCCTTTGCCGATAGATCGGAGGTATTCTGCACCAAGTTCAAAAGGTTTCTGAGCCCGGCATATACTTATGCTGACAGTTGTAATTAGTAAGAGGATAAGATATTTCTTCATCGGTTGTTTAACGTATGATGCCAGGAAATATTTTGTATAAGAAGAACCAGGGTTTAATCTACTATAAATAGTTTGCAACCCGTTGCGGTGGTACTGCGGTGTGCTTCATCATTATCACCTACAAAATAGCACATGCCTTTGGTTAGTTTTAATACACGACCATCATCCAGTTCGGAGTCCATTTCACCTTCCAGGCATAGAATGATATGGCCTTTACTGCACCAATGATCTGCTTTATAACCTGGCGAATATTCAACCATTCTTACCCGGATATCATTTACTTTTTGTACCTGCCAGTAAGCCATTCCGGTTTCACCTTTATGTTCTTCTTTTGGAATAATTGACCAGTCAAGTGTCTGAAAAGGGTGGGAGGATATTTGCATAGTGCAATTATTTTCTAAGGATTTTCTTTCTGTTTTTTTCCATTAACATCTTTTTGTCTAAAATTTCATGAGATTTTACAAATCCAATGATAAATTCTATTTGACTTTTTGTGCATATCTCAGATTTTGACATTTGAGTATAATTTTTAATCAATAAAGAATCTATTTTATCTAAGGGTATTATGTTTGAATATTTAATAGATGTATCATAATATTCCCCACGGCTAATCTTTGGGTATTTTTTTAACAACGATATTGTGTCATAAACAGGTTTATAATAGGTTTCTGAGATTATTTTATTTTTCTTATAAGTAAGGATTTTTTTTTGAGTACCCAAACGAAATGGGGTACAAAGATGTGCATATTGGTTTTCGAAATCACAATTAACCTGTAAAGAGTGTATTTTATTGACATATTGATCCACAATAACTCTTTCACCACATTGACCGCAACAAGATGAGGAGAAACTTTGTAATGCTATTGTTTGCGAGGCTTCCTTTGTTATTTTGATATTCTTGTAACTCATGCAAGAGTTGAAAGCAAACGAAAAAACTAAAGCAAAAAACAATTTCATTATTAGTTATTCTTTCTTAACTATTCACTATTATCTATCCATTAATTTCCTCCACCCATTTGTCTCTTTCATCCGGGCTGAATTTCCAGGGAGCGAAATTATTTTCTACATTACTGAACATGGCCGTCCATTCCTGCGGTGAATTACTTTCTTCCATTACTAAGTATCTCCGAAGCTGTATAATGATATCCAGGGGGCTGATGCTTACAGGGCATTCCTGCACACATGCATTACAAGTGGTACAGGCACGTAGCTCTTCTACTGATATATAGTCGTGCAATAATGATTTGCCATCGTCTTTAAATTCTTTATTCGTATTAATATTCTTTCCAGTTTCTTCCAGCCTGTCACGGGTATCCATCATTATTTTCCTGGGAGATAATAATTTGCCTGTTTGATTCGCCGGGCAGGCTGCAGAGCATCTTCCGCATTCTGTGCAACTGTATGCATCCATCAGGTTTTTCCAGCTCAGATCCATTACATCCCTGGCGCCGAATTTTTGCGGGGCAGGTTGTTCACCGGTGGGGGCCAGTTCTGGCTGCATAGCATACAACACTTCATTTTGAATGGAAGGCATATTATCCATTTCTCCCATCGGCTTTAGCCGGGCATAGTATGCATTGGGGAATGCCAGCACAATATGCAGATGCTTGGAATAGGGCAGGTAATTGAGAAAGGCAAAGATGCCGACGATATGCAGCCACCAGCTTCCTCTTTCTACCAATTGAAGCCCACTGTCACTCATCCCGTTCAAAAGCGGCTGAAGGTATTGGGAAATAACAAAGTTGCCTGTAGGATGTGCTGCATAATGCTCCACACCCCTGGTTTGTAATAATGTATCACTGGCATTGAGCAAAAGAAAAAGTGACATGAGCACTATTTCAGTAATAAGGATATAATTGGCATCACTCCTGGGCCATCCGTCGAGGTCTTTACTTATAAATCGTTTCAGTTTGATGATATTTCTTCTGACCAGGAAAATAACACAGGCCACTAATACAAGTAAGGCCAGTACCTCAAATGCATTGATAAGAAAACTATAAAAACTGCCTAATGGTGCAGCAAACAAACGGTGTTTGCCTGTAATGCCATCTAGCACAATCTCCAATACTTCAATATTAATTATGATGAAACCCGCATATACAAAAAAGTGCATGACAGCCACGAGAGGATTGCGAAACATTTTTTTCTGACCAAATGCCAGCAATAACAGGTTTTTCCATCGTTCAGAGGAATTGTCACTCAGGTTTTCATCCCTTCCCAGTTTAATATTCCTGCTTATTTCATTTACTTTTCTGGAAAAGAGGAAAACAGCAGAAAGACTGATTACAATAAATAAAACCTGTTGTACGAAGTGCATGCGTCAGGGTTAAAGAATTAAAATTATAATTATAATTTGAAATTATAGAGTGATGTTTACGTCTGTGGACCTTGAAATTTCAAACCCTCTTACATCTTTTGCAGTGATAATTACCGACGCAACCACTGGTGAAGAAATTCCGCTGATATTCCAATCCCACAGGAAAAAAAAATGTGTAATATTTCCTGCCTGTGATGTCTGATCAAAATAAACGGTATTTGTGGTTTTGTTTTTAACCTGTACCCTTGCTGTGGCCACTTTATCGGGGTCATTTATTTCTCCTTCAATTCGCATAATGCCACCATTCAGATAGGTAAATCCGGAAACCGGAGTATTGATTGTAATTACAGTTATATTGTCTGGCTGGTTGCTGTTGTTATTATCTTTGGAACAAGAGGCCATTATTCCGGTTAATATTATCCAAAATACCTTTTTCATGTACTGTTTTTTATAAAAATACTAAATACAAAATAAAGGTTTATAATTTAACAAGAGAGTTGTCATTCAGAAATGCAATAAGTTACCCCTTATTTTACCATTAGAAAATTCAAGTGAAGGAGCTGGAAACTTAAATGCACTCAGCACGGTGAGTATGAATTTTATTCCTTTTTTATTCGTTTTAATTTTGCTAAGATCGATATCCGGAGCCAGGTACCACTGACGGTACCGTTTTATATCTCTTCTGTCGAATAGTATAGTTCCGTTTTCATCTGTTGCAATATTCTCTTCGCCGCCAAACATGCCTTCTGCTCCATATCCCACAGATACGCTAAGCCAGCCAGGTAACTTTGTTTTCGGGAAAAAAGACTTTAGGTTGACACTTGCCCAATAGGTCTGGCCGTTATAATCCTTTAAAAAACGTTCAGGTAAACTTTTACCAAATAATTCATCGCTTCTTTTATTCAGCAAAGCATCACTGTAAGTTTTTTTATGAAATGACCATTTAAGTTTAATACGCTGATCATCCCATGCCAGTTCCTGGGCAATAAAACTACCGCTACCCAATATATTAGCGCCAAAGTCAGCCCAGCTCCAGCCCCATTCGGCACTTTTGCCATCCAGGTATTCAATCGTTGTTTGAAAAGCAAAGGAGGTCAGGCCACTGATCCATATTCTTTTTTTCCTTTCCATCCCGGTCCATTTCCATAGCTCATTATTGGCACGGCTTTCTATCCAGGTGCCATAAAAATGTCCCACTTTGTCTGCCTGCAACCATTCCCTGCTATCATTGAAGGAATGAAGTTTCGTTTTGGTATAATTATCATACCAGGCAGCAGCAAGGGCAGCCATTACGCCACCATAGCCAACTATATTGACGCCTGTCACAATCCAGATTCTTTTTTTATCTGGTGTACCGGGCAGAGGTTTATAATAGCCGCCTGCTGACAGATCTTTTTGTAATACTGAATCCGGAACTATTTTTATTGAAATGATAGTATCGTACGCTGTTTGTTTATTCTTTACAACAGCAGAATCCTGGGCAAATAAATTGCCAATCGATAGGAGGAGGAGAATGATTATGACTACTTTTTTAAACACAAATAGGATATAGGGTTTTACAAAGAGTATGACCAGGATTGTATTACAAAAATCAAATTTACGATTCTGGTTTCTTTTCGGTTTTAAAACCTAAAATTCAATAACTTTCAGCTTTAAAAATCAAAAACCTTATAACGATTATGGATGCCGCAATACAAGCAAAGATTGATACCTGGCTGAATGGAAATTTTGATGCAGCAACTAAAGACGAGATCAAAAAATTGCAAAAAGAAAACCCATCCGAGTTAGCCGATGCTTTCTACCGGAACCTGGAGTTTGGTACTGGTGGTCTCCGCGGACTGATGGGAGTAGGCACCAACCGGATGAATAAATATACAGTAGGTATGGCTACCCAGGGCTATGCCAATTACCTGAAACAATGTTTTCCTGCGGGGGTTAGTGTGGCTATTGCACATGATAGTCGTAACAACAGTCGTTTTTTTGCTGAAACTACAGCGAATGTATTTGCAGCGAATGGCATCAAAGTTTATTTGTTTGAAGCATTGCGGCCTACCCCGGAATTATCTTATGCTATCCGCACATTGAAATGCCAGGGCGGTGTGGTATGTACGGCATCACATAACCCAAAGGAATATAATGGCTACAAAGCTTACTGGGATGATGGCTCACAATTGGTGCCTCCGCATGATAAGAATGTGATCAAAGAAGTAGATAAGATCGTTTCTGTGGATGATGTAAAATGGTCTGGCGGGGAAAGTAGCATAACTATCATCGGTAAGGAAATGGATGAGCAATATATGGAGATGGTGAAGGAGTTGAGTGTGTATCCCGAAGTCATTGCGAAGCATAAGGATCTGAAGATCGTTTACACACCAATACATGGAACGGGAATCACCTTACTGCCACAGGTATTGAAAAAATTCGGATTTGATAATGTACATATCGTAAAAGAGCAGAGCGAACCCGACGGAAATTTTCCAACTGTTGCTTACCCTAACCCCGAAGAAAGTGAAGCCATGAGTTATGGATTAAAGCTGGCAGAGCAACTGGATGCAGATATTCTTTGTGGTACCGACCCGGATGCAGACCGCTTGGCTATAGGAGTAAAAGATAGTAAAGGCAAATGGGTACTCATGAACGGTAACCAGACTGCTGTACTCGCTTTTAATTATTTAATGGAAGCAAGGAAGGCAAAGGGTGTGGCAAAACCGAACGATATGGTAATAACAACTATCGTTACCACTCCTATGATCGATGCACTGGCAAAAGGAAATGGGGTGGCTTGTTACCGTGTACTAACAGGTTTTAAATGGATAGCTGCCATGATCCGTGAAAAAGAAGGAAAGGAAAATTATGTGATTGGCGGGGAAGAAAGCTTTGGCCTTATGATCGGTGATAAGATAAGAGATAAGGATGGAGTCAGCGCTGTAGCCCTGCTTTGCGAAATGGCGGCCTACGAAAAAGAAAAAGGCCGCAGCCTGTATGAAAAAATGATTGACCTGTATGTACAGTACGGTTTGTATAAAGAACACCTGATCTCTATTACCAAAAAAGGAATGGATGGCCAGCAACAGATAGCTGCCATGATGGAAAGTTACCGTAATAATCCCCCGAAAACCATCAATGGATCAGCTGTCGTACAGTTACTGGATTATGAACTGCAGAAAGGAACAAATCCGCAGACAGGGGAGGAATGGAAGATTGAATTGCCAAAATCAAATGTGTTGCAATTCATTTTAGCAGATGGCAGCAGTATTTCGGCAAGACCCAGTGGGACAGAACCTAAAATTAAATTTTACTTTAGCGTCAATACTAAATTGAGTAAAGCTGAAGATTTTGACAAAGTAAATAAAGAGATGGATGAAAAGATAAAGGCAGTGATTGCGGATATGAAGTTGTAATTACTTTGGGAATATGAATTCAAGCGGCATTTTTACGATGCTGCTTTTTTATTTTTGTTAAGCTTATGAGACCAACAGAAGATACTTACCGGCATAAAGGCCTTCGCAAGAAATTAGTGCAGGGCATTCAGGCAAAAGGAATAACAGATGAACGGGTACTGGATGCCATCCTGGAAGTTCCCCGTCATTTTTTTTTGGATTCTGCTTTTGATGAAGTGGCTTACGAGGACAGGGCATTCCCAATCGGAGAAGGGCAAACCATTTCCCAGCCATATACAGTAGCCTACCAAAGCCAGTTGCTGGAGATAAAAAGGTTTGAGAAAGTACTGGAGATTGGCACCGGAAGTGCTTACCAGGCAGTGGTGCTGGCAGAAATGGGCGTACAGGTATATACTATCGAGAGACAGAAAAATTTATTTGAAGCAAATAAAAAGTTTGAGTTGCTTAAAAAATATCCAACCATAAAATTCTTTTATGGTGATGGCTATGAGGGCCTGCCCACCTATGCTCCTTTTGATAAAGTGATCATCACCGCAGCCGCACCAGATATTCCGCAAAAGCCGATTGATCAGTTAAAAATTGGCGGAATGATGGTGATACCCGTAGGAGCCGGTGATGTACAGCAAATGAAACGCATCACTAAACTGGAAAATGGCGTATTGAAAGAAGAAGTGTTTGATCGTTTTTCTTTTGTGCCAATGCTGGGAGGGAAGGAGAGTTGAGGGAAAAGTCGGGAGTCGATAGTCTTTATTCGTTAGCCAGTTTTCAAAGTATTATTTTATATTCAGCGAAAAAATTATGGGAGATTACAGGAAGCTGATTGCTTATCAAAAAGCTTTTGATCTTGCAATGGAGGTCTATAAATTGACAAAGAAATTTCCTTCTGAAGAAAAATATAGCCTTACCGACCAGGTCAGAAGATCCTCAAGATCTGTCTGTGCCAATTTTGTAGAGGCTTATAAGCGCAGGCGTTACAAAGATTATTTTATTTACAAACTAAACGATGCTGAAACCGAAAACGCAGAAACACAGGTTTGGCTCGATTTCTCATTAGCCGTGGGTATATTGATTCAGAAAAACATCTCGAACTAACTGCTAAAAATGACGAAATAGCAAAGCTTATACTTTACATGATAAACAATCCAGACAAGTTCCGCTGACTAACGACTATAGACTAATTACTAAAGACTAGAGACTTGTCCTCACACAAACTGCTCCAGCAATTCAATTCTCTTTTCAACCGGTGGATGGGTAGCAAATATATTATCCCATGAAGCTGACTTGTGAGTAGAAGGTTTGGGATTGTCAAAAAATAACTGGGCCACATCACGGCTTTCCACCGCTTCAATAGCAGGATCGTTTGAAACTTTGCGAAGTGCATTGGCCAAAGCGTAAGGCTTTTTCGTCATATCAGCAGCTCCGGCATCAGCTAAATACTCTCTTTTGCGACTGATGCCAAACCGCAGCAGGATGGAAATAAAATAGGCAACAGCTGTTACAACAATGGCGATCAGGATGATGGCCCCGCTTCCCTTGCTGTCTTTGCTTTTTTTGCCTGAACCTGCAAAACGAAGGCTGCGAAAGGCCAGTTCAGCAAGGAAAGCAAAAATGCCAACAAATATGATGGAGATAATAAGCACTCTTACATCACGGTTTTTAATATGCGTCAGTTCATGGGCAATTACTCCTTCCAGTTCCTCATCATCCAGTTTATTAATGATGCCTCTTGATAAGGAAACAGCATAACTTTTTTTGTCGATGCCGCTGGCAAATGCATTGAGCGAATCATCCTCTATCACATAAATTTTTGGTGTTTGCATTCCCTGCGATATGCAGAGATTCTCTACAAGGTTGTACACCCTTTTGTTTTGTGTCCTTTCCAATGGTTTGCTGCCTGTCGCCATTCTGATAAAAGCTGCATGCCCGGCCCATGCAATAAGAAACCAGATGCCGGTTGCGGCAGCCACTATGGGCATGGTTTGCAGGAAAAGAACATTGGGGTCTTCGCCATGCTCATCGCTGGTAAAAAAAAGTATAGCATAAAGCATTCCCAGCAATAGTGCCGGGAATGCGATCAATAACAAGGTTGAATTGAAATTATTTTTACGAATCTGCCTGTCTAATCCAACGTACTGCATCGGTTAAGTTCTCTTACATGATTGAGATCAGAATTGAATTTTCGGAGGTTCTTCCATTTGTTTACGGTTATCAGTACCCAGGTCGAACATGATCTCCCGGTTGAAGCCAAAGTTTTTTGCGATCAGGTTGCTGGGGAATGATTCTACTGCGTTGTTGTATTCAGTAGTGGCACCATTGAAGAAGCGCCGACTGGCAGCCAGTTTATTTTCTATATCACTTAGTTCTTCCTGTAATTGCAAAAAGTTTTGATTCGCTTTCAGATCCGGGTAAGCTTCCACCTGCACTTTCAATCCGGCTAGTGCATTGCTGAGTTGCTGTTCAGCCACAATCTTTCCATCAATAGTGGTGGCGCTCATAGCAGCTGACCTTGCTTCAGTTATTTTAGTAAGCAACTCTCTTTCATGAGTGGCATATCCTTTTACTGTTTCGACTAATTGAGGAACCAGGTCATGTCGCTGACGGAGCTGCACATCAATATCTGCAAAAGCATTCTGACGACGGTTACGAAGCCTGACCAGCCCGTTATAAAGGCCGATAATCCAGATAACAAGCAGGACAAGAATACCGACTACAATTAATACTGCCATAGTTGTACTTTTTAGAGAAGTTGAAATTAGGGAAAAAGAAAATGACAGTTAATGATTTGAAAAAAAAACTGTTACATTTATCCTTATCTTTCGAATTCATTTTCTTGCCTATGCGTATTGTACCTTTTGCTGTTTCAGCAGTCGTTTCTGCCGGGTTAATTTTTGCTTTGAACAAACAATGGGGAGCTATCCCGCCCATGGGAAAGTTTTTAAGCCCGCAGCATGGGTTCTGGCAAAATGCCGAGCCTTCCAACCAGGATTTTGATGCGCAACTCAGTTTCCCTGATTTGAAAGGAAAGGCAGAAGTATATTTTGATGAAAGACTGGTACCGCATGTCTTTGCAGAAAATGAAGAAGACCTATATTTTATCCAGGGATACCTGCATGCAAAATTCCGTCTTTTCCAGATAGACCTGCAAACCAAGGCTGCTGCGGGCCGTGCCAGCGAGATAGCAGGGCCAAAGGCAGTTGATTACGACAAGGAGCAGCGAAGATTGGGGATGGTATTTGCAGCAGAAAATGCAATGAAGGAAATTGAAAAAGACCAGGCATCAAAAAAACTTTTTGACGCTTATACTAATGGTATCAATGCATACATCGGCAATTTAAAAGAGTCGGAATTACCTGTTGAATACAAGCTGCTCAATTTCAAACCTGAAAAATGGAGCAACCTCAGGACGGCATTATTGTTAAAGATGATGGCGAAAATGCTGTCATCAGGAACGGAAAATGACCTTGCCAATACAAATGCTAAGGCAATTTTTTTGCCGGATGAATTAAAGAAACTATATCCGCAGGTTCATGATTCGCTGGTGCCGATCGTCCCGCGGGGAACTGTTTTTGAAAAACCCGGTATTGTTCCGATTCAGCCACTTTCAGCTGATTCATTATACTTCGGGAAGAGAGACACGGTCACAGCAAAAGAAATTTCAAAACCGGATATCAATAACGGTAGTAATAACTGGGTGGTGGCCGGTAGCAAAACACAAAGCGGTGCGCCGATACTCTGTAACGATCCGCATCTTGAACTGTCGTTACCTTCCATTTGGTATGAAATGCAATTACAAACGCCGACGAGTAATACTTATGGGGTCTCATTACCCGGAGCTCCATTCATTATCATTGGGTTTAATGATAGTATTGCCTGGGGTGTAACCAATGCGCAACGGGATGTAAAGGATTATTATGAGATAAAATTCAAAGACAAAACAAAACAGGAGTATTGGTTCAACGGGTACTGGGAAAAAACAATCCTGAAGGAAGAAGTTATTAAAGTAAAGGGTGGTGCTGATGTAAAAGATACAGTAGCCTACACCATATTCGGACCTGTTATGTTTGATGAGAGCTTTTCAAATAATTTATCTAATAAAAGAAACCTTGCCGTTCGGTGGGTGGCACATGATCCAAGCAATGAAGGGATGACCTTTTATAAACTTAACAGGGCTAAAAACTATGATGATTATGCCTCGGCTATCCAGACATTTCAGTGTCCGGGGCAGAATTTTGTTTTCGCCTCAAAAGGAGGAGATATTGCTATCTGGCAGCAGGGCAAATTTCCCGCCCGCTGGGACAGGCAGGGTTTGTATGTTATGCCGGGTGAAGACAGCAGCTATATGTGGCAGGGGTTTATTCCCCAACCAGAGAACCCACATGCAAAAAATCCGGAAAGAGGATTTTTAGAAAGCACCAATCAGCGGCCGGCTGATTCTACCTATCCTTACTTTATTCCCGGTAGCTATATTACACCAAGAGGGATTGCCGTTGAGAAATATTTGTCTGGCATGACAGGTATCACACCAAAGGATATGATGACATTACATGGTAATTACTTTAATACGTTGGCAGAAGATGCTCTGCCATTATTGTTGAAGTATGTGCAGGTTGAGAAACTGGATGCGAAAGCAAAAGGTTATTTGGATATTGTAAGGAATTGGAACCTGATGGCTTCTCCGGATTCAAAAGGCCAAACCATCTATCAATGCTGGTGGGATAGCCTTGAAATGGGGATATGGAAAGATGAATTGACCAAAGTGGAACCGCAGGCTCCATGGCCGGAAGAACAAACTACGATGGAACTGCTGAAGAAGGATTCTGCTCTTTCATTCATCGATAATATCAATACTGCAGAAAAAGAAACATTATTTGATGTGGTGACAACTGCTTTACAAAAAGCAACTGCAGACCTGGCTAAAAAAGAAGCAGAAGGAAAATTAGAATGGGCTAAATTTAAGAACCCAACAGTTTATCATTTATTAAAAGACGCTTTACCGGCCTTTGCCCGCAAAGGATTGAATGTGGGTGGAAACGGAAATATCATAAATGCGGTTACACATAGTCATGGCCCCAGTTGGAGAATGATCGTTCACCTGACAAATCAGACAGAAGCATATGGTGTGTATCCCGGGGGGCAGAGTGGTAATCCGGGCAGTCGTTTTTATGATGACTATGTAGATAAGTGGGTGGAAGGGCAGTATCACAAATTATGGTTTATGCGGGAAGGAGATAAGACAGACAAGAATGTAAAATGGATCATGAAATTCAATAAAGGAAACTAATTATACCGTCATGAAATTCATCACAGCAATTATACTCACAGCTTTATTGGCATTCATATCAGGATTGCTATCTTTTTCTCTTTGGTGGGGATTTGCCATTACTTCATTATTAGTGGCTCTGCTTGTTCATCAAAAAGCAGGGAAGGCTTTTTTATCAGGATTTCTTGGATTACTATTACTATGGGGCGGGTTGGCCTGGTGGATCGACATGCAAAATAGTGGTGTCCTGTCTGCCCGTATTGCTTCAGTGTTGCCTCTTGGTGGAAATAATATGTTGTTGATTCTTGTTACAGGAGTCGTTGGCGGGCTGGTAGCTGGCTTTGCTGCTATGAGCGGCAGTTACTTGCGGTCTTCTTCCAAAGACTGATGTTAAAACTTTTCTAACCAAATAAATAAAGGTTGGTAAAATACCCCGGAGAAACTATCTTGTAGTTGATACTACTATGAGATACATTCT
This sequence comes from Bacteroidota bacterium, assembly GCA_029558715.1. Lineage (GTDB taxonomy): Bacteria > Bacteroidota > Bacteroidia > Chitinophagales > Chitinophagaceae > JJ008. Next base: position 46,811 of record JAKQEA010000072.1, on the reverse strand, counting down.
TCCCGGCTTTATCCTTTTCTCGTTTCTTTCCCATGCATATGCAGGCAAAATAACCGGCATAGTAACTGATGCCCAGGGAAAAGTATTGCCTTTTGCTTCTATTTATATAAAGGGAACAAATAAAGGAACAAATGCAAATAGCGAGGGTAAATATTTGATTGATCTCCCCCCCGGAAAATATACCATCGTTTGTCAGTATGTCGGCTATGCCAAAGAAGAGAAAAAGATAACTGTTGGGAATGAAGACATACAACTTGATTTCAAACTGGCATTGCAGGAAATGACTTTAAGTGAGGTGGTACTGGGGCCTGGAGAAGATCCTGCCTATGAGATCATAAGACAAGCAATTAAAAAAAGAAAGGTTCACCAGCAGCAGCTTGACAGGTTTCAATGTGAAGTTTATACAAAAGGACAAATGAGGTTAAGAGATTATCCAAAGAAACTACTGGGGCAAAAAGTGGATTTTGAGGATGGTGATACAAGTAAAAGGAAGTTGATTTATCTCTCTGAAACAATTTCCAATTATTATGTTGACAAGCCGGATAAAGAAAAAATAGAAGTGATTTCTTCCAAAGTAAGCGGGCAGAGTGATGGTTTTGGACTGGCAGCCCCACGATTTTTTTCTTTGTATGATAATAATATTCAGGTGGGCAGTAATCTGAATCCAAGAGGTTTTATTTCTCCTGTTTCTGACAATGCATTGAATTATTACCGGTATAAGCTGGAAGGTACATTTTACGAAGATGGAAAGGAAATCAGCCGTATTAAAATCATACCTAAACGAAAATATGAACCACTATTTAGCGGGTATATAAGTATTGTAGAAGATGCCTGGGTGATTCATTCTGCCGATCTGTTGCTCACCCGGCAATCCCAGATGGAGCAACTTGATACTCTCCGGATAATCCAATTGTTTCGTCCTGTCAGTAATGATCGTTGGTTTATTACCAGCCAGGTTATTTATCCTTCGATAAAAATACTTGGCTTTGATGCTCATGGAAGTTTTGTGAATATTTATTCTGGTATTAATACTGATCCCGAATTTGATAAGAAAACTTTTAACAACACTATTCTGAAGTATACTGACAGCGCTAATAAAAAAACTGCAGATTATTGGGACAAAACAAGACCTGTTCCGCTAATGGAGGAGGAGGTGCAGGATTATAAAAAGAAGGACAGCCTGGAAATTGCGAAGAAAGATCCCCATTATCTCGATTCTCTCAGTAAAACCCGCAATAAAGTGACGGTTATGAATGTACTTTTATTGGGGCAGTCCTTTCAATCAGAAAGAAAAAGAACAGCGATCCGGTTCAATTCACTGCTGGAACAGGTAAATTTTAATGCTGCGGAAGGATTGGTCATTGCACCAGCGGTTACCTGGTCAAAAAGGCTGGATAGCTCCGCTTTTTCAAGGAAAAATATTTCAATAACCCCATATGTACGATATGGATTTGTAAATAAACATTTGAACGGGCACCTGACCGTAAGATATACTTATGGAAAGAAGTATGCTTCTTCCATTGCTCTTTCAGGCGGTAAGAGAGTTTTCCAGTTTAATAATAATAGCCCTATAGGCGAAAGAGGCAATACTTTATCCTCGTTGCTTAGTGAAGAAAACAGGATCAAGAGTTATGAAGCTGTTTATCTCAGGGGCAGTATAAGAAGAGGTATCGGGGAGGGATTTACAGTAGTGGCCGGGTTTCAATACCAGGACAGGAAACCATTGGATAACAGGACGGATTATACCTGGAGAGATAGAAAGAATGTTACTTATACCCCTAACTATCCTAACGAAATTGTATCAGAAAATATAAAAAGACACAAAGTGTTTTATGCACTGGTGGGTATAAACTGGCAACCTGGTGCCAGGTATGTGGAATTGCCTGACCGGAAAATTAATATTGGTTCAAAGTACCCGGTGTTTTCATTTCAGTATATCCGAAGTTTTAATGGGTTTCTCGGTAGTGATGCAGACTTTAGCAAGTGGAGGTTTGCGGTTTCCGATAATATCAACCTGAAACTCCGGGGTGTTTTTCGTTACCGGGTTGGAATGGGAGGTTTTATTGATAATGACAAGGTGCAATTGCCGGACTATACTCACTTTAACGGTAATATTTCTACATTGGCAACAGAATATCTTAATAGTTTCCAGTTACTGCCAATTTATCAATATAGTAATACGGATAAGTTTTATTCGTTGGCACACCTGGAATACAACCTGAAAGGATTTCTGACAAATAAAATACCTGTTTTCAGGAAGCTCAATTTTTATTTGGTAACAGGTGCTAATGGTTTTTACATCAACGGAGATAAAAACTATTATGAGTGGTTTATTGGCTTTGATAATATCTTTAAACAGATCCGGGTGGATTTTGTACAATCCTGGCAAAATGGCAAGTCATGGCAAAACGGGTTTCGTATCGGACTAACAAGATTTGGCGGGCAACGAGGCGATGACTGGCCCTGATATGACTCACATAGCCTCCGGTTATTCCTTTTACAGGTTCATGTATTATCTTTGCATCGCTTTAAGAATTTTGCCCAACCTGCAATTGGGGTTCTTAGCGGACTAAAATTCAAACATCATGGCGCAATTACACAACCGTATCTCCCGAAAGGAGTTGAAGGAGGCTGTTCTGAATGACCCAACAGCCCGGACTACCATTTCATTTTACTGTTATTTTAAAGTTGAAGACCCCGCAGTATTCAGAAACACTTTATACAAGGAGCTGAAAAGTATGGGAGTGCTTGGCCGCATTTATGTCGCTAATGAAGGCATCAATGCACAAATAAGCGTACCCACCCATAATATTGAACTTTTCAGAACTTATCTGTATTCTATTGAGCCGTTAAATAATTTACGTTTAAATATTGCAGTGGATGATGATGGTAAATCATTTTTTGTATTAGATGTAAAAGTTAGAAAGAAAATTGTCGCTGATGGGATTGATGATCCCGCATTCGATATGGCAAATAAAGGAAAGTATGTGAATGCAGAGCAATTTAACCAGCTCACTGAAGACCCGGACACGGTGGTAGTTGATATGCGAAATTATTACGAGTATGAGGTAGGACATTTCCAAAATGCCATTGAAATCCCTTCCGATACTTTCAGGGATCAGTTGCCGATGGCAGTGGATATGTTAAAGGATAAAAAAGATACTAATATCATCATGTACTGCACCGGTGGAATCCGTTGTGAAAAGGCTTCTGCTTATATGTTGCACCAGGGATTTAAAAACGTATTTCACCTTGAGGGAGGGATAATTAATTATGCAAAGCAGGTAAAGGATAAAGGTCTTCCAACTAAATTCATTGGAAAGAATTTTGTATTTGACGACAGGCTGGGGGAGAGGATCACAGAAGATATCATAGCACATTGTCACCAGTGTGGTAAGGCGGCGGACACACATACCAATTGTAAGAACGATGGTTGTCATTTGCTGTTCATTCAATGTGAAGAATGTGCCAGAACATTTGAGGGATGCTGCAGTAAGGATTGCCAGGATACTATTCATCTTCCGGATGAGAGGAGAAAAGAACTAAGAAAGGGAATAGATAAAGGACAACATATTTTCAATAAATCGAAACAACGTTTGCGTCCATCTTTGAAAGACAAATAATTTTATTGGGCAGTTATCCATTTGATGCAAACTGGCTTCCCCACAACGATCCTTTTTTCACTATCGGATAATAAACCTGATACAGGGTCTCTTTTAAAAATGACGATCTCATCGCTGTGCTGATTACCCACCAGCAAAAACTTTCCTGATGGGTCGAAATTGAAATTCCTTGGCGTTCTTCCTAAAGTAGATTGATGGCTTATTAATGTAAGTTTCCCTTTTTGATTTACAGAATAGATAGCAATAGTATTCGAATTACTTCGATTTGAAGCATAGAGAAATTTGCCATCGGGGGAAACATGAATGTCGGCACTGCCGGCAAAACTTGTATCCCCTGCAGGCATGGTGCTGATTCGCTGTACCTTCTTTAACTTTCCATTTTTATATTTTTTATATACAACTACAGTACCACTTAATTCTTCGATCAGGTATCCATATTTATTAACGGTGTCAAAAGTAAAATGCCTTGGTCCTGCGCCTGGCTCAGATATTGAATAGGGTTGTTTGCCGGGGATTAGCTTACCCGTGCTGGCGTCAAACTGATAGATCATTAATTTATCTGTTCCCAGATCAGGTACATAAAGCCATTTGTTATCTGATGACATTACAGTGCAATGAACATGAGGGCTTTTTTGCCGTTGTAAGTTTTGACCCGCTCCTTCATGCTGAATTATAGAACTGGCGGGGGCCAGGCCTCCATTTGGCCCAACCGGGAAAACACAGAGGCTGCCACTGCTGTAATTTCCCGCAAATACCCATTTGCCTGTCTTGTCTACTTCCACATAACAGGGATGATCGCCGCCAGTTGATTGTTGATTGATCAGCGTAAGTTGGCCAGTTTGTTTGTTAAATGAAAAAGCGGCTACTTCACCACCTTTTCCATCTTTGCCATTTTCATGCACTGCATATACGAATTGCTGGTCGGGTGAAATAGTGATATAGGAGGGGTTTGATGTTTTAATATGGCCAGCTTCTTTTACAGAGCCATCAATGCTGTTGAATTTGTATACATAGATACCCTCGCTTTTCGGAGAATCATAGGTGCCAACAAGCAGATAGTGTTCCTGACCCGGCGATACAAGGTGAAAAAGAATAACTGTAAGTGAAAAGCAGAGTTGTCTCATTTTAAGATTTATTAAAGTGGTGAATTTCCGGCTTTCATTTCATTTTAACAAACGCTTAATTATCCTTTTTAATTCTGGCACAGTCTTCCTATTATACTAACCAGCAATAAATTTTTAAACTCTAAATCGAAAGCCATGAAAAGAATTTTTACACTTTCAGCTACCTTCCTGTTCACAGCTATTTTATTAACCAGTTGTGTAAGGGAATCTATTCCAAACAACAATGAAAACTACTGGCTCTCTAAAGAAATGGGAGAAGTAGTATATAGCGATTCTTATTGTAACTATTTCGTTGTGGAAACGTTCTATGGGTACACTATTATCCGTTCTTATGGCGGGTACAAACCCTATGAAGGAAGTATAGTGTACGGAAACTTTAGCAGTAATGGAACAAGGGATATGTACAACCGGTCATCTGGTATTGTTTTTACAGGTACCGTTACTGATTATTGGTTGAGCTATACAGAGGCGCAATATGCGCTGGATTATTACTGCCCTCTTTACGGGAAAGGTCAGACAAGAGAATTTAGGAAATCAACAGTAATTAAAAAGAAATAAAACTTCCGGCAAGCTCCAAACAAAAAGAAGCAGGAAAACCTCCTGCTTCTTTTTAGATTACTACTTTATTCAATGAAGTGATGATCCTGTTGTACGTCTCATCATCATCAATTTTTTCCGCTATAAACTTTTCGCCAATCACTTTTTCATATAGTTCAATATATCTTTTCGAAATAGTATCAACCCATTCATCAGGCATTTCCGGAACAGTCTGTCCTTCCTTTCCCATGAAGTTGTTGGCAATAAGCCATTCACGGACAAACTCTTTACTTAACTGTTTTTGCCGTTCGCCCTTCATCTGTCTTTCTTCAAATCCATCGGCATAAAAGTATCTTGAACTGTCTGGTGTGTGAATTTCATCCATGAGGTAAATAGCATCTCCAATTTTTCCAAACTCGTATTTGGTATCCACTAAAATCAACCCCCTTTTGGCTGCTATTTCCTTACCCCGCTGAAAAAGTTTGAAAGTATAGTCTTCTAAAATTGACCATTCCTCAGCAGTTGCTAACTCCTGTGAGATAATCTCAGCTTTGCTGATATCCTCATCATGCCCTTCAGCAGCTTTAGTGCTGGGGGTGATGATCGGATCAGGAAAAAAATCATTTTCCCTCATTCCTTCTGGCAATTTTACTCCACAGAGTGATCTTTTGCCGGATGAGTAGGTTCTCCAGGCATGGCCGGTTAAATTTCCCCTGACAACCATTTCAATTTTGAATGGGGTACATTTTTTACCTATCGAAACATTGGGTGCCGGTACCTCCAGCAGCCAGTTAGGACATATATCCCTGGTAGCATCCAGCATATAGGCTGCAATCTGATTCAGTACTTGTCCTTTATAGGGTATGGGACGGGGTAAAATGACATCAAATGCGGATATCCGGTTTGATGCCACCATTATCAACCATTGATCTGCGATAGTGTAAACATCCCGTACTTTACCACTATAAAAGGCTGTTTGGTTTGGAAACGAAAAATGGGCCATATTTCGAAAGTATGAAGCTGGTAAAAACCTACCAATCCGGGCTCTCTCAAGATTTCAACAAATTATCCTTTTCCCTTAAAAATTAAATTTTTAGATAAACTTTACAATGCTTATTTTTCCGTCAAATTCCAAAACCAAAATTCCCTATTATGAGAAAAAGCTACTGCTATTTAGCTTCCTCGCTGTTGGCTGTTTTGTTTACGATTGCTGCTTATGCTCAAACAGTTACCATCTCTGGTACTGTAAAAAACAGTTCATCAAAAGAAAGTGTGCCGGCTGTGTCAGTTGCAGTTAAAGGAACCACTCAGGGTACCTACACAAATTCAGACGGTGAGTTCAGTCTGAAAGTCTCGAAACTACCGGTTGTACTCGTTTTTAGCTCAGTTGGTTATGAGGAGCAGGAGATAACTGTATCTGATGCTTCCAAACCGGTCAGTATTGATTTAAAAGTAAATAACGCATTAGGCCAGGAAGTAGTAGTAGCTGCTACCCGTGCCCCAACCCGCTTACTCGAATCTCCGGTGACTGTGGAAAGAATGAGCAGCAATACGTTGAGAAACGTAGCGGCGCCTAACTATTATGAGGCTATTGCTAACCTGAAAGGGGTGGATGTTCATACGGCCAGCCTTACCTTCCGCACAGTAACCACCCGTGGTTTTGTAAGCAGTGGTAATACCCGTTTGAACCAGTTGATTGACGGAATGGATAACCAGGCTCCCGGTTTGAACTTTTCTGTTGGTAGTGTTCTTGGCCCTTCTGATCTTGATGTTGATAATGTCGAGATTCTTTCTGGAGCTTCTTCTGCCTTATATGGCTCAGGTGGTATGAATGGTACTGTTCTTATTTCAACAAAGAACCCTTTTAAATATCAGGGTCTTAGCTATAATATCAAACAGGGTATCATGCATGTGGATGGCAAGCAACGAAATGCGGCACCTTACTACGATTGGTCATTCCGTTGGGCAAAAGCATATAAAAACAAGCTTGGTATTAAACTCGCAGTTCAATTGGTAAAAGGTGCTGACTGGGAAGCTGAGGATTACCGCAATAAACAACAGATCGGTATACTGAGTAAGGTAGTCGGTGGAAATCGCCAAAATGATCCAAACTATAATGGTATTAACATGTATGGCGATGAGACCAGTGCAGATATGAATGGGTTCTCTTATTTTGTACAAGATCAGACAAGAAGAAGTATATTGGCTGCCACAGGAGGAGCTTTTGATGTTGTGAGTGCAGCAAATGCTTACTTTACTGCTATCGGAAATCCTGCCTACCCAACAAACACCCAAATATCTACTTTTATTGGTGGTCTTGGTTTTTTAGGTACAGCCGGTCAGACAGCTGTTCAGCAAATGATGCCATTCTATATAGGTTTAAGAAACGGTTATTTTAATAAAGCCAGTGTTTCAAGAACCGGTTATGAAGAACAATCATTGGTAGATTACAATACTATTAACGTAAAATTCACAGGCGGGTTACATTATAAAATTAATGACAAGCTAGAGGTTTCTTTCAATACTTATTTTGGAACAGGCACTACCGTTTATACAGGTGCAGACCGTTATTCTCTGCGTAACCTGAAAATGGCACAGCATAAGTTTGAATTAAAGCATAAGAACTGGTTTGTTCGTGGATACACCACCCAGGAAAATGCAGGAGATTCTTATAATGCTACAGCCTTAGGTGCCTTCTTAAATGAAAGTTACCGTCCCAGTTCTGCCTGGTTCCCACTGTACATTGGTACTTTTTCTGAGGGAAGGAGATTAAATGGCGGTGCGGCTAGTGATTTTGCACTACATACTGCCGCCCGTGCCGCAGCAGATGTGGGCAGATTGGTACCTGGAACAGCTGGCTTTAATACTACCGTTAGCTTGCTGAAAAATACCCCCATACGTAAGGGGGGGGCTTTATTTCTTGATAAATCTGATTTATATGCATCAGAAGGGCAGTTTAATATTTCTGACATGATAGGTTTTTCAGATAAGCTTGAAGTTATTGCGGGAACCGGATGGAAGCAGTGGATCATGAATTCCCAGGGAACCATTTTTGCAGATACTGCACAATCGCTCAGGGTAAATGAATATGGCGGATATATCCAATTAAAGAAGAAATTGATCAATGATGCGCTTACGCTTACTGCTTCAGGTCGCTATGATAAGCAAACTAATTTTGAAGGAAAATTCACACCAAGGATATCTGCTGTGATCAGGGTTGCAAGGGAAAACTTTTTACGTTTATCTTATCAGACGGCATACCGCTTCCCCACTAACCAGAACCAATATATCAGCCTGGTTACAGGGTCAGGAGTGCTCATGGGTTGCTTGCCAGAATTCCAGGACTATTATAAGTTGAACTCTACGTTACCTGGTTACACTGCTGCAAGTGTATTGGCATACCGTGCAGGTTCACTTGCCGATTCAAACAGGTTGGTAAGAGCTCAATACAGGGAGGTGAAACCCGAAACAGTGAAATCCTATGAGTTGGGTTATAAAGGAATAATCGGGAAAAAATTATTGTTTGACGGATATGTGTATTACAGCCAATACCAGGATTTTCTTGTAAGTGAAGCAGTGGTTCAGTCAAGAACTGGTCCTAATTTCGAACTATACTCTGCATATAGCAGTACTAACGTATCATATGTACAGAATTCAACTGATAATGTAAAATCTATCGGATGGGGTATTGGCCTGGAATACCAGCTTATGAAGAGATATGTTGTTTACGGTAACGTTTTCTCTGATCAACTCCGGGATGTAGATCCTTCAGTCGTTACTTTCTTCAATGCGCCTAAATACCGCTTCAATATTGGTTTGCGCAATGAGAATGTTTGCCATAATATTGGATTTAATGTGGTATTTAAATGGCAGGACAATAACTACTATGAGGGTACTTTTGTTAGCGGTACATTGCCTTACTTTGGCTGGTGGGATGCACAGGTTACTTACCGTCCTCCAACTACCAAGAGTACTTTCCGTGTAGGCGGTACTAACCTGGGTAATCAATACCAGAGAACTGGTTTCGGCAGCCCTTCAGTTGGCGGCCTGTATTACATCAGCTATGGTTACAACCTGTTCTGATCATAAAATTGAAATTGGGTTTTAAGTATAAAGGCCTCCTTAGGGAGGCCTTATTTTTTATCAATGTAGATGCCAGTAAGACGTTGTTAAATCACTTTTTTCTTCCATCGTCCGCTACGCATATAAAACAGGGAAGGTACAAAAAGGCAAAGCCAGTATAACCATTCACTCATCCAGCCAAACTTAATGGGCAAGAAATAATATTCTGATACCAGATAAACATAGATACAGTACATAATAATTGCAAAAAGTTCGATATAGAAAGTGATCCTAGTATTTCCGCTACCGGTTACAGCACTCAACATGACAATTGAAAATGACATCAGCAGCATGGCTGCTGTAACTACTCTCAGTACTGGTAAAGCAGCGGCTATAAAATCATCTCCCTGCCCGAAAACAGACAGGAAAGCTTCAGGGAACAGATTTAGTACTATGCAAACAACTATGGCCACTCCAGTGCTTAACCGGATGATTTTTTTTAGTAAGCTCCAAACCTGCTCTTTCTTGTTTTGGCCTATCACATTACTCACCATGGCATTGGTGGTGGCGGCAAAAGCCCAGGTTACACATCCAAAAACACCAAAAATATTGCGCATTACATTCGAGACCTTCAGTGCCATATCACCATGATGTTCAGTCAGCAAAAAGAAAAACTGCCAGCTGATAATACTGATAGCATGCTGGAACATCAACGGCGCAGACATTGAAAAAATAAGAGAACTGTTTTCTTTACTCCATTTTAAATTTTGAAAGAGGCCAAATCTTTTGCTGATACCTTTCCACCGGATCACAAGAAATATTACAAACATGCCGGTAAATTCTGCAATAACGGAAGCAATAGCGGCACCGTTAAAGCCCAGTTCAGGGAAACCAAGCATGCCAAAAATTAAAATATAATCGAGCAGTACATTTGTAATTGTTTCTGCAAGAGTACCTGCAACCAGGTACCGGCTTTGGTTAGTACCTACCAACAATGCATTACGAAGCTGGTATATATACAAAAAGGGTAGTCCCCATATCCTGATCTGAAGAAACCCAACAGCCTTTTTATGCACTTCAGTATCCTGTATTATCAATCCAAATAAAAAGGGGGTAATAGTATAGGTTATTATGATTCCTGCAACAGCCACGAGCAACCCTATTAAAACCCCTTGTGTGAACAACTTCCCGATTTCTTCCGGCCTGTTCTCGCCGGCCCTGCGGGCTATGAGTGCCTGTAAGCCATTATTGAGCCCGTAGCCGATGGCGGCAAAAATCAGGTAATATACACCCGTAATGCCTGCTACTGCCAATGCATAAGAATCATTACTGTAGTGACCCAGAAAAATATTATTTGTAATAAAGTTTAGCTGGGGTATAAAAATAGCAAGGCTTATTGGCAGTGCAATTTTCAGTATCTGCCGGTTAGTTACTTCTACCTGTAAGTCAGTTTGTGTTGCCCTTGCCATAAGTAAAAAGATGGCAAACCTACGATATTTAAATTTTTGTCTATTATTGCACGAACTGAAAAGAATTTTGAAGCAGTTATTTACTATAGAAAATAGCCATAATGATAATGTTCAGCAGGTTTTGTCGTTGAAATTCGGTAACGGACATTTTAGTTTTGTTATTACCAATAAGGCCGGTGATGAATTGTATAAACTGGCTTATTGCAAGACCGAAGAATGGAATTCAGGAAACCTGCACGAATTGCTCTCTTTTTTTCCTGAGTTAAAGAACCAGTTTTATCGTATACAGGTTTGTTATGATTTTGAACAAAGTACATTGGTCTCCTTGACAGATTTCAGGCAGGAAGAATCAGGAACTATGCTGAAAGCTCTTTATGGAGTTAATACTGAATCGGTAGTTATAACAGAAGCTATTCCGGAATGGCAGCTATACAATGTGTATTCAGCACCGGCAGAACTTAGACAGTGGCTACAGCAGCATTTTGCTTCAGCCCTTTTCAGGCATCAGTTTTCATTCGCCTTTAAGCAAATGGATGGAAGAGGTAATGGAGGAAGTCTGTATGTTGACTTCAGAACTGATGATTTTTCAGTGACTGCAATGAGGAGTAGTAAATTACTTCTGGCTCAGACTTATGTTTACTCAACCCCTGAGGATGTGGTTTATTATCTGTTGAAAATATGCAGCCAGTTTGGTTTATCACAGCAGGAAGCGGAATTTCATTTGTCAGGGTTAATCGATAAACAATCGGCTTTATATAAAGAGATATATCAATACTTCATTCATGTGGACTTCAGGGAAGCTACCTGGAATGTTCAGGGTGATGAATATCCCAATCATTTTTTTACCTCACTTAACGACCTGGCCCGATGCGTATCATAGGTGGTGAACATGGCGGAAGAAAATTTAATCCGCCTTCAAACATGCCTTACACAAGGCCTACTACCGATATTGCCAAGGAAGGCTTGTTTAATGTACTGCAGCACAACCTGGATTTTGAGGAATTAAAAACGCTGGATTTATTCGGAGGGACCGGTAGTATCAGTTATGAACTTGCCTCAAGGGGTGTAAATGACCTGACCATTGTGGAGAAGGATACCAACATGTACGAGTTTATTAAAAAGACGTCGGCGGCATTAAGACTGGATAATTTTAAGGTAATAAAAATGGATGTGTTCAAATTTATCCAGGGTTGTACTGATAAATTTGATTTCATTTTTGCAGGACCGCCATATGCCCTCACAAACATTGACGATTTGCCAAAGCAGATATTTGAAAAGCAATTATTGAACCAGGGCGGTTGGTTTGTATTAGAGCACACTCCAAGAAACGATTATAAATCATTCCCCTTCTTTAAATCTGAACGCAATTATGGTACTACTGTATTCTCTACTTTTGTGGAGAACAGGGATTGAAACATGTCTAAAAGGGAACTCCGAAAGGTATTTAAGGAAAAAAGGAAATCACTTTCCGCGGCTGAAAGAGCAAAGCTTGATGACCTGATGCTTATACAATTTCAAACGGTTGATCTGCCGTTTATTTATTCTTTGCTTACTTATTGGCCAATGGAGTATCATAGTGAGCCGAATACGCACCTTTTTACTGACTACATTGAGTTCAGAAACCCTGAACTTAAAATCGCATACCCAAGAATCGAACTTACAGGTGATAAAATGGTCGCCATACTGATTGATAAGGAGACGGCTTTCAGAAAGAATAGTTTCGGGACCTATGAACCGGAAAACACTGAGACAATAAGACCGGATGCATTCGATATGGTATTTGTCCCCCTGCTTGCAATCGATATGAATGGATACAGGGTCGGTTATGGTAAGGGATTCTATGATAGATTCCTGGCTGATTGCTGTGAGGATTGCCTGAAAGTCGGTTTTTCCTATTTCGAGCCGGTTGAGCAAATCTCTGATAAGCATGAATTTGACGTACCTTTAAATCTTTGTATTACGCCTCAATCTGTGTATGTTTTCTAACTTTTTTCTCAAATCGTTCCGCATTCTTTTACTTCCATTTGCGTTACTGTACTGGTTGGGTATAGCCATTCGTAACTGGCTATATAATAAAAATATCATAGAGTCAACATCATTTGGTCTGCCGCTGATTTGCGTTGGAAATCTTTCTGTGGGCGGTACCGGCAAATCTCCGATGGTAGAATACCTGGTTTCAAATTTAAAAACAGATTACAAAGTAGCAACTCTAAGCCGTGGGTATAAAAGAAAAACCAAAGGGTATGCTTTGGCAGATGAGAAAACGACAGCTCTTGAAATTGGGGACGAACCCATGCAGTTTCATTTGAAATTCCCCGATGTGCCGGTAGCTGTAGGGGAAGAGAGAATTGTGGCGATTCCTCAATTGTTGCATGATAAACCTGAGATACAGGTTATTATTCTTGATGATGCATTTCAGCATAGGGCCATCAAAGCGGGTCTGAATATACTGCTTACGGATTATAATAATCTTTTTACAAGGGATTTCTATTTACCTACGGGAGATCTTCGGGATTTGAAAAGTAGTTATAAGAGAGCAGAGATTATTATAGTTACTAAATGTAAAAAGGAGCTGAGTGAGACTGAAAAACAAAAACTGATAAAAGAAATTAATCCTTTGCCCGGTCAGCATGTTTTTTTTACTGCTATTGATTACAGCCGGCCATATCATATTATTACAAAAGAGGAAAAGGGGTTGAGTGGAAAAGTGGAGATACTGTTGGTGACCGGTATTGCCAATCCAAGGCCTTTGAAGAAATTATTGGAGGAATACAGCAATACCTACCAGATGCTGCAGTATGCGGATCATCATATATTTACTATTGACGACCTGAAAGACATCAAAGAGTCTTTTGATAAGATAAATGCAAAAGAAAAAGTAATACTTACGACAGAAAAAGATGCAGTGCGGCTTTTGAAGTTCTGTGAAGAAATAAGAGATATGCCTTTTTATGTAGTGCCCGTTAAGCATCAGTTCCTGTTTAACCAGGGAGCTGAGTTTGATCAGTTAATAATTGATTTTATCAGAAATTTTAAGAAAGAAGATTAATACCTATTATGGGAAGAAAAAATTCAAAAAAGCGAAGTATAAAAGAAAAGCAACGTCAGCCTTCATCAAAACTGCTAAAGGGAGTGCTGGATATAACCCGTTCCGGGATGGGTTTTGTGATCGTTGAAGGAATGGATGTGGATGTAATGATCCGTCCGGCTGATTTTAATACGGCCCTTCACGGTGATACTGTTCGTGTAGCCATCAAAGAGGTACGTAGTAGCGGCCGGAGAATGCAGGGGGTGGTGAAGGATGTATTGCAAAGAAAAAGAACCGAGTTTATCGGGGCACTGCAAATGAATAAAGGCTTTGCCTTTTTTATTGCTGAAGCAGATAAGCCCATGCCTGATATTTTTATCCCACTATCTAACATTAATAAGGCAAAAGATGGGGACAGGGTGGTGGTAAAACTGCTGGAGTGGGAAAAAGATGGAAATAAGAGACCCGTAGGGGAAGTTGTAACTGTACTGGATTCAGTGAACTCCAATGATGCGGCGATGAAAGAGATATTACTTGATGCAGGATTCCCCTTGCAATTTTCTGACGAAGCATTAGAAGTGGCAGCCAGGATACCTGATGCCATTCCTGCTGATGAAATAAAGAGAAGGAAGGATATCAGGGATGTTTTTACCATTACTATTGATCCGGTGGATGCGAAAGACTTTGATGATGCTATTTCATTTCGGAAACTGAAAAATGGTAATTATGAGATAGGCATTCATATTGCAGATGTAAGCCATTATGTAGAAACAGATAATGACCTGGATAAGGAAGCTTACTTGCGGGCTACTTCTGTTTATCTGCCTGACAGGGTGAATCCAATGCTCCCCGAACATATTTCTAATGTACTATGCTCTTTGCGACCCCATGAAGACAAACTCACTTTCTCTGCTATCTTCCAGATAACTGCAAAAGCGGAAATAAAGCAATACTGGCTCGGTAAAACAGCTATTCATTCAGATCACCGGTTTACATACGAAGAAGTTCAGGCGATAATTGAAGAAAAAGCTGGTTTGAATGCAGAAGAAATTTTGATCTTGAATGATATCGCTCAGCGATTCAGGAAGAAAAGATTTAATAATGGTGCAATCAACTTTTCTTCTCAGGAAGTGCGGTTTAAGCTGGATGAAAAAGGAGATCCCATTGGTATTATGGTAAAAGAGAGTAAAGAAGCTCACCAGTTGATTGAAGAGTATATGCTCCTGGCTAATCGAACTGTAGCAGAAAATATTTCAAAACTTAAATTTAATAATAAGCCGTTGCCATTTCCTTACCGCACACACGATGACCCGGATGAAGCAAAGCTGGTGCCTTTTGCCGCTTTTGCAAAAAAATTCGGGCACAAGTTTGATACTTCTTCGCCGGAAGCAATTGCAACATCATTTAACCAGTTGCTGAAAGATGTACATGGGAAGCCGGAACAGCATGTACTCGAACAGTTAGGTATCCGTACAATGGCCAAGGCTAAATATACTACAGAGAATGTGGGCCATTACGGGCTGGGCTTTGAGCACTATTGCCATTTTACTTCTCCTATTCGCCGTTATCCTGATGTGCAGGTTCACAGAATATTATTTGATGTATTGAATAACAAAGTAAATCCTGATAAAAAGCTGGAAGAAAAGTGTAAGCATACCAGTGAAAGGGAGAGAGCTGCTATGGAGGCAGAACGGGCTGCTAATAAGTATAAGCAGGTGCAGTATATGCGCAATTATCTCGGTGAAGAATTTGAAGGAGTGATTAGTGGCGTTGCCTCATTTGGGTTCTGGGTGGAGACAGTAGAACATAAATGCGAAGGGCTGGTCAGCGTAAACAGTCTGCTCGAATATGATGAGTTCAGGCATGTAGAAACAGACTATTGCCTGGTCGGTCATCGAAGTGGCAAAAAATTCCGGATGGGAGATAAGGTATGGATAAAAGTAGTATCAGCCAACCTTACCAAAAGACAACTGGACTATGAATGGGTAGTGGCCGGAGAAATGGCCGCAGAAAAAAATGTGAAACAAAAAGGTAAAAAACGGAAATGATACTTATTTTGGCCTATGCAAAGTTTTGAGTTATTGTCACAGAAGTTCGCTCTTCATTTCGAGAAGCCACATTTTCCTGCCGAGCCGGCTTCTTTATATCAGCCCAATGAATATTTCCTGAAATTAGGAGGCAAGAGAGTCCGGCCGGTTCTTTGCCTGATGGGTAATGAATTGTTTGATGATATCAGGGAAGATGCATGGGATGTAGCTGCTGCCATAGAACTCTTTCACAACTTTACTCTCATTCATGATGATATAATGGATAAAGCTCCCTTGCGAAGGGGAATGGAAACAGTACATACCAGGTATGGAGAAAATACAGCATTACTTGCCGGTGATGTAATGCTGGTAAAAGCTTACGAATATATCAGCAGGATCGATAATAGTTACCTTCATGCTGTTATTCAATTGTTCAATCAAACAGCCAGGGAAGTATGTGAAGGCCAGCAATGGGATATGGATTTTGAAAAAAGAGAAATGGTACAGTTGGATGAGTACCTGCGTATGATTGAATTAAAGACCTCTGTATTGCTGGCTGCCAGCCTGAAGATGGGTGCCATATTAGGTGGTGCGGGGGAAAGAAACCAAAACCTGCTGTATGAGTTCGGCAGAAAGCTCGGAATTGCTTTCCAGGTACAGGATGACTACCTGGATGCTTTTGGTGACCCCCAGAAATTTGGCAAACAAGTAGGAGGTGATATTTTGGCCAATAAAAAAACATTCCTGCTTATTCATGCAATGGAATCCGCTTCAGCTGGCCAGCAAAAAGAATTAAATAAACTTCTTGCAGGTAATGAGGCTGGGAAAATAGAAAATGTATTGAAGATATTCAGGGATTGTAAGGTGGATGAGTGGGCCCTGCAATTGAAGAATAAATTCCTGGACGAAGCGTTTGCTCACCTGGAAGATATTGCTGTTCTCTCAAAGAGAAAGCAACCATTAAAGGAACTGGCCCAGTTTCTTGTGCAGCGGGAGCATTAATTTGTGGTAACTAACCGCCGGGCTATCATTTTTTTTCCTATTTTGATAACTAAAACCAACTGACTGATGTCAAACTCATTGTTCCGCCGGAAATCTATAGACAAGATTGTAAAAGATGTCGATCTTCCTGCTGATGACATTCATAGCCATGGATTAAAAAGGGTGTTAACTGTCAAGGACCTTACTTTTTTTGGTATAGCTGCTATTATTGGTGCCGGAAGTTTTAGTAGTTTGGGTGGTGCAGTATTTAATGGCGGCCCCGGCGTTGTAGTTTTATTCGTTATTACTGGTATTGCCTGTGCCTTTACTGCTTTCTGTTATTCCGAATTTGCCAGCCGTATACCGGTTGCCGGTAGTGCCTATACGTATGCGTATGCAAGTTTCGGCGAACTTTTTGCATGGATCATTGGGTGGGCATTGATAATGGAGTATTCCATCGGGAATATTTATGTAGCATTCAGCTGGAGTGATTATTTCACTTCTTTTTTGCATAAAGTCAATATTCATGTACCCGACTACCTCACTTGTAGTTATATAGAAGCGAAAAAAGCTGTTGCAGAAGGAAGTGTTAACCAGGAGTTGATAAGTGCCTGGAATAATGCACCCATGTTGGGGAGCTTAAGAATAATATTTGATTTACCCGCATTAATTATCAACTTACTGATAACCTACCTGGTTTATCGTGGAATCAAAGAAAGCCGCAACTTCAGCAATGCTATGGTAGTATTAAAATTGGCTATTGTAGGATTAGTAGTGTTGGTAGGGGGATACCTTGTTTTTTCAAACGGCCTTACATTTAACTGGACACCGGCCAATGATGAAGGAATAAAATCATTTATGCCGAATGGGTTTAGCGGGGTAATGATGGCAGTTAGTGGTGTATTTTTTGCTTATATCGGATTTGATGCTGTGAGTGTATTGGCAGAGGAAAGTAAGAACCCACAAAGGGATTTACCGAGAGGAATGATCCTGTCACTTGTTATTTGTACTATTGTTTATATACTATTGACGCTGGTCTTAACAGGTGCTGTTCATTATAAAAATTTTGATGGCGTTGGAGATCCGTTAGCTTTTATTTTTGAAGCGCAGAACCTGAATATTGGCTGGATGCAATTACTGGTTTCCATTTGTGCAGTGGTTGCTATGACAAGTGTACTCCTTGTTTTTCAGATGGGGCAGCCCCGCATCTGGATGAGTATGAGCCGGGACGGATTAATGCCCCCGGTATTTCAGAAAATTCATACCAAATTCAAAACACCTTCTTTTGCTACTATTATTACAGGCTTAGTAGTAGGAATCCCCATTTTATTTACTGACAAAACCTTTGTTCTTGATTTTACCAGTATAGCTACTTTATTTGCCTTTGTATTGGTTTGCGGAGGAGTCTTACTTATTCCAAGGAAAGAGAAAGTAGCTGGTCGTTTTTCACTTCCTTATATTAACGGGCAATTCATCTTTCCAATAATTATTGCAGGAGTTTTCATTTTGTTTACAACGCTTGGGAAGGGATACCTCTCAGATATGTTCAATTTTGATTTTTCGGCTAACGAAGACTATATAAATGGGAAATCCAGTTTCATGGACCTGGCTACTCCTAAAATATCGCTGATTATTTTCTGGATCGTTTGTATCCTGCTTTCTGTTCTTACTATTATCAAAAAATACTCACTTATACCGCTTATGGGAGTGGTTACATGTCTTTACCTGCTTACGGGTATGACAAAAAGTAACTGGGTATGGTTTATTAGCTGGTTATTACTTGGAGTACTTTTTTATTTCCTGTACGGATATAAGAAAAGTAAGCTGGCTTCTCCTCCGGTAGCTTAATTCGAAAATAATACTTAAAAGAGCTGCACTAGATAGTGCAGCTCTTTTTTTGCCTGTTATGAAACAGTGTTTTGTAAATTTGTGACCTGTTTCAACAGCAGAAAAAAGATTATGAAGTACCAGATTGGTGATATTGTGCTGATCCTGCATTCCAATGAAGAAGGGAAGGTGGTGGATATAATCAATGACAAAATGCTGATGGTGGATGTTCAAGGGGTTACATTTCCTGTTTATAAAGACCAGGTTGATTTCCCATATTTCAAACGGTTTACTGAAAAGAAGAAAATTCCTGCCAAAAAAGAAAAGAAATACATCGATGATGTACGAAAAGAAAAGTATACTGAAACAAAAAGAATAGCTGACGGAGTATGGCTGACTTTTTTACCACTAATGGACACAGATGAGTTTGGTGATACAGTGGTGGAGGAACTGAAATTGCATTTGGTGAATCATACAGAAACGGCTTACAATTTTGTTTACAAACTTCATTTTTTTGGTAAACCAGACTTTCAATTGAGGAATATTATTCACCCATTTGAGGACTTTTACCTTCATGATATTCAGTTTTCAGAATTGAATGACAGTCCAACTTTTGATTTTGAGTTTACTTTGGTGACTCCTGATAAAAGAAAAGAAAATCATTTTGAAGCTTCGGTGAGGCTAAAGCCCAAACAACTTTTTGCTAAAATTGAAGAATTGAAGCAAAAGAACCTGGCCACTTTTTCTCAATTACTTTTTGAAGAATACCCTGATAAAAAACATGAAGAGGTGGTGGAAATGGGAAAATTGGCAGCAAAAGGATTTAAAATCTATGAGGCTTCAAAAGCCAGGCAGCACCTGGAGCCTGCCCGCAGTGTTGTTGATCTTCATATTGAAAAGCTTACTGATGACTGGAAACATATGAGTAATTATGAGATCGTAAGCTTGCAGTTAAAAACATTTGAAAAGTTTTATCACCTGGCGGTCTTGCATCATCAGCCTTCATTGATTGTGATACATGGAATCGGGGAAGGAAAGCTGCGGGATGAAATACACGATATACTCCGCCTGAAGAAAGAAGTAAAATCTTTTGTGAACCAGTATGACCCGAGGTTTGGATACGGGGCTACAGAAATATTCTTTCAATACTGATTTACATTTCTACCTTTGTATTTGCTACAAGCCAGGCTATCGATCCAATTTTTCATTGGGTAGGAAAGTCCGGACAGCACAGAGCAATGCACCGGTGAAGAGCCGGGTCTCGCCTCAGGCGAGAACAGACAGTGCCACAGAAAATAACTGCCTCCGGGTAAGGGTGAAAACGTAGGGTAAGAGCCTACGGCTGTTGATGGTAACATCAATAGCGGGTAAACCTTGCATGCTGAAATGCCACATATAGTACCGTTTGAGGACGGCTCGTCCAAGCCTGCCTTACGGCAGACAGGGTACAGGGTAGGCAGATTGATCCCGGCAGGTAACTGCCGGGACAGATAAATGATAGCCTCCCGATAATATCGGGAACAGAATCCGGCTTACAGGCTTGTAGCTTTTTTAATTAAAACCTTAGTTATGAGAATAGTTCTTTTTGCTTTTTTCCTGCTTATTTCATTTTACAGTTGCAGGAATAAATCAACCTCTAAGGAAAAACAGGCGGAAACTGTTCCATCGGATACTATACGGGTCATACAATCGGATAAGGTGTCGGAGCTTACCTCTCTTAACCGTACTATAATGTCTGTGCTAAAGAATAAAAGATACGACTCCCTTTCATTTTTTATTCATCCTGCTGAATGTCTTCGTTTTTCTCCTTACGGATATGTTGATACTTTGAATGATGTGGTATTGACGGATTTGAAACTGATAGCAGAAATGGGGAAGAAAAAGCAGGACATAATACGCTGGGGTGAGTATGATGGTACCGGTGATCCGATAAAGATGACTTTAAATGAGTACATGCAGCGCTTTGTGTATGATGTGGATTTTCTGAACCCGGAGAAAATGAGCATCAACGAATTTCTTGGCGCCGGCAACTCACAGAATAATATCCTGGCAATGTATCCGGGATGTGATTTTATTGATAGTCATTTTTCCGGGTTTGAAGAAAAGTACGATGGGATGGACTGGAGGAGCCTGCGGCTGGTATTTAAGAAAATTGATAACAAGTATTTCTTAATAGGTATTGTGCATGATGAGTGGACGATATAGTTTTCACTTATACAAATTTCCGATGTAACCGCCGAGCTCCATCATCCATGCTATACCCAAATGGACAAGTAATCCGCCGACTATTGACCGGGTATTATATACAATTATACCAAGCAACAACCCACCAAAGTAAGAGCTTATACATTCGCCCAATGGCTTGCCAAAATGAATAGTACAATAGAAGACGGCCATTGGCAGTATTGCATCTTTTCCCGTCCATTTTATGAAAGCAAGTATTAAGAAGCCACGAAAAAATAACTCCGTGGTGATAAAATCACTTCCATAGGATAATTCGAAAAGTAACTTATGCCACCAGCTGAAATCTGTCTCTGATGATATAGCGCCAATTATTTTCAGCTTAGGATATATATCCAGGAAATTTGGTTGAGTGGATGCTATTCCAATAAGAGGTAGCATGAATAGTATCATTATAAAGTATGGGATGGTATGTAAGCCTTGAAGAGTACAACCATAAAACGGTTGTTCATAATCAAATTTTATCCATACCAGGATGAGAATGGCAGCAATTATTAATAAGAGTACAGGCCAGTAAAGAATATAGTTCCAGTAGCTTTCCAGGTTCTGATCCGGAAGATTGATTAATGCTGTGTCAAGACTGACTTTTAAGGAAAAGATCGCTGGTGCAAAGAGGATAAACAACCAAAAAAGCCGGGGTGTTGTTGTATCCTTTTTTTTCTCCCTTTGAAGATATAGTAGCCAATGAGGAATTATAAAGGCACTCAAAAAGACTATATACCATAGGATAAGTTTAAAAGAGAACGAACTTTTTTTTTGGATATAGCCATTAATATCAAAATGATAATTCAGAATAATGAGGATGGCTGTAAATAAAGAGATAAGGATAAAAACCTGTTTATCTGTTTCGTAGACATACCGCCTTAAATATTGTATGATAGGTTTCAACGGGGAGGAAAATAAAATTTATTATGGTCTTTAAACTTTCTTGCGCCACTCAGTTCCAAAGTTGCGTTAATAATTTATAAACAAAAAGTATAGCCATGAAAACTTTATCACTTAACCGGATCACAATCGCTGCCTTTGCAGTGTTATTATCTGCTTTCCTGATTTCCTGTCAGAAAGAAAGCAGCCTTTCAAGCACAACTGATACATTAACTGAAGAAGAAGCTACAAATTTATCTGATGAAAGCAGCCAGGCGGAAGCCAGCTTTGATGACGTAGAGGATGTGAGTATGGTAGCTGCAGAAGAAGAAGGAGATGTGAGCATGTATGGTCGCTCAGGAACAGAAAGCGGCCGCCTTGTTCCGTTTGCTGAATTACGTTTACGTCTTGGCCCCTGCGCTGAAATTACAGTGTCACCCAACGACAGCACTTATCCAAAAACAATTACCATCGATTTTGGACCTAACGGTTGCCTTTGTGCAGATGGAAAATACCGCAGGGGTGCTATTGTTATTCACCTGACTGCACCTATCCGCAGGCCGGGTGCTGTAATGACTATCACCTTTGTTGATTTTTACCTGAACCGTGCCCATATTGAAGGAACGAAAGTAGTGAGTAACCTGAGCCAGAATAGTAATATTAAATTTACTGTACAAGTGGTGGGAGGTAAAGTTACTTTCCCTAACGGAAGAGGGTATAAATATGATGGTATTAAATATGTAAAGCAGGTTGAAGGAGGCGCTACCCGCCCGATACGGGATGATGTATACAGCATTGAAGGAAGATCAAAAACAGAATTTAATGGTGGATTGACGATTAACCTGAATACTGAATCTCCTTTGATCAAGAAAGTAATTTGTCCCTGGATCAGCAATGGTGTACTGAAAATTAAAATAAACAGCAGAGTTTTATTCCTTGATTATGGTGCACCGAATAATGGTAATTGCGATAACAAAGCAATGCTTACATGGAATAATGGAAACAACCAAAGACTGATAACCTTACCTTAATCTCTATGAACTGGTACTCAAAGTCCTCCTGCATTGCAGGGGGACTTTTATATTTGCAGTATGCGATATGTCATTCTATTTTTCTTAACCCTTGCAATTGCCTGTAACCAGGCCGATGAGCATACTGATGTACAGAAGGCGCTAACGGGCAATTGGTTTGTTTTATATCCTGAAGATGTACTGGTAAGTGATGAGCAGGAAAAAGTATATGCTGCAATACAGGATTCTTTAACCGGGCTTAAGTGTTTGAAACTGGTCAGCTTTTCTCCTAATGGTGAGTTTAGCCAGCTGGACAGTATAGACATTAAAGGTCGATGGGGAACAAAAGAGAACGAAAATGTACTTGTTTATGATGGAGGAAGGGGGTTTGATAATTTTAAATCTACTTTTACCGGGTTGAAAGATGATATCCTCCAGTTGACTGAAATCGTTAATTCAGGCGGAGAGAAAATAAAACTTATCTGGCATCTGAAAAAAATCGAAGATGGATATGCAACTCAGCTATTCACTCCTGCAATGAATGAGTGGAGAAGGAAACCACTAAAGTCTGAGTCAGACGATGAACTTAAGAAGAGATTGGTACAGGTACTTGAATATTATTCAATTTACTTTCAATTGATAGCTGATGAGTCTTCTTATTTTATTCCCGGGAGAGTAATATTACCGGTTAATTTTTACCAGCATGGGATAGGGTTGAAAAAATTTGATACGGAGAGCAAATTCACTTCACTTTTCTATTCTCCCGAACAGGCAGAGATGGCTTATTATTTTTTGAAAGGCGCTTTTAACCGTGCCAAATTTGATACTCCAAAAGAATTGAAGAGTTATAGTGCTGAATATGCCCTGATGTTGAAGGAACTGGCCAGGAAAATCGCTGATTGATTATTTACCCTTATCGTCCCAGGTAAAGCAATAGAGAGAAATGCCAGATTGATAAGATCAATCCGGATCACTCAATGTGATAGGCAATTAGCGTGGAGACCTGCTGCAGTTTTATTTGCGGAAAACCCATCGGAGCTTTTTCCTGTATATACCTGATCACCCCAATGCCGGGTTTGAAATAAACCTGGTCTTTACGGTAATTACGGGCATTTTTCTCGAAATAAATATAATCTGCAAATGACCCGGCCGGGGTGGTAATTTTTTCTTGTATTTTCAATGACCTGCCCATTGCTGCGGCATCTTCAAAACTGGCCAGGTAGCGAAGTGAATCACCCGGGAAAAGGCTGTATTCTTTTTTGGCATCCGTTACACCCGGAGTAAATAAACGATCTTCCATTTTGAAGAGAGCGGAATCATTAGCATACAATTTTTCAGGAAGACCAACTGAGATATTACTTTCCCACCATACCAGTTCATCGCTCAATGTTTTCCATGTTTTGCTAAATCGAAGTGTGTCATATTGTATATGAGAAAAAACACCATCAGTAAAGACGGAATCTTCATAGATCCAGAAGTTTCTTGTACTCATAGGCATCAGGCCGCAAAATTTTGAAGTACACTCAAATGAAACAAGCGAATCGGATGAATAGGATCGGCCGGCTGGATTAAAAGTTTGAAGTAAGCAAGGTTCTTCCGTTTCCGGGGTAACGAAGCTTTCTTTTTTGCAAGATGACAGGAAGAGACTACCAGCAAAGAGTGATAATATTACTTTTTTCAAAGGGATTCGTTTTACGTCCAAAGGGACGACAAAATAAAAACTACTTTTTGTAATTCATAGCTTTACTAAGTATTTTTTCGTGAATCCTGCATCGTATTTTGTGCATGAGCGATGATTGTAAGCGTTTTATATATACTTCGTGAATAAAAAAAGCCCGGTACATGCCGGGCTTGTCTTTTGAATAGGAAAACTACTATTTAAAAACTGTTCCAAAAAAATCCCTCATATCTTTCCATGATGCGGTATCAGCTGCTGCGTTATATGCAATAGGAATATTGAATTTTTGACCATTTGCAGTGGCGTCCGGGTTGCTGAAGGCGTGGGTGGCACCTTCGTAGGTTTTAAAGGTGTACCTGGCACCAATTGAATCCATTTGTTTTTTAAACATATCAACTTCTGCCTGGGGGACAAATGGATCGGCTCCTCCATGACAAACCAATACCTGTGCTTTGAGTTTGCTTTTATCCGGTGTTACTACTTTTAATCCGCCATGAAAACTTACCACAGCCACAAGATCTTCTCCCATATTAGCCATATTTAAAACCTGCGTGCCGCCAAAACAATACCCAATGGCTGCCATTTTAGAGGCATCTGCCTGTTTGTATGCTTTAAGAGTTTCTACAGCAGCATCAAACCGCTGTTTTGCCATTTGTGGGTTTTGGTAAAAGGGCATTGCCAGGTTGCCAGCATCAGTTGGATTATCAGCTCTTTTACCGTTTCCATACATATCAATTGCCATAGCTATATAACCAAGTTTAGCCAATTCTCTTACCCTCATTTTTACATAGTCATTCATTCCCCACCATTCATGTACCACCAGTACGGCCGGTCGTTTCCCTTCGATATTTTCATCCCAGGCTACAAAGCCGTCCATTACGAGACTATCCCTGATATCAGAAGGGGAGTAGGTAACATTTTCTTCTCTCATTTTTGGTTCTTTCATTTCAGCCTCCTTTTTTTTGCCTTCCTCGTTACAGGAAGTAAGTAATAATGTAAACGCTGTTGTAAGAATAAAAAAATACTTTTTCATTATATCTGGGATTTTGTTTCGAAAGTTAGAACATTAAAGTTCAGGAAAAGTTCTTTGATGGAAAAGGAAAACTCAGCTGAGCATTCATTCAGTTGCCTGTACATCCCAACTGTTTGCTTTCCCTTACCTTTGCAGCCATGACACAGGAAAAATTACAGGATATGCGGTCCCGCATTGCCGGGATAAGGAGGTTTCTTTGACGTCGGTAACCGACAACAAAAGATAGCCGAAGACAAGCAACTTTCTCTAAGCCCCGGTTTTTGGGATGATAATAAAAGGGCGACGGAAATTCTTAAAAATATCAAGCTGAATGAGTATTGGGTAAAGCTTTATGAAACTGCTGAGACAGGAGTAGAGGATTTTGCCGTGCTGTTTGAGTTTTGGAAAGCTGGGGATGCTACCGAAGAGGAGACAAAAGAAGCTTACCAAAAGGCACTTGATCTGTTAGATGATGCAGAGTTTAAAGCCACATTAAATGAACCAGAAGATGAATTACCTGCAGTATTGCAGATAAATTCCGGCGCTGGTGGTACAGAAAGCCAGGACTGGGCAGAAATGCTGGCCCGTATGTACAGAATGTACGGTGAAAAGCAGGGCTGGAAGGTAACAGAGCTGGATTGGGTATGGGGGGATGGGGCCGGCATAAAAACATGCACACTTCAGTTTGACGGAGAATTTGCCTATGGTTTTCTGAAAGCAGAAAGTGGTGTACATCGATTGGTTCGAATTTCACCTTTTGACAGTAATGCGAGAAGACATACTTCTTTTTGTTCCGTGTTTGTATATCCGCTGGTAGACGATACGATTAATATTGAGGTAAAAGATGCAGATGTGAAAATGGAAACAGCGAGAAGCGGCGGCGCCGGCGGACAGAATGTAAATAAAGTAGAAACAAAAGTGATGCTTACACATATCCCGACAGGTATTGTGGTAGTTTGCCAAACCGAGCGGTCACAATTGGGCAACCGGGAAAAAGCAATGACCATGCTGAAGAGCCGGTTATATGAGGAAGAGCTGAGAAAAAGAAATGAACTGAAAGATGCAGTGAATAGCACCAAGAAAAAGATTGAGTGGGGCAGCCAGATAAGAAGCTATGTTTTCCATCCATACAAAATGATAAAGGATCACCGTACCGATTATGAAGTGGGAAATGTGCAGCCGGTGATGGATGGTGAACTGGATGGATTTATCAAAGCTTACCTGATGAGTGAAAAAGAAACTAAAAGCTGATTTGACGATTTAACGATTTGGAAATGTGATAATGGTAATTGTAATGGTTAGTTTGAAAGTAAAATCTTGAAAATAATTTAGAGTGTAAAAAATATTAATTTTGATTTTCATTAATAACCAAATCATCAAATCTGCAAATCATTTCCCATGCAAGGAAATAAGGAAAAGAATTTGATTGTTGAACTTACTTTTGATTTTGCCTTGAAGATTATTAAGTACACAGAATTACTTGAAAAAGGGAAAAAATTCGTTCTGGCAACACAACTATTAAAATCTGGTACAAGTGTAGGAGCTAATGTTCGGGAGGCGCAAAATGCGGAAAGTAAACCTGATTTTATTCATAAAATGAAAATTGCAGCTAAAGAGGCAGACGAAACTGAATATTGGTTGTTGCTTTGTGATAAGTCAGATGATTATCCGGATTGTAAGGAACTGCTGGATGATTGCTCATTAATAATCAGGGTATTGTCAAAAATAATAGCCTCTTCTAAAAACAAGACACATTAGCCAATCGGCAAATTATCAAATCTTCAAATTATTATTTATGAGTTTTGGAACATTTTCATATCCCATGCCTGTTAATGAACCGGTTTTAACTTATGCACCCGGTTCCCCGGAGAAGAAAAGACTAAAAGAGGTATTGACTGAACTTAAAAAGCAGGAGATCGATGTACCAATGTATATCGGCAGTAAGGAAGTAAGAACAGGAAAAAAGGTAGCCATGCACCCGCCGCATGAAAAGAAACATACACTGGGTTATTTTCATGCAGGAGAAGAGAAGCATGTACACCAGGCAATCGAAGCTGCCCTGGCTGCTAAGGAGAGCTGGGCTAATATGAGCTGGGAAAACCGTGCAGGCATTTTTCTGAAAGCAGCTGACCTGATGGCAACAAAGTATCGTCCATATATGAATGGTACAACGATGCTGGGGCAGAGTAAAAATGCTTTTCAGGCAGAAATAGACGCAGCATGTGAGTTAATTGATTTTCTCAGGTTTAATGTTCACTTTTTATCTGAGATCTATAAGCAACAACCCATCAGTGGTGCTGGTATGCACAATCGTATGGAGTATCGCCCGCTGGAAGGATTTGTGTTGGCGGTAACACCGTTCAATTTTACAGCTATTGGGGGTAACCTGCCAACCTCTGCTGCTATGTGTGGTAACGTGGTGGTATGGAAGCCGGCTAATACACAGGTATATTCAGCACAAATGACGATGAGAATACTGAAAGAGGCTGGTCTGCCGGATGGTGTTATCAACCTGATCTATGTAGATGGGCCCACCATTGGCAGGGTGTGTTTCAATCACAGGGACTTTGCCGGAGTCCACTTTACCGGGTCTACCGGTGTTTTCAATAATATGTGGGAGACGATTGGTAAAAACATGGCCAATTATAAATCTTATCCAAGGATTGTAGGTGAAACAGGAGGGAAGGATTTTGTGCTGGCACACAAAAGTGCTGATCCGGATGTAGTGGTTACTGCATTACTGCGTGGCGCTTTTGAATTCCAGGGACAAAAATGTTCTGCGGCTTCAAGAGCTTATATTCCGTCTAATATAGCAGAGGAAGTAAAAAAGAAATTGATAGCAGGTGTGAAGAGTTTTAAAATGGGAACTGTGGAAGATTTTACCAATTTTATCAATGCCGTAATTGATGAAAAGAGTTTTAACAGCATCAAACGGTATATTGATAATGCAAAGAAAGATACTAAAGCAGAAATATGGGTAGGCGGAAAATGCGACAGTAAAGATGGTTGGTTCATTCAGCCAACTATAATACAGGCAAAAGACCCGAAGTATGTTACTATGTGTGAAGAGATTTTCGGACCTGTGCTGACTATTTATATATACCCGGCAAATAGTTTTGAAAAGACGTTGGAACTGGTTGATAATACTTCTCCCTATGCTCTTACCGGTTCAATAATTTCACGAGACAGGGATGCTGTTGAACTGGCGACAAACAAACTACGGAATGCCGCTGGTAATTTTTATATCAATGATAAACCAACTGGTGCCGTAGTAGGACAGCAACCTTTCGGGGGAGCCAGGGGTAGCGGAACAAATGATAAGGCAGGAAGTATTTTGAATCTGTATCGTTGGTTGAGTGCAAGAACGATCAAGGAAACCTTTAATCCGCCGGTGGATTACAAATATCCTTTTATGCAGGAAAAATAGATAGTCTTGATACGTCTGACTATTTTTCTGCTACAATTTTTATTAACTGCAACTTGTTTTGCCCAGGATGGTTATTCTGTGATTTATAAGTATGATGAAAGGTTGTCTACCATAACAATAAATGTGGGAAGACGTACCTTGCCGGGGCTTAGCGACCGATTAGTGTTCAATGACTCTTTATCTCTATGGTATCGTATCCCCCAGGAGAATGATCCATGGAGAAAGAACAAGAATTTTGGTAATAAGCTTATTCATCATGCCATCTTATACAATTTCAATACAAATTTTTATTATCATGAAGTTGCGTGGCCAAAAGGAAAAGAATTCCTCATCCGGGATTCAGTTAAGAACCAGAACTGGCTTTTTTTAAATGATGCAAAAGAAATCCTGGGATATCGTTGCCGGTCAGTATTGCATGTGAATGAAAAAAATGACTCAACCCTGATATGGTTTACGGACTCGATACCTAAACCCGCCGGGCCATTAGATTATTTTGGTTTTCCCGGTCTTGTATTAGAAGTATTTGACCAGGTAAGAGGCTGGCATATATTGGCAGGCAAGGTAGAAAGGGGAGCTTTCGGGGTTACTATGCCAAAAGGCACCATGATTATTCCCCGGGAAGACTATGTAAGCCCCAAGAAATAGTTTTTATCCATTGTAGCCGTAACTTCGGAACAAATTATTCTAATGCAGGTTCTTCTTACATCACAACAACTTTCTGATACTGTACGACAGCTGGCTGATCAGTTAATTAAAAGCCATACCGATTTGAACGATGTAGTGTTTGTTGGGATACAGCAAGGCGGTGTGGTGGTGGGTAATGATATTGTTTCCAACATCCGGCAAATTAGTACTGCTCAGAAAATTCAGTATGGCCAGTTAGATATTACCTTTTACCGGGATGACATCCGTAAAGAGATTCTTGCCCCGGATACGATGAACATACCTTTTGCCATCGAAAATAAAACGGTGGTGCTGATAGATGATGTACTTTTCACTGGTCGCACTATCAAAGCAGCTCTGGATGTGTTGCTTGATTATGGCCGGCCAGCCAAAGTAGAACTCTGTGTATTGATAGACAGAAAGGAGCACCGCCAGTTCCCGATCCAGGCAGATTATGTTGGGGCCACTGTTGAGACCAGGAAAACTGATAAAGTGAAACTCATAAATAATGAGGTGGTACTGATAGACAACTAAGCTTGTTGGTCTAAAATGAACAAATTACCCTAATTTCGCCTTTTAATGCAACTATCCACTCGTCATCTGCTGGGCATTAAAAACCTGACTCAGGAAGATATATCCCTCATTCTGTCAACAGCAGAACAATTCAAAGAAGTATTACAAAGACCAGTAAAAAAAGTGCCTTCACTTCGGGATGTGACAATTGTGAATTTGTTTTATGAAAATTCCACCCGCACAAGGTTTTCCTTTGAGTTGGCTGAAAAAAGACTTAGTGCTGACACCATCAATTTTGCAGCTTCTTCATCCTCTGCAGCGAAAGGAGAAACACTGCTGGATACGGTTAATAATATTTTATCTATGAAGGTTGATATGGTGGTGATGAGGCATAGTGCCAGCGGAGCACCTCATTTTTTGTCTCAACATATTCCGGCTGCTATTATTAATGCCGGAGACGGGATTAATGAGCATCCGACCCAGGCTTTACTGGATGCATTTTCCATAAAAGAGAAAACGGGGTCGCTGGAAGGAAGAAAAGTTGCTATTATCGGCGATATCATGCACAGCCGTGTGGCACAGAGTAATATTTACCTGTTGAATAAAATGGGGGCAAAAGTAACTGTTTGCGGCCCTCCCACACTAATACCGAAATATATCAGCGAAGCATTAGGTGTAACGGTAAATTACAACCTGAAAGAAGCACTGGAATGGTGTGATGTCGCAAACGTATTAAGAATTCAATTGGAAAGACAGAACCAGGTACTGTTTTCTTCATTAAGAGAATATAGTCTTGCCTATGGCATCAACCGGCAATTACTTGATAGCCTGCATAAAGAAATTGTGATCATGCATCCTGGCCCTATTAACAGGGGAGTGGAACTGGATAGTGATGTGGCAGACAGCAAACAATCCATTATCTTACAGCAGGTGGAGAACGGTGTGGCGGTGAGAATGGCAGTTTTATATTTATTAGCAAATCGAAATAATTAAATGTACGATGTCGGGTGTATGATGTGCACCGGTCTGCAATATTTTGATCGTACATTGAACATCTAACATTATTTTATGTCCAGAATATGTCTTTTCCCCGGTACGTTTGATCCTCTTACTCTCGGGCATGTTGATATCATTAACCGGGCATTGCCTTTGTTTGATAAGATCATCGTAGGTATTGGTTTAAATGCAGCCAAGGCGCCGATGTTCACTCCTGAGCAACGGCTTGAATGGATCAGGGAGATATACAAGGACGAAGAACGAGTGGAAGGAGCAGTGTATGAAGGACTGACCATCAATTATTGTCAAAAGATAGGAGCTAATTTCATTCTCCGCGGCATACGATACGTAAGTGATTTTGAATATGAAAAAACGATTGCAGATGCTAACCGCACGCTGGATAAAACAATAGAGACCATATTTCTTACCGGAGAGCCTAAGTATACCTCAGTGGCTTCCACCATTGTTCGTGATATTATCCGCAACGGTGGTAATGCAGCACCTTTTTTACCGGAAGTGGTTTCTAACTCCTTATCAAAATAAATTATGAGTATCTGGTTTCATAAAGATCTTAGCCTTGCGCATTTTGGCCAGCTTGGTAAAGAAACAATGGGTGAATACCTGGGAATTGAATGGACTGAACTGGGAGATAACTTTCTGAAGGCCAGAATGCCTGTTGATCACCGTACAAGACAGCCTTACGGTTTGCTGCATGGTGGCGCATCCTGTGCATTGGCAGAAACTATAGGAAGTGTGGCCTCGGCTATGGTCGTTGATCATGGTAAATTCTACTGTGTAGGATTGGAAATAAATGCCAATCATATTCGTAGTGCCCGGGAAGGATTCGTCACAGGTATTGCTTATCCCCTGCATATCGGTGCCAGCACACATGTCTGGGATATTAAAATCTATGATGAAAAGGAAAAATTAGTTTGTGTGAGCCGCCTTACTGTTGCCGTAATAGCAAGGAAAGATTGATAGTTAACCGGTAAATTTTTCCAGCACATCAGCTACAGACGGGAAACAGTCAGGAATATATTTTACCAGGTCTTTCGGTTTCACCCACCTGATCTCATGAATATCTTCTTCCACCTGCGGAATCAATTGCTGGTCACCAGCAACCTTCATGGTATACCAGTGAGATTCTTTTAAAATGAATTTTGTTCCTTCATGATAGGTGTGATATGTTACAGATAGCGGAGCATGCAGTTTTACTTTTTGTAAACCGGTTTCTTCTTCTACTTCTCTTACCGCACAGTCTTCCAGCTTTTCACCTTTATCCAGTTTTCCTTTTGGTAAATCCCATTTACCCCTGCGGAAAATCAGCAGTACCTCTTTCTTTTCATTTTCAACTACTCCGCCTGCAGCCGTAATAAGGGTAAACTTTTTATAGAAGGCCTTTTTTAATTCTTCGAGGTCCGGGTGGAAAAAGACCCCGGCATGTACTTTTTCCAGTTGCATTTCATGTATCATCGTTTTTATGGTATGTGTATTCAGCTCATCAATGAACATAACATCATCATGATGAATATATGGCTGAATAGTTTCATCCACTTCATCACAAAGAAAAAGAGGTTTATTGCCGAAGTAAATTTTTATATACATAGTGCCTTGTGCCTTGCAGCTTGTACCTTTACGGCATGACTGATGCAAAAGTAGTGGCTGAAAAACTGCTTCAAGTTAATGCAGTTAGGCTAAATCCCGAACAACCATTTACCTGGGCCAGTGGCTGGAAGAGCCCGATATATTGTGATAACAGGAAAGTGTTATCATTCCCCTTCACCAGGGACTATATTAAATCTGAAATGTGCAATGTAGTTTTTGAGAAATTTCCGGAAGCGGAACTGCTGGCCGGGGTGGCCACAGCCGGCATTGCATGGGGGGCTATGGCAGCTGATCAGCTGAAATTGCCTTACATCTATGTCAGGCCAAAGCCCAAAGAGCATGGGCTGGGAAACCAGATTGAAGGGTTTTACGAAAAAGGACAGAAAGTAGTGGTGATTGAAGACCTTGTATCCACCGGAAAAAGCAGCCTGCAGGTGGTCGATGTACTGAAGGAACAGGGACTAAACGTAATTGGTATGGTGTCCATCTTTACTTATGGTTTCCCTGTTGCAACGGAAGCCTTTTCACAAGCATCATTGGTATACTATTCACTTACTGATTATCCAACATTACTTGACCTGGCCGTGCAAAAAGGTATCGTATCAGAGGCTCAACAGCAAGTTTTGTTAAAATGGAGGGATGATCCGTCAGGATGGAAAAGGACGTTGTAAATTTAATTGTCTGAAATAGTCAGCCATATAAAGATATTCGTATGAAATGAGCCATGAAAAATTAACGAGCAACTTATACCAACAGGCGATGTTAATTTTTATGGCGAATAACATGTGATAAATTTTTAAAATAAAACTAACACATGAAAAAATTGCTGTTTACCTTTTTTGCAATGCTGGGACTCGCTGTTGCAAGCCAGGCGCAAACCAAGCCAGTGCTTACAGCCACCATTAAAACACCCAATGCACTTTGCGAAAGCTGTAAAACAAGAATAGAGACTTACCTGAAGCGGTATGATGGTATACTGGATATAAATGTAAACTACAGAAAGGGAGAGACCCGGGTGAAATATGTAACTGACAGGACAGATATTGAGCAAATAAAGACGGCAATCGCTAATTGCGGGTATGATGCGGATGATGTACCTGCTGCTGAAGATGCCTACAACCGGTTGCCTAAATCATGTAAAAAGAATTCGGACGGAGGAGGACATCCAAAACCCAAAACGTCACCGCCTGTTCCGCCCCAGCAATAAAGACTCTGCCCTCCGGTAAACGGAGGGTTTTTTATTTCAGCAGTTCGCTGATATTTTGCTTTCCCTCATAGTTGACAGGGTAGTTGATATAGAAACCTGACTTGCCCAATCTTGCCTTCCCCTCGATTTTCAGTATTACTTCTTTTTTCAGCAATGCTGACATGGAATTTTTAAGCACATTTTTCATTTCCAGTTCCAGGGTTACAGGCAACCGGAAATCTGCATTGGCCGGTATCCGGATCATAGTATCCACTGTAAATTTTCCCAGCAGGTTTCCATCAAGCCAGGCGTAACCATTGGCTTTCTTCAGATTCAGTTTTGTTGAATTGGGATTAAAGTAATGCATATCCAGCATGAGGGTGGTTTGGGAACTACCAAGGCGGGTTGTACGCAGATTGTCAATCCCCTTAAAATCTGGTTCCCTGATCTGCTTACAGGCAAGAAGGCTGATGCCGATTACTGCAAAAAGAACTGACTGATTGATGAAGGCTCTCATTTTAGAAATATGAAACTGCAAAATAGCAGAAAGCTTGTTTAGGTAGGGTTAAAGAGTTCACCTGGTGGGGATAAAATTCTACTGCTTTCTTTGGGGTGTCTGTGGCTTTATTCCCTTTCAATATTTGCCGGCAGGACAGGGGACTGTGCTTTATAAGTATTCAGACGCTGGGTTAAGAAATAGGCATCCTATTAAGAATTTTGTTTTAAGCTATTTTAATTAGTATTTACCAAAAATAGGCAGGTTATTTTTTAGCTAAACAGGTTAGCTTATTAAAAAATGATAAAATATTAATAATCAATTTATAAATATAAATAAATAAAATTTAATA
This sequence comes from Bacteroidota bacterium, assembly GCA_029558715.1. Taxonomy (GTDB): domain Bacteria; phylum Bacteroidota; class Bacteroidia; order Chitinophagales; family Chitinophagaceae; genus JJ008. The sequence goes on along the minus strand of JAKQEA010000072.1, from coordinate 12,090 downwards.
GTGTATTAAAATATCATAATTATAGGTTGGAATCGATATATTTTTTAAATATTAGTAACCTTAATATTTACATCCTAAATTTCAGATAATAAATTATTTATGGCAATTATTTCTGTATTTGTTTTATATAAAATTGATTAATATATTATTTTATGAATATGATCACACCGAGATTAAAAATTTAAGCAAAATTGAGATGCTTTTGATAGCCAACTAAGGGAGGTTGTATTACAAAACAGGTGCAAAAAAATTCTCATAAGTCATTCATAATCGTACAACTACGAGTTTCGGGATTTACTGTTTTTATTTTTCCTATCTGCCTGAAATGCTTCTTTTTAAGAATTCTTTGTATTAAATTAGCGTCGCTTTCTTCACCTCGGACTTTGGACTAAATGAGAAAACTACACTTTCTAAGTACCCTTTTACTTGCCATTTTTACTGGCGGGATTTCCTATACGCAAGACTTTTCTAATAAAGGCAAGGATTTCTGGGTGGGTTATGGTTATCACCAGATCATGAATGGTAACAACGCCCAGGAAATGGTTTTATACTTTGCTGCAGATCAGAACTCAAATGTCACGGTGTCGATTCCCGGTCTGGGGTATACTCAAAACTATTTTGTAGCTGCTAATACAGTCCTGACCTCGGCACCTATTCCAAAAACAGGTGTTCAGGATGCAAGGCTTAGAGTTGAATCAACAGCACCAGAGAAAAAAGGAATACATATTACAAGTGATAAGCCGATAGTAGCTTATGCTCATATTTATAACGCAAGTGTATCAGGCGCTTCAATTCTATTCCCGACAACGACCTTGGGGAAGGAGTATTATTCTGTCAATTACACGAATATTTCTAATACTGCTAATTCTAATTGCTGGTTTTATGTTGTGGCTGCAGATACAGGAACTACAACCGTAGAAATTACCCCAAGCGCTGCAACAATTAACCATCCTGCTGGTGTTCCATTTTTGGTAAATCTTCAGCAGGGAGAGATATATAATATATTGGGACAATATTCCGGAAATTCGGGTGTAGATCTGACTGGTTCAAAGATTCAAAGTATTAATACCGGGGCGGGTTGTAAAAGGATAGGAGTGTTTTCCGGAAGTGGCAGGATAAGCATTACCTGTAATGGAAATTCTTCTTCTTCAGATAACTATATGGTACAAGCCTTCCCGAAATCAGCGTGGGGGAAGAAATTTCTTACAGTATCTACGGGAGGCAATCAGTCTAATAATATTTACAGGATATGCGTTTCCGATCCGGCAACTGTCGTTACACTCAATGGAGGACCGGTAGGTGTACCGCTCCAGGGAGGCTTTTATTATGAACTACCTGCGTCAACTACGCCAAAACGAATTGAAGCAGATAAACCAATTATGGTAGCTCAATACCTGACTTCCCAGGGTGCTTGCGGAAATGGTGGCCAGCCCGGTGACCCTGAGGTCATTTATCTTAGCCCTGTTGAGCAAAACATTAGTAAGGTGTTATGGAATGCAACAGGCAACTTTAATATTCTACAGCATTACTTTAATATTATAATTCCCAATACCGGCACAGCAATAAGTTCTTTTAGATTAGATGGTGCTCCCGTTGCTCCGGGTTTGTTTATTCCACATCCACAGGAACCGGGATTCTCCTATTTAGTGCAATCTGTTTCTGCAGGTCAGCATACTATTCAGTCAGACTCGGGCTTTAATGCAATCGCTTATGGGTATGGTAATGCAGAATCATATGGGTATAATGCGGGTACAAATATTAAAGATATTTACCAGTACATATCAGTACAAAATCAGCAGGCTACTGTTAATTTTCCAGCCACCTGTCGCGGCACACCGTTTAATTTGTCGATGACTTTCCCTTATCAACCCACTTCCATACAATGGATATTCGGGCCTGCTTTAAATGCCATGGGAATTGTTGATGTCACTATTCCTGCACCGATCCCTACATCCACAACGATTGTCAATGGTAAAACTTTATATATTTATCAATTACCAACTCCTTATGTTATAACAGCAACAGGAACCTATCCGATACGGGTAGTGGCAACAAACCCAACTCCAGATGGATGTGGTGGTACACAGGAGATTGATTTTGATGTACAGGTATTCAATCCTCCAATAGCTGACTTTAATTTTACAACGAACGGCTGTATAAACAGCCCGGTAAATTTTACTGATAACTCAAATACAGATGGAAGAGCTGTCATAAGCCGTCACTGGAATTTTGGCGATGCCAATACTTCCGCAGCTAATAACCCCACACATAGCTACGCTGCACCGGGTGCTTATAATGTTAAGTATTCATTGATAACTGATATTGGTTGTATTGCAGATACTACTACTCATGTAGTTAATATTAACGATCCACCTGTAGCATTATTTACTGCGGCTGCTCCTTTCTGTGTTGGAAAGGTTATCACATTTACTGATCAATCTTCTGTAACAGGCGGAGGAGCAATTACCCAATGGACATGGGATTTTGGTGATGGTTCACCCGTAGTTATCAGAAATAGCAGCACAAATGAAACTCACGTATATACTGCTGCGGGGACATATAATGCAACCTTGAGTGTTGTTACTTCCTCAGGTTGCCAAAGTATTTTGTTCAGTTTCCCCGTAACGATTCATCCCAACCCGGTGGCAGATTTTAACTTACCAGTTGCCTGCTTGCCATCAGGGGCGGCGCAGTTTAATGACCTGTCAACAGTTGGTGGTGGTAATACTATCACAGGCTGGGCATGGGATTTTGGTGATGCAGGAACTTCAGCAGTACAAAATCCGCTGCATAACTATGCAGCTCCGGGTCCGTTTAATGTAAGCCTGACAGTTATCTCCAATAATGGTTGTATTGATACAAAAAACCAGGTCCTGAATACTGTATATGCAGAGCCGCAGGCTGCGTTCAACTCATTACCGGAGGTTTGTGTAGGAAGTCTTATTGGATTTTCTGATGTAAGCACTGCTCCGGGCAGCACAGTTACCGGATGGAGCTGGAACTTTGGAGATGGTTCTCCTGTTGTAACTACGCAGAACCCAACACATATTTATACAGCTGCCGGTACTTACACAGTTACACTTAATGTGACATCGGCTGCCGGATGCCAAACGGTAAATAATTTTGCTACCCGTACAGTAGTGGTAAAGCCATTACCAACAGCTACTATCACTGGTAATGCGACTGTATGTTTGAATGCAGCAGCACCTGATATTACATTTACCGGCTCAAATGGCACGGCTCCTTATACATTTACTTATACAATCAATGGCGGACCTGCTCAGGTTGTTACAACTACTGCTGGTAATTCTGTAACAGTACCGGTTCCAACCAATGTAACAGGTACGTTTACCTATAGCCTGGTAAATGTAAAAGAAGGAAGCCCGACTGGTTGTATTCAATCACAAACCGGATCAGTAGCAGTGACGGTGAATGCACTACCCGTAGCTACTATTGCGGGTAATACTACCGTATGTTTGAATTCAGCATCTCCCAACATAACTTTTACCGGATCAACAGGCACAGCTCCTTATACATTTACATATAATATCAATGGCGGACCTAACCAGGTTGTTACCACTACTGTTGGTAACTCTGTAACTGTACCCGTTTCGACTGCAACTGCTGGTACGTTCACTTATAATCTTCTTAGTGTGCAGGAAGGAAGTACCAATCTTTGCAGCCAGGCACAAACAGGTTCGGTAGTTGTTACAGTGAATGCATTGCCAACAGCCACCATTAGTGGTGATGCAGAAGTTTGCTTAAATACTGCTTCTCCCAATATTACATTTACCGGAAATACAGGTACTGCACCATATACATTTACCTACACTATCAATGGCGGACCGAACCAAACAATAACAACTACGACGGGTAATTCTGTTACCTTGCCTGTACCTACTACAACTGCCGGCACTTTCACCTATTCACTGGTGAGTGTACTGGAAGGAAGCGGAACAGCCTGTAGCCAGGTACAGACTGGTTCAGCTACTGTGATAGTAAATCCATTACCAACAAGTGACTTTAGTTTCACTGTTCCAAGTTGTGAGACAAGAACAATCAGCTTTACCGATGCCTCTGTAGCCAATGCCGGTGCTCTTACTAACTGGCAATGGAATTTTGGAGATCCAGGTAGTGGCGCTGCCAACACATCAACTTTGCAGAACCCGGCACATACATTTGCTGCTGCCGGAACGTATACGGTTACTCTTACGGTTACAACAGATAAAGGTTGTATTAGTGCTGTTCATACCAGCCAGGTTACTATCAATGCAAGACCCAAAGCAGGTTTCATTTCACCTGAGGTTTGTTTAACTGACCCAATGGCACCATTTACCGACACCAGTACCGTAGCAGGCGGAACAATAGTAGCATGGGAATGGAATTTCGGAGATCCGAATGCAAATGCAGGAAACCCGAACACATCCACATTACAAAATCCAACACACAGGTATACTGTAGTAGGACCTTATACGGCACAATTGATCGTTACAAGCAATAATGGATGTAAAGACACCGTACAGCAAACCTTTACTGTTAATGGTTCAATTCCTGTTGCCGGGTTTACTGTACAAAACCCCGCTTCTTTGTGCAGCAATCAGCCGGTAACTATTACTGATGCTTCAACAGTTGATTTTGGTAGTGTGGTTAAAGTGGAAATATTCTGGGATTACCTGAATAATCCTACCATCAAAACAACGGATGATACACCACTACCCGGAGAAACATATACACATACTTATCCTGAATTCGGGTCACCCTTTACAAGGACCTTCCAGGTAAGGTATGTGGCTTATTCCGGCATCAACTGCGTAAACACCAGTATACAGACAATAACAGTGCTGGCCACACCGACACTTGTATTCAACCCGATACCTTTTGCCTGTACAGACAAGCCAACATTCCAGATTACACAGGCACAATTACTAAATGGCCTTCCCGGTGCAGGAGTATTTAGTGGTACTGGTGTAACATCAACGGGTCTGTTCAGCCCGTCAATCGGTGCGGGGCAATACAATATCAGGTATACATATACCGGAACGAATGGCTGTACAAACTATAAAGAACAGACCCTTGATATTTTTACGGCACCGGCAATAAATGCGGGCCCGGATAAGTTTGTACTCGAAGGCGGCCAGGTTACTCTTACCCCTGCATTGAATGTAGGTGTTCCACTGATATATTTATGGACACCGCCAACAGGACTGAACGATCCAACCAGTTCTTTCCCGGTTGCTTCTCCAACCGATGATATAACTTATACACTAACCGTTACAACACCGCAAGGCTGTACGGCCAGTGATAATGTGTTTGTAAAAGTGCTGAAAGCCCCGATCATTCCGAATATTTTCAGTCCGAATGGAGATGGAGTGCATGACAGATGGGTGATACCATACCTGGAAAGCTATCCGGGTTGTACTATAGATGTTGTCAACCGGTATGGACAATTAGTGTTCCGTTCTGTAGGTTATACTACGGCATGGGATGGTAAGGTAAATGGTAAGGATGTTCCTGTGGGAACTTATTATTATGTGATTGATCCGAAGAATGGCCGGTCGAAAGTTACCGGTTATGTAGATATAATCAGGTAGTACTATGAAACGAATATTTATAACAGCGGCGATTGTATTGTGTACCGGACTGATGGCCATCAGCCAGCAGAGACCTCATTACACACAATATGTGGTGAATCCTTTCATCATCAACCCGGCTATTGCGGGTATTGATAACTATACTGATCTCAAAATGGCTGTGAGAGACCAATGGGTGGGTATTAATGGTGCACCGAAAACTACTTATTTAAGCATTCATGGTCCATTGGGTAAGAATGATTACAGAACATCTTCCACATCGTTTAAAGTTCCCGGCGAGAACCCAAGAGGAAAAGCCTATTGGGAGAGCTACACCGCCGCAGAGCCGCATCATGGAATAGGGTTAAGTATCATCAATGATAAAACAGGAAGTTTTAATTTTTTTACAGCAAGTGCCACCTATGCCTATCACCTCGGATTGAGCCCTACCACTAATCTCTCCGGAGGGTTATCTGCCGGTATTACGAAAGTTACTATTGATGGAAGCAAACATGATTTTTCAGGTACGGGTGATCCGAGTGACCCGGCTACTGGTTCCGCTTTCAGCAGCCAGCTTACTAAAATAAGGCCACAGATGGCGGCTGGTTTATGGCTGTACTCCCGGGATTATTTTATTGGTTTTGCTGCACAAAACGTACTTCAGCAAACACTGAATTTTGTAGATGATAATGCTTCTATTTTAACCAAAGGAAGATTTGTACCGCATTTATTCCTGACAGCAGGATACCGCTTTTTGTTATCTGATGATGTAAATGCAATTCCTTCTGTAATGGTGAAGTATATCAAAGGAAGTTCATTTAAAGAATTTCAGCCGGAGGTAAACCTGAAACTGCAATACCGTGATCAATTGTGGCTGGGGGGTAGTTACCGTCACCAGGATGGTTTTGCTGGTATGCTTGGATTGAATGTCAGTAATACATTCAATGTCAGCTATGCTTACGATAAGTCAAGCAATAATAATATTCTCCGGGACTTCAACAGCGGAACACATGAAGTGGTATTTGGATTCCTGCTTGGTAATAAATACAGCGAGGCCTGCCCGAGGTGCTATTAAATTTCTACGGATCAGAGGTGAACGATCTTCTTATTGCGAACCGCTTTCAGGGTATTCAGGGTTTGCTGAACTTTCCTTTTCCTGTCTTCCACAGCTTTCAATGTAATATCTGTATCGGGGATACTGGTAACCTGGTTAGCATTTAGTTCTTTCTGTATTTCATTTAGCTTTATGGCTACATCATTATATACTCTTTGTAAACTGTCAATACGGATCTGGTTGATAGCATAAGAAAGCTGGTTATTTACCTTTTCCCAATCAATATTCTCATAGGCTTGTTTTAGTTTGACTTCCCATTTGTTCCAGTCAAACTTATTCAGCTCTTTTTCATACACTTTTTTCAACTCCTGCTTTTCTTTCTCGGAAAAAGCATCTGCTATACTTTTTTCTACAACTTTCCATTGTGTGCTTTCTAATACTTTTCTGGATGCTTCCAGTGCTTCTTTAACCTGTTGCTCCTGGTATCTTTTTAGCTCAGGTATATCTTTTTCTTCAAAGCCTGCCAGTTTATAGGCGTATGATGAAATGTCCTGGATATCCTGTTCATTTATTAAAGCAGCCCTCTCTTTAGCCACGGCCGCCGCAGATACAGCAGAAGCTGTAGATATTTCACTACTGTTAGCTGCTATGTTATTAACAGGAGGTTGATTGATCTCATTGCCACTTTCCTTACCATTATCCTTAGCTTCATCATAGACCACGTTAAAAGGAGAAGGGAAATCTGTATAGGCTACCGTATTATTTTTATCAGTCCGTGTTCCTGGCAATAGCAATAAAAGGTTTAATGCAATGATGCAGATAAAAGCAGAAACCAGTCCTGCAATTTTATTGGCTGATATTGCCGGTTTTTTTTGTACACCCAGGATAGTTTCAATACGATGCGTTATATCATTTTTATTACCCGTGGCAGCAACGATCAATATTTTTTGCAGGTGCTTCGTCTTTTCCAGGGTAAGCAGGGCCGAAGCATATTCATGTGAATCATACTGGAACTGCAGTACCATTTCATCACAGCTTTTTTCTCTTTCTCTTTCTACGATCTTCACAAAGGCTTTTACAAAAGGATTAAAATAAAGAATGGTCTGAATAAAATTTATCAGCAGGTTTATCAGGTAATCATATCTCCTGATATGAGCCAGTTCATGCAGCAGAACGGCTTCCAGTTGTGGTGGGGTTAAGTGATTGATTGCTGCCAGGGGAACTAATATGACTGGTTTAAAAAACCCTATGGTAACCGGTGAGGTCACAAACTCGGATACCCATATCTGAACTGTTTTTTTAATACCCATTCTGGCCGCCACATTCCTGACAAATATTCTCCAGTTCACATTGATCTTGCTGAGTCCGTATTTTCTTATCACCTGCACATAACGATAGTTGCGGATAAAACGCAAAACAGGAAGCACCAGTAATAACAGGTAAGCCCCGGAAATAAAAGGAAGGCTTTGCAGCAACCAGTTATGGACTTCATGGCCCGATGAAATTAAAGTACCTGCCGTACCTCCTTCAGAAATACCGGAATAAACAATAAGGAACGTATAAATAAACCAGAAAGAACCTGCAAAAAGCAGGGAGGTTGCCAGCACACTTTTGTATGATGCCTTTGTATTTTTCAGAAAAGCAGTTACCACCTGGTAAATAACCCAGAGCAGCGCCATTTGCCAGAGACTGTTGAGTACTGCCCAACCAAGGGCTTGCAGTAAGTGAAGCTGGATGCCGGTCATGGTTATTGTTTTTTAAGACTATCCAGCAATGCCTGGATCTTTTCCAATTCCTCGGGACTCGCCTTATGGCTCTCATCACCCAATGCCTGTATAACCAGTTGTGTTGGGGAGCCGCCAAAAAGACTATCTATCATTTTTCCTAATAAATGTTTTTGTGTTTTTTCCTTGTTCACCGCTGCCTGGTACACATGGGTACGCATGGAATCATCTCTTTTCACAATTCCCTTTTCATTCATGATCTGCATCAGTTTCAGGGTAGTGGTATAGCCAACATCCTTCGTCTGGGCCAGTTCTTCATGTACATCTCTTACAGTAGCTGTTCCTTTGTTCCAGAGGATCTGGAGAATTTCCAGCTCACTTTCCGTTGGTTTTATCAATTTTGGCGCTGACATAGTATTCCGATTTATGACCCGAATATACGACTAATTTCGTAAGACAAGAAAATGGCAACTATTTTTAGCCTTTTTTAACAGCCGTTAACGATGGGACGAATATGACACAGAAAGGTTACAGTTTGTGTTGTAAATAACCCTGTTAATCACAAATACTAACTATCGTTTGAAAATTATTTTACTTTTAAATTAAACTTGCCCCTTGCTACAAGACTATTTTAAATCCTTCCGGGAGAATATCATTGGAATAGACACCAGTTTTGAATCGCCTTATGGCTCACAAAAAATGGTTTATGCCGACTGGACAGCCAGTGGCCGGGCTTATCAGCCTATCGAAGATCGCCTTGCCAGGGAGATCATGCCGTTGCTTGGCAATACTCATACGGAAACAACAGTGACCGGTACTGCGATGACCAAAGCCTATGAACTGGCCAAACAGATCATTAAAAAGCATATCAATGCCGGCCCTGATGATGTTCTCATATTTGCTGGTAGTGGTATGACGGGTGCCGTAAATAAATTACAACGGTTGCTGGGGCTCCGTATTCCCGAACGCATCATGGATTATGTAAAACCGGGAAGATTACCCGCCTCACATGAACTGACGAACAGTGTGTTAAAAATCCACGAACTATTCAGTAATTATCTTGATGTGGATGTAAATCTGAAGCCAGTGGTCTTTGTGTCACATATGGAACATCATTCTAACCAGACCTCCTGGTTGGAGACCATTGCTGATGTAGAGATCATTCCAAACGACGAATCGGGTAACATATGTTTGTCTTCATTAGAGAAATTGCTGATTGAATATAAAGACAGGCAACATAAGATTGCGGCTATTACCGGTTGTTCCAATGTAACTGGCATCCAGACCCCTTACCATAAAGTAGCTCAGTTAGTGCATATTCACAACGGACTTTGTTTTGTTGATTTTGCCTGTTCAGCTCCTTATGTATCTATAAATATGCACCCGGAAGAAGAGGGTGCGCACCTGGATGCTGTCTTTTTTTCTCCGCATAAATTCTTAGGCGGGCAGGGAACACCGGGAGTGCTGGTGTTTCATAAAAAATTATACAAGAACATCATTCCCGATCAACCTGGCGGGGGTACGGTTACCTATACCAATCCATGGAAACAACATGAATACATTAATGACATTGAGCACCGGGAAGATGGCGGTACACCACCTTTCCTTCAGGGGATTAAAGCAGCATTGGCTGTAAAGCTGAAAGAAGAAATGGGAGTGGAGAAAATGCTGAAACGGGAAGAAGAGTTATTGAAAATAATTTTTGACAAATTACCCGGTATACCCGGTATTGAAATACTCGAGGGAGAAACGAGGCACCGCCTCGGTGTTATTTCTTTTTTACTGAAAGGCGCCCATTTCAATCTTGTCGTCAAATTACTGAATGACAGATTCGGGGTGCAGACAAGAGGAGGCTGTGCCTGTGCGGGAACCTACGGCCATATGCTGCTGCATGTAGATCAGCTGCATTCTTATGAAATACTGGAGGAAATACACAAAGGCGATCTTTCCTGCAAGCCAGGCTGGGTACGGATGTCCATTCACCCGGTCATGACGGATGAGGAAATTCATTATATCCTTTATGCTATTGAACAGGTGGCGTTGCATTATAATGACTGGAAAAATGAATACCAGTATGAACCGGATACAAATGAGTATCATCATAAATCCTTTAAAGATGAAACAGGGGAGAAGGTAAGGAAATGGTTCAGTGATACACTTACTGTTAATACAGGTATTCCGGTACCTGAAGAATGGAATAAGTAAATCAGATTCTGAGTCCCTGTCACAGAGTTGAGCCTGGAGGAGACTCCGGGCGGAAAAATAACAGGGGTAGAAGGCTGATATGAATTCAGCAGTATCGTTAAAAAAGAACGCCGAGTCCACCCTGTACACCAGGCCGGGCGGTGAGACATCGGCTGGGAAGTTGTAAATTTAGAAGACTCGGGAGGGAAAAAAAACAGTGCAGGAAATATTATACTAACACCTGTGGGGGATAATGTTTTAAGCCGGCCTAAAATTATTTTTGGGTCAAATAAGGGTATTAAAAAAGCATTTTAATACGTATAAAATTATTTAAGTACAAACAGCAATAAGAAATGTTTAAAAAAAGTCCTTAAGTTTTTTATTTGGAACAATTTTTCTTTTGGGTGGTTGTATTGGTCAAGATACTTATTATGCCCCTTGCGAAGGGAAATATGGTTCACAAAAAGTAATTGACTCTATAAAAAGTACACTAAAGTTGGAAAATGCGTACTTCAACAACTATTACAAGAACCCCGACACTATTCCTACAAATTGCGATACTATTCGTATGCACATCTATGGTGATAATATTTCGGATATTGTTAGTGCAGATTCTTTTGTACAAACAATAAGTAAGATTTTTTTTAATGACACAGCAAATGCTAATATCAAATATTAGAAGCTTTATGTTAGAGATTTTGATACCGCAACAGGTAAAATGGAGGCCACGTATATGTTAGATAGAAATTCTTCCATTAATAATAATTCTTTAAACATGCCGGTAGATACTAACACTATATATAAAATTGTTGAGGCGAGACCATATACAAAAATCTCAGCCAAAGAAAAAGAAAAGGGAATGAGGGTTGCTATTAATTTGCATGCAGAGCCTAAGGATATTACAATCTTAGCTGGCGAAATAAAACAAAAATATAATAATGAAATACATAAAAAAGATTTAGATGAATTTAGTGTTTACTTTAATATAGAAAAACCCAATAATAAATATTGTATCAGTAAGGTTTATTCTGTTTTTTATCATAAACGAAATAAGGATTTGTAAAATGCCCCGTTCTCCGTAGCATGGTTGCATAAATAAAAAAGACAACACGGTTAGCCTTCTTCCTTGCCGAGTGTCCGCCACCCTTTCTAGGCGATGCGTCAGATACCTTTGGGAGTGGGTTTTGTGCACTCGCCGTATTATGAAAAAGAAATAAGTTGTAAATTGTCGTATGTCTATAAAGCGACAACTAACCTTTCTTCCTTGCCGAGTGTCCACAACATTTCGCAGGCGATGTGTCAGATGGCTTTGTGTGTTGGGGCTGTGGCACTCGCCGTACTACGGAGAAGAAACAAATAAGTTGTAAATTGTTGTATGCCTGTAAAGCGACAGATAACCGAACCTGATGGAATTTACTTTATCACTTTCACCTGCCATCAGTGGAGGCCATTAATACAAATAACCAATAGTTACGACGCAGTGTACAATTGGTTTGACCATCTGAAAGGGAAAGGACATTTTATTTCCGGTTATGTTATCATGCCTAACCATATTCAT
>JAKQEA010000042.1 GCA_029558715.1 Bacteroidota bacterium | reverse complement strand
GTCAGTGTGGCTTTTACATGTCCCTTCAGTACATTATCCTTTAACTGGAAACTGGTTTGGGTAAGTATCTTGTTTTTTTCCTTATCCTGCAGTGGTACTTTTTTTACTTCATACTTTTCACCTTTGCCTATCAGCACTTCTTTTCCCTGTATACGCCAGGCATATTCACCAAAGGGTATGTATTTCTCTGTACCGTCAAGAAAATATTCTTTTCCGCCCAGCATTACTGTGCTGATACAGTGATTATCTACTGCGAGTGAAGGCAGTGTATAATCATAAGGAATGTGGCGGGTGCCGATCCATGTCATATACGCTTCAAGACCGGCCAGTTTAAGCATCTCAGTCATCAGGTTGGCCATTCCTTTACAATCGCCATATTTTGATTTGAACACCTCCTGTGCCGTGGCCGGTATAAAACCAGCCAGCCCATCTTCAAAAGCGATATACCTGATATTATCCTGTACCCAATAAAAGATGGATTTTACTTTATCAATGTCGGTTGCTTTTCCTTTTGTAAGCTCAGTAACCCTGGCTTTTAATTCATCGGGCCTGTTCACACATTTTTTATACAGGTAGTTGTACCAGCTGTAGAGGTCGCCCACATCAGCAAAGCCTTTCTCTTTTTTGCCGTCATAGTTAAATGATTTTACAACAAATACAAGGTGCGGATATTGATAAGCAGCGCCGATAGCCCTGGCTTCATTTTTCATGGCTGTCACATTCTGAAGTTTGAATGTGATGATGGTCTCCCCTTTTTCCTGTGTTTTTTGTTTGGTTACTTTATAGCCTTCAAAGTTGAATTCACGGATATCCATCTCCAGCCAATCAGGTATTCTCACCCGTATGATCTTTTCTTTTGCCGGGAACCAGCTATGAAAATAGGCGGAGGTAAGGTACTTGCTGTCGAAATATTTCTTTTCTGTTTCTACCCGGGCAATATCTCCATAGCCGGCAAAGCCGATATTGAAATATTTTACCCGGCTGTCATCGGAGAATATTTCACTGGAACTGGCAGAACGGTCAATGGCAAAACCAACATTGTAGTTCTTTTTTATGCCGAACATCCCTTTTCTTTTTTCCAGTTGCTTAAAAGATGTGATACTGGAAAAAGAATTGTAAAAATCAAAATACTGGATACCAGCTCTTTCCCGGAGGGCCAGAAAATTGATACCCACATTACGGGTGGCTGTTACTACCGGCAGCTTATCGCCACTTCTTCCCCTGTCGAAAGTGAATTCTTCTTCCACCAGTGAGGCGGCTACCCGGTCATCAGGGAATATCTTTTTCATCCGGTTGGCTTCAAAAATATCATCTTCATTTTGGGCAAGAATAAAGCCCGGTATTAACAATGAAATGACCAGGAGTAGTTTCAGGGTTTTAAGCATACAAATAATTATAACGACAATATAAAAATTGTAGCTGATATTTCTCATACCTGTAGCATTTTTGGATGACAAAAATCAATGCACCAACCAAAGCCAACTTGTTTTAAATTCGCAGAATAACTTATCAATAATGGCAAGAAAACAGGAAGTATTACATGACGTAGTAATCAAGTTTGCAGGCGATAGTGGTGATGGTATGCAGCTGACGGGCAGCCAGTTTACCAATAATACTGCTCTATTGGGGCTTGACCTGGCAACCTTCCCGGATTTCCCCGCGGAGATCAGGGCTCCGCAGGGCACTCTGCCCGGCGTTAGCGGATACCAGTTGCGCTTTTCCTCGGATAGGGTATTTACTCCGGGAGATGCCTGTGATGTGCTGGTGGCTATGAATGCGGCAGCCTTAAAAGTTAACCTGACCGCATTAAAAAAAGGAGGAAAGATTATCGCCAATACAGATGGGTTTGATGCCAAAAATCTCCGGCTGGCAAATTATCCTGAGGGAGAGAATCCCTTAGAAAATAATAGCCTTGACAACTACGAAGTGATAAAGATGGATGTTACCAAAATGACCCGTGAGGCATTGAAGGACATTACGATGGGAATGAAAGAAAAGGACAGGGCCAAGAATATGTTTGTACTGGGTTTCCTTTACTGGATGTATAACCGGGACATGGAAAACACAATCGATTTTTTGAAAGAGAAGTTTGGAAAGAAGCCTGATATCCTGGAGAGCAATATTAAAGTATTGCAGGCCGGTTATAATTATGGGGATACTACTGAAACTTTTACCACCACCTATTCAGTGGAGAAGGCCAAAATGGAGCCCGGTTCTTACCGTTCCATTATGGGTAACCAGGCAGTGGCTTATGGCCTGATTGCCGCTTCTCAAAAAAGCGGGTTGCCATTATTCCTTGGTTCCTATCCTATCACACCGGCATCGGATATCCTGCATGATCTCAGCAAGTATAAGCATTTTGGTGTCCGTACTTTCCAGGCTGAAGATGAAATAGCTGCCATCACATCTGTTATCGGCGCTGCCTATGGTGGCGCATTAGGCGTAACAACTTCCAGCGGACCGGGTATAGCATTAAAAGGAGAGGCTATGGGATTGGCAGTAATGCTTGAAATTCCCCTGGTGATTGTAAACATTCAGCGGGGTGGCCCCTCTACCGGTTTGCCAACAAAAACAGAACAGAGTGACCTGATGCAGGCTTATTATGGCAGAAATGGTGAATGTCCTATGCCAATTGTTTCTGCATCCACCCCTACAGATTGTTTTGATGCAGTGTATGAGGCAGTAAGAATTTCTGTTCAGCATATGACACCCGTTATTTTTTTAAGTGATGGATATATTGCCAACGGCGCTGAACCATGGAAGTATCCTCAGTCAGCTGATTTACCTGAAATAAAAGTAAGTTTCAAAAAAGCATTGGCCGAAGGAGAAGAAAAATTTACACCTTATAAGAGGGATGAAAAGCTGGCAAGACCCTGGGCTGTGCCGGGTACAGCAGGTCTTGAGCACCGGATCGGTGGATTGGAAAAGCAAAACATTACCGGTAATGTAAACTATGAACCGGAGAACCACCAGCTGATGGTAAAGATCAGGCAGGAGAAAGTAGACAAGATCGCCGATTATATACCGGAACAAAAATTGGATAGCGGTCCAGAAAAAGGCAAAATACTGGTATTGGGCTGGGGGTCTACCTATGGAGCTATCAAATCGGCAGTGGCAGAATTACAGTCACAGGGACATGCGGTAAGCCATGCACATCTTCGGTATATCCGTCCTTTCCCGAAAAATCTTGGCCAGATCATTAAAAATTTTGAAACCATTTTAATACCAGAAATAAATAACGGCCAGCTTATCAGGATCATCCGAGATGTATATATGACAGACGCAAAAGGATATAATAAAATCATGGGAGTACCCATTACTAAAACAGAACTGGTGATGAAGCTGGAAGAAATGCTGGGCAGGGCCAATTAGAAGATATTCTGAATAATTTAAATCCACCGGTTACCACTGGTGGATTTTTTGTTTTTAGCAGATATGAGATTTGTATTTTCAGATCAAATTTTATCAGTTATGAGAAAAATATTCTTCCTTCTGTTGTGCTTCCAGCTGGTATTGGTATGCGCCATGCAGGCACAGGAAAACAATATCAAAAAAGAAAAATACAACTGGGGCAATGGTACGCAGGATACCACTGCTGGTTATGCACAAGCCATAAAAGTGGATAATGTCATTTATATATCCGGTACAGTAGCAAGGGATGTAAATCCGGAAGGAATAAAAAGGGTATATGACGCACTGGAGAGAACACTGAAAAATTATGGAGCCACTTTTCAGAATGTGGTAAAGGAAAACCTGTACACTACAGATATAGAAGCAATGAAAAGATATAATGATGTGCGGAAAGCATATTATAAGAACGATTTTCCGGCAGCTACCTGGGTACAGATACCAAGATTATTTATGGCTGATGCAAGGCTTGAGATTGAATTGATAGCGTACCTGCCAAAAAAATAATGGGAACCACTAGTTCCCATTATTGTAAAAAAGTTATTTATTCAGTGCATACTGCTATTAACCGGGAGTGTATACTTCACCTGCTTCCGGAATCATACCTGCTATGGCAAATGCGATCATAGTAATAATAAGGCCATACATAAAAATATTATAGGCAATACGCAGCAGCTTGTATTTTTTTGCCAGTACAACACCTAAGAAATAATTATCCTTCACAATACTGCCGTACAGATAATTCTTATCGTTCAGCATTTCCAGCATGGCCCAGTCATAATCCTGCAAGCTCATTTTATAGAAATTGCCGAAAAATAACAGATTGGTCTTTTTATTATGGATATCATCCTGCGTAAAAGTGCCGTGGTTGACATTGGGCCGGGTAGCCAGGATTGCAAAAACAATTACCACCACACAAAGGGTAACCAATAACATAACGGGTATCTTCAGATTCGGATTTTTTTGAAGCTCTGTAAAAAGTGAGGAAATAACAATAGAGAGTATGATCGCATTCACAGAGATGAGTATATTGGCTTTTGAATCGGCCATCTGGCTCAGGTTATTTTGTGTTTGCGCCATAATACGGAATACCGTATTGATACCCCTTTCGGTTTGATTTTCTTTTGCCTTTTTTGCTTTGGCATCCGCTGCAGCCTGTTCATTTAGTTCTGGCTCTTTGGATTTTTTTTCTTTTTCCTTTTTTTCAGGTTTAGCCATATCTGCTGGTTTTTTTTCTTTTAATTCAACCAGGTACTTTTCTTTTACGGGTTGCAGGTTTTTTTGTCCATAGGGAGTGAAATATTTATGTGCTTCCAGAAAAGCGATATTGTTCTGCCGCCATTCTTTTTTAGAAAGGTCTTCACCACCAAATCCTTTTAACTCTTCTCTTAGCAACCTGCTTTTTTCTTTGAAATTATCTGCTCCTAAATGAAACAGGTCGGCATCACAGATGATCTGTTCAATCAGGGTCAAAGGATTTTGGGGCATGCGGGTAGCAACGATACATCCCGTGACTTTATTAATCAACCCTCCGGTTATACCATGTGCATTCAGGAAATCAACGGCATGCTGCACACTTACAATTTCATGATCTTTTGCCTGCCCGGCGCTATAGCCAGTATCATGAAACCAGGCGGATATATATAGTGCCAGCTTATCTTCTTCAGGCAACTGTACATTTTCCGCTATCTTTTCACAGGCGGCCACTACTTCCCGGGTGTGCTGAAGCGTATGAAATGTAACAGATTTGCCAACCCTGGTCGTAATAAGGTTGGAAGCAAAGTCCTGGGCATCCTTCAGAAGAGCAGCCTGATTTTCCATCGTGTTATACAGATAACTTTTAATAAATTTAATAAAAATTAAAAGAATGAGATTTTTTAATTTATCGTTCCTATTCTCTTTCCTGGCTTTATTGATTGGCATATCGCAATCTGCTTGTAAAGGGAAAAAACCCCGTATAATAAAATCGCCGCCGCATTATAATTTTTCAGAAGTATTCACTCACAAATTAGATTTAAAGCTCAGGGAAATATCCGGCCTTGCCTGGGATAACAGGAAAGATGAATTTGTGGCCCATTATGATGAAGCAGGAAAAATATACTATTTGGATAAAGAGAGTAAGGCCATAAAAGCTGAATATACTTTTGGGAATAAAGGAGACTATGAAGATGTGGTTTTGGTAAACAGTGTGCCATATGTTTTGCGAAGTGACGGAATGATTACAAAAGTTATTAAGGACAGCACCGGGAAAGTGTACGGACACGAGATAGGTAAACTTGGTATTACCGGCACCAATGATTTTGAAGCCATGTACTACGACCCTGCCCGTAACGCATTGGTGCTTATCTGCAAAAACTGTGAAATGGATAATAAATCATCAGTAAGTACTTTTGCTTTTTACCTGGATTCAACAGGATTTGATAACAGCCCGCTGTATACTATTGATGCGGATGAAGTGAGAAACCTTTCTCCTCACAAAACATCAAAATTTCAGCCTTCAGCAGCAGCTATACACCCTGTATTAAAAAAACTGTTTATTGTTTCTTCTGCCAGTAACCAACTGGCAATAGCCGGTCTTAATGGCAAAGTAGAAACTGTTACAGAACTTGGCAAAAAACTATTTCCTCAGCCGGAAGGACTTACTTTTAAATCTAATGGTGATATGTATATTTCCAATGAAGGAGTAACAGGGAAAGCTACTATCCTACGATTTGTTTATAAACCGTGATTCTATTTTCTGAATAATAAACAGGCAGGCTATAAGCCATAAAAAACCAATTAAGAGACCGGCCACTACATCAGTAGCATAATGGACCCGCAGGTAAATACGACTGAAGCTAATAGCAAGGATCAATGCTGAAAGGAAAATAATGATAGAATTCTTTTGCCATTTGTTTTTACTACTTACTATCGTAAACCAGATCAGTAATCCGTAAAAAGCCATGCTCATAAAAGCATGCCCGCTGGGAAAGCTAAAATTGGTAATACCTTCAATAAGAGGATCGGGCGGACGTTGCCGCTTCAGCAGGTTTTTTAATAAAGACATTAATCCAAGGCTGCTTAAAGAAATAAGTACCACCCTTACCGCCATCCATTTTTTCTTTAGCAACATAAACACCAGAATCAACAGCAGGTTTGCCGGTATAAGAAAACTGTGTTTACCCAGAAAGGAAATAAAAGTCATTACCCGGGTAGTACCCGAAGCGATATAAGGTGAAATAGCTGCAAAAGCTTCCTTGTCAATAGACGGTTCATTATTAAAGAATACAGAAGAAAAAATGAAGGATAGTAATACAGTGGAAGAGATAACTGATCCGGCAATGATCTTATTGCCGCCGTGTATTGTTTTGACTGATTTCATGCCAAAAGCCCGATATTAGTAAGAATAATTGATGCGCTTGGCCAGAGTAAAGTTAAAGACCCTTTCTTTTTCAGAAAATCCGGCATTGGCCGATATAACGAAGAGATTAAATGGCATGAAATAAAGGCCGCCACCATATCCTCCATGCCAGCGGGAAGAACGTTCACCCGGAAGCCAGACCCTGCCGGCATCATAGAAAGCGGTTAATCCAACCTGGCCAGGCAGTACATTGGAACTCATACCAAAGAGTTTTATCCTCAACTCAAGACCACTGTATAAAGAAGAAGTGCCTGCAAACCTGTTTTTTCTAAAACCATAGAGGTTATTACCCGAGCCAAGCGTAAGAGCCTGAAAATATTCATAGTTTTTACTGAAAATATGTCCGCCGCCAAATTTTACTACGGCCACAAATTTTGCCGGATCAGTAAAACTGGCATACACGGACATATCAGACGTAAAGGCAGTGTAGTTGTGATTGCCTTTTTTAAGCCCTGTTGCAGAAACTAATTCAGTTTTCCAGTGCATACCTCGGGTGGGGAACAAATCATTATTACGGTTATCCACCAGCATCATAAACTTAGCGCCCAGGTAATCTTTTTTACTATAAATAGTGATTGAATCAAGCCCATTTTGAGATGGTTTACCAAAGAAATTATTCCTGTTGTCTGTAATATCGTTCCGGTAGCTAAAAAAATAAGGGCCGGCAAAAAGATGCAGTTTTTCAAAAAATCTTTTTCTCAGTAAAGCAGTTGCTTCAAACTGTTTAAACCTGCTTTGATAAAAGTCCTTTGTTTTTGAGAGATCAATCCCGGAGTTATTACCCAGGCCAAAAAAATTTCTTATTGCCGGCGAGGAATAATTGATATTAACTATCAGGTCAGTTTTCCGGGAGATATGATTAAACTCTCCGGTATAATTAAACTGCCATGCCTTTCGGGTAACTGCATACGATACTGAAAATCTTTGATCAGTTGCATAAGGCAGGTTCCTGAAACCATAAGTTCTTTTTGAAAAAGCAGATCCGATCCAAAATCCATCATCAGTGTTTTGACCAAAATGCAGCTGTGGAAAACGGGTTGTATTATAGTTGAAACCAAATATGTCTTTATCATTCACAGGAGCGTCATTGGAAAAACGGTTTTTTGCATGGCTTTTGTTTTTGATATGGTTTCCGCCATCCCTAAGGTCATATAGTAAGGTTTCTACATGTCCTTTTATATCAAAGGTGTCATATCCTTTTCCACCTATGATACGGATCTTAATTCTTGATTCGGCATTTTCTTCAATTTCAAACAGGTCATCATCATGCAGTCCGTATAGTCTTATTTCTTTTGTTACAGAAGGATCAAACACCCGGCTGTACATCACAAAGCTGGTATCACTCTTCTTTGTTCTTGCATATACTTTTACCTGCAGGCCATTGCCATAATTGCTGACCTTAAAATATTCTTTCTTATTGCTGCCAAGGATATTTACTTTTTTGGAAATGAAATGATAATACCTCATTCCTTCTGTGGAAAGAAGGTTGCGGCGGCTGATCATTTTTTCAGCAATAGTGTTTCCGCTTATCCGGGCAATTTCAGGCGGTAATTCATTTATTGATTTGCGGATAACAGAATCGGTAAGTTTCTGACCTGTTTCTGTTATAATAGTTTTCCATTCATCGGCATCCAGGTCAGTAAGGAAAAGACGATCAAAATCTTTTGCACTATACCCCAGCCAGTCGATTTTAGGAATATCATGCCTGAATCCTTTCAGAAAAGGCAGGGCTCTGCGGCTTAATCCTTTTAGCAAAAAGCCATCAGAATAGAAATAGGCCTGGTCCCGGTCACGGGGAATAGGATAATAAATCTTGCCTTTACCAGTGTCCACACTTCCCCATCTCCATTGATCAAGATGACGGTCAAAATCACCCACTACTATATCAAGCAGTCTCGCTTTTAATACTTCCTCCTGTATAGGGCGGTGATCGTTTTCTTCCAGCATCTTGTCAAAAAACTTCGCCGTTGTTTTAGTTTCATCCGTTTCCTTGGAAAGATTTATTTCTTTAGGCGCCTGGTGAAAGAGCTGCCTGATCAATTTCATCTCCAGGCTGTCATTTACGGCATTTCTTTCTTCCAGCATGCAAACTTTATTAGCGAAAGTTGTTCTGTAAACACCGAAAGCAGGATCGTCCGGAACAAAAAAGAGTTTAGGATGTGGGGCAGCAATATCTAAAGCATCTGCTAATGGGGGAATAATTAATGGCGCATACGGATAAGATGCGGAATTTAACTCCAGTGCGATGTCTTCTGCAAAAGTTCCTCTCAGGTTTTTGGGAATGGCCCTTGTTGCCAGTTTATCCACTGTCCGCAGCATCCAGTCTTTTCCATTTTTATCTCTCAGCCGCAATGATTGTGTTTGTTTTCCTCCGCCAAGGCTTATTATGGAAAGACCTCCTTTTTCTTCACTGATCTTGAAGACCTTCATCTCTACCGGGGTTGACCATTCAGTACGATAGTTATTCCCGATTATAAATTTCTTAAGTCCGGTTGCAACTGGAAAATTCTTACTTGCCGGTCTTATCACTTTGTCTTTACTAAGTTCATCGCTGGTAAGTTTAATTTCACCTTCAGGGTTTTCCGTTATAGCAGAGAAGTTTAATAACGGTTCATTGTATTTCTTTGTTACAGAATCTGATACAGTATAGAATGAGATATAAACATTCTTAGTAGTAGATATCTCCATTACAGCAAAACCTTCTGAGGTGGAATTAAAAAAACTATTCTTGTTTTGAGAAGTACGGTTTTGTTTGCAACCGCCACCGCTGACGATATAGTTATAATTATTTTCTTTTATCAGCTGTAGGTTATGATCATGTCCTGATACGAATACGATATTTTTGGAAAGGGGTTTAATGGCGTCCGACACCTGGTCAATCATGTTAGCGTAATTGGGGTGTTTAGTATCCTGCGGTGTGCCAAAAACGCTTCGGGCAATCGGGTAAATAGAACCAATAACTGGCAATGGAATGTACAGGTTCTTTTTTATATCAGTAAGGGGGAAGATATGCTGTTTGATAGTATAATACCCGCCGTGCATCCCGTTGCTTTTAAAAGGATGATGACAAGCGAGAATAATTAGTTTTTTGGCGTTGCGGGCTGCTATATCGGCTATCTGGGTTACTAATTCTTCTTTTGTTTTGCAGGAGCAGTCGGATTCTATTTCAGGTTTATCATAAGGATGCAGCCACCATTGGCTGTCGAACAGAATAAGAGCAATGTCGTTACCAATAAGTATTTCTTTTGGTCCGGGGCAACCGTCTTTAGGGAAAAAGTCCACATTGGGTTTCTGTAAAAATTCAATATAGAGTTGCTGCCTTATGATAGCATCTAGACCACCCCGGCGTCCATTGTCCCAATCATGGTTCCCAGGTATCATATAAACTTTTGCCGGGGTACCATCAGCTATTGAGACCTGTGAATCGAGAATTGCTTTCCCTCTTGTATACTGAAGGGCATATTGGTCATCCGGCAGTCCCGTTTTATAAAGATTATCACCCAGGAATAAGATAGTGGTCTTATTATCAAGGGTAATATTTTTCTTTACTGCATCTACGACCGGGTGTTTGCCATTGGTCAGCTGACCAGCATCGCCAATTAATATAATTCGCTGAGCTATAGTATCTGTTTGGGCACACAGCGACAGGTTCAGCAAGGGTAGCAACAATCCAATAAAGGCGGTATATATTTTTCTAAGCACCCGATAAACTGATCTTGATTAAAGTATAAATTATCATGGCAAATGACGGTACTGGTGAAAGCCGGTAAGGCCGGATAGCATAGGCTGCCCCGATATAACGTAACCTGCTCAAATAAAGTTTTCAATTTACATAAAACTTTGTCCTCATTAACAGGGAATTTGCAAAAAATGGCCAAGCCTGTGATTTCTAACCAGTCAGGTAGCCAGAAAAGGGCAGAACCCACAGATTCTGCTTTTCCTGCTGATATGTATTAATATTTTATCCATTATTTAAAAAAGTGTATCTTTTACAATCAGAACTTAAGGTCCCCAACCTCAAAACAAACCATCAAAAACTGCAACCATGAGACCAACGAAACTGCTACTATTTGCATGCTTTTTCGTGCCGCTACATTATTGTTCAGCACAAAAAGCCACTGATTCTACCGCCGCAAAGGCATCAACATTCAGCACCAGCGGAGGACGCATATTCTGGATGGGCGCTAATTACCGAAAGGAATGGAACACCCCTGTAAAGGCACCAGTACTAAACCTTGCTACTGAAGGTGGTGGGCTTACCCCTGTTAAAAGAGGAGGAGGAAAGCAAACCAAATCACTTCGGCTGGAAGGTCCTGATGGCCGGCAGTATGTCCTTCGGTCTATTCAAAAATTTATTACTGAAAAAACACTGCCCGGTGATCTGCAAAGTGAAGCGGCAGCTGACCTTGTTTCTGACGGTGTTTCTGCTTCTTATCCTTATGCTTCTTTATCAGTTATTCCACTGGCAGAGGCGGCCGGTATTCCGTATGGAAAAGTAAAGCTTGTATATGTCGGAGATGACCCGAGGCTGGGAGAACATCGTAAGGACTTCTCTAATATGCTGGCTACGCTGGAAGAAAGGGAACCCGCTGGTATTAAGAAAGTATATGACACAGATGAAGTGGCAGAAAAACTGGAAAAAGATAATGATAACACAGTTGATCAGCTTTCCTTATTAAAGATCAGGATACTCGACATGTTTGTTATGGATCTTGACAGGCATGAAGGCCAGTGGCTGTGGGGGGCCAATGATATCAATGATGGAAAAGGAAAACAATTTTTTCCGATAGCTAAAGACCGTGACCAGGCTTTTTATATCAACCAGGGAGTTTTGCCATCACTTGTAAGAAAAAGGTCGCTGGTTCCTCAATTAGAAGGCTTTAAAGCGGAAGCAAACAATATAGGCAGGTTTAATTTTGCAGCCAGGAACCTCGATCGGTTTTTTCTGAACCAGTTAACTGAACAGGACTGGAAGCAGGCCGTTGACAAATTTATTTCTCAAATGACAGACGAAGTGATTGACAGGGCAATGGCACAACAGCCAGCTGAAATAAGAGGTATTTCTGCAAATAAAATTGCACAAACGCTTAAAGACAGACGAAAATTCCTGGCAGCTGAGGTGATGGAGTATCATCGTTTTATTTCAGAGATCGTTAATGTAACGGGAAGCGATAAAAAAGAATTATTTGATATTAAGAGGAATGAGGATGGCTCTTTACTGGTTCAGGTGTATAAGATCGATAAAGATGGACAACAATCGGTTAAGATGTATGAAAGGAAATTTGATCCTGCTGTTACAAAAGAAGTCAGGTTATATGGTATGGATGGAGAGGACAGATTTCAGATAAATGGAAGTAATGATAAGATCAAATTACGGTTGATAGGGGGCGGAGGCGGTGATGTATTTGATAATACAGCAAAATCTCAGCGGGGTATTCTTTTATATGATAAATTAAATGGAGGCAATACAGTAAAAGGGCCGTTTAAAAACAGGATGGCTAATGATACCATCGTTAATTCTTTTGAAAGGATATATTATAAGTATCCTTATCAATCTTTTTTTGGTACAATAGGATTTAATCCTGACGATGGTATATCACTTGGACCAACTTTCAAGTTCATCCGCCATGGATTCAGAAAAAATCCTTACAAGTCATTGCACCAGTTTTCGGGTAAGTATGCTTTTTCCACTAAAGCTGTAAATATCCGGTACAACAACGAGTTTATTGGTATAATGGGTAATAACACAGACCTGGTGATGGATTTTGATTACAAAGGTCCTTTCACCACTACCAACTTCTTTGGTTATGGTATGAATTCAGTATACGATAAGACGCAACCGGGTAAATTCAGGTTCTATCGTGCCAGATATGATCTTGGAGATTTTAATATCCAGTTCCGTCACCGGTTCTCCGATAAAGTATCTTTTTTGTTTGGTCCCACTTTCCAGATGTATCATATGGAAGCTGATGACAAGCTGAATCAGCAAAGGAATATTGTATTGAATACAGTGGCTATCGGTCTGGACCCGGCTAAGGTGTTCAAAAGGCAGAGCTATTTTGGAGGATTATTTTCTTTTATTGTTGATACAAGGAACAGTAAAGTACTGCCTGATAGGGGAATTAACTGGGTGAGCAGTGTCCGTTACCTGGATGGATTGAACGATAATAGCTACGATAATGTGACACAATTGAACAGTAGTTTTACTTTTTATTTCAATTTACTTCCTTCATCGGGACGATTGGTATTGGCTAACCGGGTGGGCGGTGGTGTAAACCTGGGAGATGGATTTGAGTTTTTCCAGGCCCAATACCTGGGTAATGAAGATAACCTGAGAGGGTATCGTCAGCAAAGATTTGCGGGTAAATCGAAATTTTTTAATCAAACAGAATTACGCTTTAAAATTGCTGATTTTAAAACCTATCTTTTCCCGGGATCAATTGGTATAGGAGCCTATTATGATGTTGGCAGGGTTTGGCTGAAAAATGATTTTATTGAAAAGTGGGCCTCAGGATATGGCCTGGGCTTATGGGTTTCACCGTTGCGCCGGATATTATTATCCTTTGTTTATACAATGTCAGAAGAAGATAAACTGCCATTAGTAACACTGGGCTGGAGATTTTAAATTATATAAATCATTAAATTAACAACAGGGTCTTTTCAATTGAAAAGACCCTGTTGTTATAAGGTCAGTTGCTAATTTGTTGCTTTATGTTGCCGGATCTGTGGGGATCAGCAATATCATTTTCCTTTCAGCAACTGTTCGTCAGTAACGGTTGAAAGTGGAGGCGACTTAATTTCAGCCGTTTCGTTCTCGAATAATACATCCACCCGCAAAGCTTTTAAACCTATCACACCCTGTAACTCTTCCAGGTCATGTTTTTCGATGGTTGGTTTTAATAAGCCTTTACTTTGCAGGAACTCAATGTATTCAATGTATTCATTGGCATCTTTTGCCTGTGAATACACTATAGCTATCTTGCCCGGCTGTGTAAGGCGTTCGGTGGTGTCTTTAATACGTACCTTATCAATTCTTTTTTTCACAATTTCGTAGCGGGTATTATAAGTTCCATCCACATCAAATTTTCGCTCCTCGGTACGGAAGCTGATCGACAGGGGTTGACTGTGTGCAAGGATAAGCTGGGTAGTACGCAGTACATGGTTTAGTTCGCTCTCCAGTTTGTGGGTTACCCTGGCTGCTTTAGTAATAACAGTGAGCTGCCACATTTTCATATTCCGCAGGTATATTTCATCAAACTTTTTTCTTGGGCTTATAGCCTGGCCAATAAAAATGTTGAACTCAAGTCCATCAGTAATATATCTTTCAAAATAATGAGGATATACTTTTTGGGCAGCAGCTTGTTCTTTATCTATAAACCTGGCCAATGTATCGTTGATCATTGACACACTGTTCTCGTAATCCTTTCGGTGTTTGTATAACATACCTAATTGCGGATCGAGGGAAGAAAAATATTCCTCTATCTCATGTTTTACTGCAGGTTCTGTGTGACGTAAGTGATTAAAAACCGAAATTACCTGTCCCTGTAAAAAATCATACACATTTAATTCTTCTTCTGATTGCAGTATGTCAGAAGCTGCAGCAATATGCCTGTCTATCTTGAATTCGATTTCCTGCAATAAAGGGAAAGACATAGCGGACTGGGCTTTTCTTACTACTTTCCTGGCCAGCTCCAATTGCTCCAGTATATCCAGTTGAATAGACTGGGAACGGGCTGTTGATGAACCTCGTATATCTATGGCCCCATACAGGGGGAATACATCTTCGAAAACGATGCGTTCTATGCCCGCATCTTTTTTCTCATGCAGATTTACAATATGATTCAGTGAAGCTTCTGTGAATTTCCATTCAACAGCTGGCTGCACCGCCGTAAATTTTTTCTTTATCATCCGGTCAATCTGGTTATTCAGTTGTTCCAGGCTTTTTTCCAGACTGAGTGTAAACAATGGTAATGCGGCTTCTATTTTACTGATATGCTCAGGTTTCAGGTATCCTGGTTCCCTGGAACTGATCTCCAGCATACCCAATAAATCATTCCGTTGTTTCAGGGGGCATATAATAATGCTACGACTGCCAGCTTTATTATAATATGCCAGGCATTGAACCTCACCAAGAATTTCTTCATTCAGCGTTTCATACAAAACCGGCTGGTGATTATCACGGAAGAGTAATTTGCAATAGTCACTTATTTCTTCTTTTTCCGAAATACTGTTCAGATGCCGGAATAAAAGACTATTACTATTGTGGAGGTCCGAATAAACGTAATGTCCGTTTATTTTAAAGAAAGGAGTAAGGCCAATAGTCACATCCTTTAACCCTATCAGGTTTTGAATATGTCTTTCCAGTTCGGTGTAGGCTGTAGTATCTGAAACAGCACTAAAATCAAGTAGCTTATTCTTCATTTCAGCTATCACAGCTTGTTCTGTAATATCATTGATCCTCATAACTGTTAATCCTTCGAAAACAAACTTTTCGAGTGGAATCTGCTGCATCAGTTCTTCAATGGTCAACAGGCGGTTATTCGTGTAATCCAAAATACTTTTTGGCATAGCTGGCATCTCATCAACAGGTCTTACATCAATAAAGCGACCGTCCAGCCGGAGTTCCATGTACCTGGCAAGACCGGTTTTCTCATCTGTATATGGATAAACCGATTTAGAGGTTTCGGAACTGGTATACCCCAGGTATTTTTTAAGAATCAAACCATAGGCGAAATGCAGTTTTTCATTATTGAGTGTAGAAGCTGAATCGTCTCTTATTACAATTTCATTGCTATCCTTTTTTACCAGGGTGCTTTTAAATAAAGGAGAAGCGTAAACAGCCTGGTTTTTAAATGGGAAAGAGATGCCGTACATGTAATTGGCAGTAGTGGGCGGGAAAACAGCAGACAGAAGTTCTTCAATCAACTCACTATAAGGGTGTAAAACATTAAGGTCTGTTATATTCTGTAGTAATTCCGGATGAGATTCAAATTCCCTGACCACATTGCCGTACAGCTTCAGCATGCCGGGATTACCCTCTGCAATATTTTTCTTCAGGGCATTTACAAGCGGTCTGAATGATAAGTGACTATTAAAAACAGGTTCAGAAAGATTTGGTGTGCCGCCTAGCATAAACTGGTTGTTTAGTTGGTTGTATAGCTGGCACGGACTTTCGGTATCAGGTACTGTAAAGCTAATAAATATGATCTGTTTTGTTACAGCCTGCCGGGTCCTGGTCTAATTAAAGAAACAAAGTGCGGATGAATGCTCTAAATGCCAATTAATTACGAAAGCGAGGAAGATATTCAGCTAAGTGAAATATCAAAGCAGAGAGTCTACCTCCGCTGTCTGCCCAATGTTACACCCACTTTTAGCTCAATAGTAAAGAAAGCATCTTTATCCTTTGGATCTCCCCGATGGTAGGCGGGATTGGTAATATGCCCGGGATCAACTTCAGCTCTTCTGTCAAATAGTTGCTGTGCAATAGCAGCCCTGCCGGCAGAAAGATAGTTGTTGAATAAAGCCGGATCAATATAGCTGTCTTCGCTTACGTCATCCAGGTAATCTGTCATTAGAAAACGATGGTTTACTTCCAGCCTGGCATTAATAAGAGAAGTTACTTCATATTTTACACCCAAGCCTGCAGCCAGGTTCAACTGGTTGAGTTTGTAGGGTTTCCTGTCAGGATACTCTGCAAAACCTTGTCCTTCGGTACTTAATGGTTGCAGGGAGTACCATTGACCATTAAGATTTGCCTGGGGATCAAATGAGAAATAACCAACACCTGCTACAATATAGGGAGACAGGAATGGTGGCTCCTCATCTCTATTGTAATAATTTTTGAAGAAAAGCGGATGAACTTCTATCCCAAGTTGGATATCTGTTATCCTGCTTTTGAAGCTGAGGTTTCGCTCATACCTGCCAAAAGTGGTTTCTTTTACATCTTTTAAAATGCTGTCATATGAAACTACTTGTCCAAATGTTCCCTGTAGCCGAAGGCCAATCACACTTCTGTAGGTAGCAATTACATGAAGTCCGAAACCGGGTTTTGAATTTTTCCAGTTTAGGTCTTTAATAAAATTCTTACCAATACCTTTTTTACCTCCCAGGTCGGTAAACGCATTCATGATGCCAAATGAGCCACCAAGCTCAATTACTACATCATTGTCATAGTATTTGTCGTTGAAAAAGTAGTACTGCCCCTTTACGGATTGACACACTAAAAAAAAGCAAAGCACTCCAGCCAGGTGAAATTTCCTCATCCTCAAACAAATTTTCTTTTTTATGCTAAAAAGGCTTTGCCAGAGGATATGGTTATGTATTCTTTGAGGGTAAGAAAAAAGGAAAGTAAATGTATTGAATTATGGGTATTAACAAAGTTTAAATTATTGTTTTCCTTCTGATAATTTATTGTAATGATATGACCTGTCTGAAGGAAATCAATACAAATGTCCTTTAGACTAACTGATTCGGATTAAACGCTTTACGGCATCTTCATCACACTTATCACTTTTTGAAGCGATTTGTTTTGTAACCGGATAAAGTAAACCCCGGAGGCCAATCCGTCATTATAAATGTCAACGTTGTAAGTACCGGCTGAATACTCCTGGTTAGTCAATACCTTTATTACCCTGCCTAATGCATCTATCTGTTGTATCATCGTATGTCCACCAGTGGTAGAGAACTGGATAGTAGCAGAAACAGTGTAAGGATTAGGCCACATCTTCAGCAACAGGTTGTTTGAATTGTTATTAGTATCATCGGGATCATCTGGTACACCACATGGCCCGGTGATCAATGGTAAAGACTGGTAGTTTTGCAGCATTATAGTATTTAAAGCCGGTTGTTTGACACAAAACCACTGCTCCATGACAGATGCATACACACTTCTGAAGTCATATTGGAATGGAATATTGTTTACCACCTGTATATCAGCCGGTATATCGGGGCTATTTCCTAGTATCCCTTTTTTGGCATGTTTGCCAAACATGATCAATGGGGCAGCAGCACCATGATCAGTACCAAGGCTGGCATTTGATTTGATCCGGCGGCCAAATTCAGAATAAGTCATTCCCATCACACGGTCGTCCAGTCCCATCAGTTCCAGGTCTTGCTGAAAGGCGCTGATACCTGAAGAAAGATCTTTCATTAGTTTGGCATGAAAACCTGTTGTTGTATCGCTGGCATTTACCTGCCTTTTATGTGTATCAAACCCTCCCATGGTAACGGTATATACCCTTGTTTTCAAACCACCTTTTATCAAACGGGCAACGATCTTTAATTGTTCTGCCAACCCATTATCAGTGGGGTAAGTTGCCATTGTAGCGGCCCTTTGGTATGCTGCCCGGATAATATCAGAGTATATTTTGGTTTTTTCGGAAACCACACGGAGAAACTTCAATTCTTTGTTAGCTGGTGGAGCGTTGAGCGGATAATCAGAAAACGGATTATCAAACGTATAGATCTTTTCAGGGTTTGTAATAGATAAGCCCATGGAGTAAATAGAACCCTGCATCATCAGGGTTGGAAAGTTGCTGATCTGTATAGCCAGCGGATCAGGCATGGTTGCATCAGGATATGCATCTGGATAACCAGGGTACTCACTTTCCAGGTAGCGGCCCATCCAACCTGTTCTTACTCTTTGACGGCGATCCGTTCTTGTATCGCCGCTGTTCCATATATCAGTTGCCCTGAAGTGTGAGAAATTGGGATTTTCGTAGCCTACTGATTGTACAATATTCATTTTACCATCATTAAACATATTCTGCATCGCTGTCATGGCAGGATGCAGGCCGGATTTATCAGTACCATCCAGTCGCAATACCTGGCTTTGTGGAATAGCAACATTGGTCCTTGCATTATAGTAGTTACCATATACATCTAGTGGGATCACCATGTTCAGTCCATCATTGCCACCGGATAACTGAACAAGTACAAACACATGGTCAGTATCTGTCAATGTTTGTTCGAGCAATCTTGCCAGGTCACTCTCTGCACCCTGGGCAGTAAATGAAAAGCCATTTAATAATGCTGGCATAGTAACTGCCACGGGTACGGTATTGCGTAAAAATTTTCTCCTGTTCATACTCTGGTTTTTAACATAGTTTAAATTAATGCTGCTATTGCCGGTTGATCATTAACATAAATGAAACTCCGGCAGGTTCATCAGGAATTTGAACATCTCTCTCAGGGAGGTGTTTATCACGGTATTATTGTTGCTGTTCCAGGCATTGGTCCAGATCGTATCGTCCGTCGTGTTATTGGTCAAAAAATGTGTCTTTACATAGGTTTTAGAATTAGCCGATAAGGGATAGCGGAGCAGCAATGCTGTAACATCATCAATTAATTGATTTGGATCTGACGGGTTAGATGAATAGCCGGCAAATGCCCTTACATCAATTACAGCGTCATTTACCAATGCATCAGTGAAGTCAGCCCTTTTGGGTAGTGAGTTACTGTTTACCCACAATTCATAATGCATCGGTTCCTGGTAGTAAGAAGGCCATCCTGATACATCGGGTGGCTGAAATAACTCTTGCTGCATCTCTGCCGCATTCTGGTAAATCGAATTGAACAAAGGATAACCAGTTGAATAATCAGTATAAGCAGGGAAATTTACATTAAACTCCCGCAGGGTACCTACAATTATATCAAACGGGTTTTTGATATAACAAGCCTGGTTCAATACATCGTAGAAATGTTCACTTTTGAAAAGTATAGACAGGGCTGGCCTTATATCATAGTTATTACTTTGCAACACCTGGGCCATCGGAATAATAACATCTGCTTCGGTAGCATCATCTATTTCATAATAAACAAACCATTTATACAACTTGCGGCAAATGAATCTTGCTGCTTCAGTCGTGTTAAAAATCATGTCAATCAATGCATCCAGCTCCATGTCAGGATCAGTACTGCCATTGATAGTAGTATTATTATAAAATGCAGAAAATGTTTTTGAGCCTGTGTCGTGTGCCCCTGTATCCAGATAAGAACCCAATGGGTTATCATTGATGCGCCATCCTGTTAAAACCCTGGCTGCGGCTATTACATCATCTTCAGTGTATAATGAATCATCTCCTTTACCTACTGCGAATAACTCCTGCAATTCTCTCGCATAGTTCTCGTCCGGGGCCTGCATGGAATTAAGGTAGCCGTTGAGGTGTATCAACATCGCAGGATCGATGGTTACCTCCCGTACCAGTGTTTTGAAATTGCCAAGGGCATTAGTTCTTAGTAAATTATGATGCCTGTATAAAATTTGTGCATTACTCACTTCTGACTCCTGTATGGAAAAATGATGATGCCAGAACAGTACCATTTTTTCCTGTATACTTCTGTTCTGATTAATAATAAGACCCGACCACCATTTTTTCAGGCTGCTTACCCGGCGGCTATTGATTTGGCCCCGCACATCGGGATGGCTGGCAGTGTTAGGATCATTCACCCAGGTTTGCCCAATGGCTACACCAAGGTCATCATAAAATACCCCTTCATCTTCCAGTAATCCATAATCTCTTACCGGGGGACTTGGTACCGTTACATTGTTAAGTAATTCATCCACTGCGGCACCGGGAGATAAGGACAAAAAATAATCAATGTCAGTTTTCCTGGCTCCGAACATAGTACGTTTCAGCAGGTGCGCTACTTCATTGACTGTCCAGTTTCCGTTGTATGGCGTCAGACCGGCAAAAAGCCGGGCACCGGACTGTCCTGCTTTTGCTGTTGAATATTTTTTTCTGGCCCGTTTAAAAAAATCTCTCCTGTCCATAAGTAAAGTTTTACAGTGATATTTTGTTTACCTGATTAAAACAAAAGTTCCTTTTTGCTGATGTGGTTTATTTTGTATGTCTTTATAATCCACCAGGTATATGAAAACACTTGATGGTTGTATAATTCCTTTGAATCTGCCATCCCACCGCTGATTGATAGCTGAACTTCTGAATACTACTTCTCCATTGCGGTTGAATACCTGAAGGCGGTAACTGTCCGGCACTTTCCCCAATGGGCCGAAATAATCATTTAACCCGTCGCCATTAGGGGTAAAACCGGTAGGTATATTAACCAGCGCATCGTTCAGTACCACTACTGTAAACTGGTCTGAAACCTGGCAACCATCAGGAGAACGATTAATAGCTGTGTAAATGGTAGTAGCTTGTGGTGAAGCAACGGGATCTGTACAACTGGTGCAACTCAACGTAGAATGAGAATTCCAGGTAATGGTTCCGTTACCATTAGCATGAAGTGTAACACTTTGCCCGATAAATATAGTATCTGATGTTCTTATACTATCAAATGGTCCGCTGAGCGGCACTGGAATGTACCGTACAAAAGCAGAATCATAGCCGCATATGTCGGGTATCGTGTCCTGAAAGGGAGTAAAGCTATTTATATTACAAACGGCAGAATCCCGGGAAAGGATCTCTGGTATCTTTAGTTTTATAACTGCAAAGTCTGCATCACCCTGTGCATTATTGAAATCGCCATCACCTGACTCTGAATCCCCTGCTAAATAGTATTCGTTTCTTACAGGATTTCTTATCATGAATCGCAAATGGTCATTATCGCTGCCACCCCAATTTCTTTTCCATAATACATCACCAGCGGGACTTAGCTTAATAGTCCAGAAATCACCTTCACCCAATGCACCGGTTACATCACCATCATCGGAATAGGTAACACCGCCAATTATATAGCTACTGTCCCTGTCTGTAATTATTGTTTTGGCATATTCAGCATCTGTGCCTCCTAATACTTTTTGCCAGTTTAACCGGCCCCGCTGATCCACATTGATGATCCAATAATCCTGGCTTCCTTTGGCACCGCTTACATCTCCATCGGTGGAGGTTGTGTAACCCGCAAGTGTCAATGAGCCATTAGCCCCCTTTGACATACAATAGGCCACATCATTTTGAGAGCCACCATAAATTTTGCTCATTATTTTGTTTCCGCCGGCATCAATGGCTAATAACCAGACATCATAGTTTTTCTGATTGGGAGGAATGTCGCCATCAACTGAATTTGTAAATCCTGCAATGAATGTTGTTCCGTTGATAACTTCAATATCAAACAACTCTTCATTCTTGCTTCCGCCATAACATCTGCTCCACTGCAGCACGCCTCCTGCATTTATTTTTATCAACACCCCATCGGTGTAGGTGCCTGTACTATGATTGCCTCTTATGTCACCATCATTGGAAGAAGATGAAGCAGCAATCAGAAAACCACCATCTGTTGAAGCAGCAATGTGATTGCCGATATCAAGCCCTGTACCACCATATCTTTTTTGCCATTCCATGTTGCCAGCTGCAGATAGTTTAAGCAGCCAGATATCTTTTGTGCCGCCATAACCGTTTATTACACCTCCATCTGTAGAATTGGTTTCGCCCAGTACCACATATCCTCCATCTGATGTTTGCAAAATATCCCTTGCACTTTCGTAACCCGTACCGCCAAATGATCTTTCCCATTGAATGTTCCCGCATTGATCCAGTTTTAATACCCATAGGTCCCAGTATTCACGGTTGGGCTGTGGATTTACATCACCACCTCTTGAATCTGTGTAACCGGCTACGATAGTGCCGCCATCAGTAGTAAATTTTATTGAGTAGGGAATATCGACATCAGCACCTCCATAATGTCTTGACCATTGCTGGGGAGGAACTTGTGCCTTCATGCCTAAGGTCACTAGTAGAAATACAAGGGTAATAAGCTGGGATGTTTTTCTCACAAGTTGGCGTTTCATAGAATTAATAGTCCGCCAACTGTTGCAAGTATTATGCTAAAATGTAACTTCCGTGGATAAGTTTTTACGATTGAGGGATGAATTTTTACTCAGCGTTTTTCCAATACGTAATATCTGCAGGCCTTTTGTATACCACACTGATCACATTTTGGATTCCTTGCCAGGCAAGTATACCTGCCATGAAGAATAAGCCAGTGATGGGCTTTATGCACCAGTTCTTCAGGGATATTTTTTATCAGCTCTCTTTCCACGGCTAAAGGAGTAGTAGCTGTTTGCGGAACAAGGCCTATTCTTTTACTTACCCGGAAAACATGGGTGTCAACTGCCATATTTGGTTGTTGATCTATAACTGAAGTAATCACATTGGCTGTTTTTCGCCCTACACCGGGAAGTTGTATCAATTCATCAACTGTCATGGGTATGTTTCCATTGAATTCTTTTACCACTTTCCTGGCCATCCCAATAAGATGTTTTGTTTTATTATTAGGATAAGAAATGCTTTTTACCAGCGGGAATAACTCTTCAAAAGTGGCTTCTGATAAGGATTGAACAGTAGGGTAGATTTTAAAAATACCCGGTGTTGTTATATTCACCCGTTTATCCGTGCATTGCGCTGATAAAATAACTGCCACTAATAGTTGATAAGGGTTATCATATAACAATTCTGTTTCTGCTTCAGGGGCATGCAGTTGAAAGTAGTTAATAACAAAATTGTATCGATCTTTGCGGGTCATACCGCAAGATAGGGTGAAGGTGGATTCGAACACAGGGTCGAACGCATAAAAAAAGCATCCGCAACGGCGAATGCTAAATACGTTTGAGCAGAGGAACTGGTTTACTGAACTTCCTGTGCAGCCTGTTCCCTCGCATGGTTCAGTACATTCAGTACAACTTCAGTACGGGGAGATTCAGTGATCTTGTCAAGACGTTGCATAGAAGCTTTTAAAACACTAAGTTTTTCACGAAGCGTCCAGTCTTTTTCCAAAGCCTTTTCAATGGCTGCTGTTTGTTTAGATGATGTTTCTTTGTAGAGATACAGTAAAAGATCCTCAGGCGTAAAATTTGTCATTTGGCAAACCGATTAATTTGTCCAGAAATTAGATGTTGTCCGTTGGTAGCTGAGATATAATAAATGTCCGTGATATTAACGGGGACAGGGTTGCCTTATTGTGCGATAATCGCTAATTCTTTGCTTTATCGGGTTTTTCCGATACCAGAAAGAGCTCCTCATTATCCCGTTTCATAAGGTATTTTTCCCGGGCATATTTCTCCAAGATTGCCGGATTATTCTTAAGTGCCTCTAATTCTTTTCGTTCGGCAGTTATTTGGGTAGTATAATACTGTTTATTTTGCTGCAACTCTTTGAGTTCTTTACGGCGGTCCAGTTGAGTAAAGAAGTCATTTTTGTCCAGAAAAAGGACGACAACGCAAAAAGCAGCAAAAGAAATGAAATATTTGTTTCTGATCCAGGAGGGGATATGGGTTAGTAGTTTCATAATATCGGAGTTCTTATATGAAGCCGGAAATCTGAACGGTTTTCTTTCAGATTTCCGGCTTCTTTTCTATTTGCCAAATTTAATCTTTCCTTTCGGATATACAGCCGAACTGCCTAATAATTCTTCGATTCTTAACAGTTGATTATACTTGGCCATGCGGTCTGTTCTTGATGCACTCCCTGTTTTTATCTGGCCACAATTCAATGCTACAGCTAGGTCAGCAATGGTGGTATCTTCAGTTTCTCCGCTGCGGTGGCTCATAATGGTATTATAGCCGTTATGTTGTGCTAATGTTACGGCATTAATGGTTTCTGTAACAGTTCCGATCTGGTTTACTTTAACCAGCAGGGCATTACCAATGCCTTTGTCAATACCCTGCTGCAAACGGGTAACATTAGTGACAAACAGATCGTCGCCCACCAGTTGACATTTTTTACCAACAGCTTCTGTCAGCATTTTCCAGCCGGCCCAGTCATCTTCAGCCATTCCGTCCTCAATACTACAAATGGGGTATTTTTTCACCCAGCTTTCCCAATATTTGGCTAATTGTTCGCTACTCATTTCTTTGCCACTGCTTTTATGAAACACATATTTTTTCTTTTTGCTGTCCCATAGTTCGCTGTTTGCAGCGTCCATGGCAATTTTAATTTGTGTTCCGGCTTTATATCCTGCAGCGTCAATAGCGGTTAATACGGTTTCAATAGCTTCTTCGTTACTCTGAATATTTGGAGCAAATCCACCTTCGTCCCCCACATTGGTGCTGTATCCTTTTTTCTTTAGTACTGTTTTCAGGGCATGAAAAATTTCTACCCCCCAGCGTAAGCCCTCATTAAAACTGGGTGCACCAACCGGCATAACCATAAATTCCTGGAAATCGATCTTGTTATCTGCATGAGCGCCACCGTTCAGAATGTTCATCATCGGAATGGGAATCACTTTTGCGTTAGTACCACCGATATAACGGTACAGGGGTAAGGCGGCCTCTTCTGCTGCTGCTTTGGCAACAGCCATACTTACTGCAAGAATTGCATTTGCTCCTAATTTTCCTTTATTAGGGGTGCTATCCAACTGGATCATCATTTCATCGATGCCAGTCTGATCAGCCACATCATAGCCGAGTAATGCAGGAGCAATATCTTTATTTACATTAGTTACTGCTTTCAATACACCTTTACCAACATATTTTTTCTTATCACCATCCCGTAACTCAACCGCTTCATGAATACCAGTACTGGCCCCACTGGGCACTGCAGCCCGGCCTAAAGCCCCTTCATCTGTTATTACATCTACTTCTACTGTAGGATTGCCTCTGGAATCTAAGATTTGCCTGGCGAAGATCTCTGAAATGTAGCTCATGTTTAATTACTTGTTTTTAAAATTGAATTGTATGTTACTGTGTCAATGATCTGAACACATCTTCTAAACTTTGGTTTTCGCTTTGCAAAGAAACGATGTTGAGGTTGTGCTGCAAAGACAACTCCATAATTTGTTTGCGCAACTGATCAGAATCATGTGTGGCTAACTGCCAGTTGTTCGTATCGGTTTTCCTGATACTGGTAGCGGCAGGAAGTTTTTCCAGTAACTGAGCATCCACTGCTTCTTTAAAAGAAACTTTCACAATATTGGAAGAAGAGGCTTTTCTGAGGTCACTCAATTTATCATCAGCCACCAGGCTTCCTTTATTAATGATTATTACCCTGTCGCATATGGCCTCTACTTCCTGTAAAATATGTGAAGAAAATAAAACAGTCTTATTTTTTCCTTGTTGTTTTATTACTTCCCGTATTTCTATGATCTGGTTGGGGTCAAGTCCAGAAGTTGGTTCATCCAGTATCAGGACTTCAGGGTCGTGGATCAATGCAGCCGCCAGGCCTACCCTTTGTTTATATCCTTTTGACAACTGACCGATCTTTTTCTTTGCTTCAATCGTAAGTCCGACTGTTTCAATTACTTTTTCAACAGCTTCTTTTTTGTTACTGATCTTGTGTAATTCGGCCACAAACCCTAAGTACTCTCTTACATACATATCATAATAGAGGGCATTCAATTCGGGCAGATAACCTATTTTCTTTTTGGTCACAAGTGGTTCCTCCGCCACATTAATATCGCATACATGGGCCTCACCGCTGGTTTGTTGCAGATAACCGGTGATGATTTTCATGGTGGTAGATTTTCCAGCCCCATTCGGTCCCAGGAAACCAACAATCTCACCTTTGCCTACTTTAAATGAAATGTTGTTGACTGCTTTTTGTTCGCCGTATTGTTTAAGAAGATTTTTTACCTCGATTGACATATTACAAACCTACACCAAAACCTTAAAATAGATGAACCGGGTTGCTGAAACTTATTTCATTATTTTTATAACTATGATAATTACTATTTCCATCATTTTTATTGCCGGGTATGCTGCTATTGCAATGGAACATTCTCTTAATATTAACAAAGCGGCTACGGCACTGATCACCGGGGTACTGTGTTGGGCTATTTATGCTCTTTTTAGTGCCGACAGCCATGCTCCGTCTCACCAGTTAACGGAATATCTAGGTGAAGTGGCCGGTATTTTATTCTTCCTGATGGGAGCGATGACAATTGTAGAGCTCATTGATGCCCATGATGGTTTTGAGGTAATTACCAGCCGTATTCAAACTACCAATAAAAGAAAATTAGTATGGGTAATCGGGCTGCTTACTTTTTTTCTCTCGGCTGTATTAGACAACCTTACTACCACAATTGTACTGGTGTCATTGTTACGAATTCTTATTACTGATAAAAAAGAACGGCTGTTGTTTGCCGGATTAGTTATTGTTTCTGCGAATGCTGGAGGAGCCTGGAGCCCAATAGGCGATGTTACCACCACTATGTTGTGGATAGGAGGGCAAATTACCGCCGCAAATATTGTTCTTAAAACTCTTTTACCTAGCTTGGTTTGTTTTGTTGTACCTGCTTTTATTATTAGCCGGCAGTTGAGGGGAAATTTCCGGTTTACTAAAACCCAAATTTCAGCGAAGGGATTAACAACCAGCAAAGAACAAAGAAACCTTGTTTTCTGGGTCGGAGTATCCAGCCTTTTATTCGTTCCTGTTTTTAAAGCAGTTACACATCTGCCGCCATATATGGGAGTGTTACTTGGGCTGGGACTTATGTGGGTGGTGACGGAACTCATCCATAGCGGGAAAGATGAAGCAGAAAAAGGCTTGCTCTCTGTAAATCATGCTTTGCGTAAAATTGATACTCCCAGCATTCTTTTTTTCCTGGGGATTCTGTTAAGTATAGCGGCCTTGCAGGCTACAGGTATACTTTCAGAGCTTGCATTGTCAATGAATAATTCTATTGGGAATCTCAAAATTATTACAGTACTGATAGGTTTTTTATCAGCGGTCGTGGACAATGTTCCATTAGTGGCAGCTGCACAGGGTATGTATAGCCTGGAACAATATCCAACTGATCACTATTTCTGGGAATTTCTTGCTTATTGCGCCGGCACTGGGGGTAGCATACTTATTATTGGCTCTGCTGCGGGTGTAGCGGCTATGGGGCTTGAAAAAATAGAATTTTTCTGGTACCTCAAAAAAATTGGGTGGTTGGCCTTATTAGGTTACCTGGCCGGTGCTGGGGTTTACCTGTTGCAGCTTTATTTAACCCATGGATGAGTTTCACAAATCTTCAAATTCATAAAGCGGGTCAATATCTGTACCAGCTTTCATTTCCACAATAGGTTTTATTAAGCCATCGTGCAGGTCATACACCCATCCATGAAGATCAGGTCGCTGTTCGCTGCTCCAGGCTCTCTGAATGAGAGCGGTTTTTGCAAGGTTAAATACTTGTTCTTTTACATTTAATTCCACCATCCTGTTTACCCTTTTTTCTTCATCCTTTATACTTTCCAGTTCTTTGCGGTGTATCCGGTAGATATCTTTTATGTTTCGCAGCCACATATTAAGCACCTGGTTAAAATCTTCATTAGACATAGCTGCTTTTATACCGCCGCAACCATAATGACCACACACAACCACATGTTTTATTTTGAGATGATTGACGGCATAATCAACCACACTCATCAGATTTACATCTGTATTTACAACAAGATTGGCCACATTGCGATGAATAAATATTTCTCCGGGTTCTGTTTGGGTAATCTGATCAGGCGGCACCCTGCTGTCGCTACAACCGATCCAGAGAAATTCAGGAGTTTGAACATGCAGTAATCTTTCAAAAAAAGTTGGATCTTCTGCCAGCTTTCTGGCCGCCCAGTGCCTGTTATCATTTAGTAATACTTCGTAAGGCTTCATGTGCAGGGTTTTAGAAAGTAAAAATAGCTTATAAAGAATAGGAAAATGTACATAACCGGTAATCTAAATAATTTGTAACAGATTATTTTTCAAAAAATGACAAAAAACTTCAACAATTTTAGACTTAGCCTGTTAATTTTAACCTCTCTCAGGTAATCACAGAATAATTGGCTTTACTTGGTTAACAAACCCCAAAGTATTATCTTACATCGCTTTTAATGAAGAGAACGAAGAATATATATAATCTTTTCAACCTTATATCATCTGTTTTTATGATGATGGCGTTGCTTTGGCTTACCATAAGCACTCCATTCGTATATAATAGTCAGCAAGAGTCTCTCAGGCAATACAAAATGTCTGATGCTAATTCCCCTCTTACAGCTAATGAAGAAGAAGCTGCGAATCCTTTTGGTAATACAACAGAGGAGAAAAATCCCAACAGCTCGTCTTTTTCTGAAGAGTACCTGCATGATCATCACCATAATGATCCTTTCTTATCCGTGATACTGCGGTATCATAAATGCGAGAACGCAGACACTTATATTGCCTATCATGGCGAACTTCATGTTCCGCCCCCCAATGTCGCATAGTTTGATCCCATTCATCTTCCAAAGGCTTTTTTAAAGCCTGTTTACCATTTTTATTATAACAGTATTGTTGCAATCTGTGACAATCATAACTATATAAACTATTTAACTGATGAGAAAACATTCTAAGGAATATCTCGAGAATCTTACACCGTATAAGTGTTACGAAATCCTGGTTGAAGGAAACAAACGATTTGTCAATAATCTCAATGCCGACCATGATCACCTGGAAATGATCAATGAAACAAGGGAAGGGCAGTATCCATTTGCAGTTATATTAAGCTGTATGGATTCCCGTACATCTGTTGAATTAATATTCGACCAGGGACTTGGCGATCTGTTCAGCATTCGTGTGGCGGGTAATATTGTGAATAATGATATTCTGGCCAGTATTGAATATGCCGTAAAATACGTAGGCTCAAAAATATTAGTAGTATTAGGACATACAGAATGTGGTGCTATCAAGAGTGCCAAGCAAGGGGTAAAGGATGGTCATATAACAGATCTTCTCAAACGAATTCAACCCTCTATCAGTAAAGCCATGCTAAAGGACGACAAAGAGCATCTTTTTCATGATAATGTGGCCTACGCAAATGTTGAAAACAGCCTGGAAGAGATTTTAACCCGCAGTGAAATAGTAAAACAAATGTTTGAGAAAGGGGAAATTGGTCTCGTTGGCGGGATTTACAATATTGAAAATGGCGAGGTAGATTTCTTTAAAAACCTTACGAAAAAGAAAAAAGGTGATAAACAATTGACAAACGTTTAAATAGTAAAAGAACCAGAATAAGATGAAGCTAAATACCAGGTTTATTAAATCGGACATGTTATCAGGGATGGTGGTGTTTTTAGTGGCATTACCTCTTTGTTTAGGTATAGCAGTAGC
Organism: Bacteroidota bacterium; assembly: GCA_029558715.1. Taxonomy (GTDB): domain Bacteria; phylum Bacteroidota; class Bacteroidia; order Chitinophagales; family Chitinophagaceae; genus JJ008. The sequence continues at coordinate 75,873 of JAKQEA010000042.1, read as the reverse complement.
AAGTGGAGCTCCGCCGTTTGCGGGAATTATTACAGGAGTAATAGGAGGTATTGTGGTTGGCCTCCTGAGTAATTCAAATGTCAGTGTATCGGGTCCGGCTGCTGGCCTTATTGCTATTGTGGTAGCTGCTATTACGGATTTAGGGTATGAGGTTTTTCTTGTTGCTGTTGTACTGGCCGGGCTTATCCAGTTTGTACTTGGAATAATAAAAGCTGGTACTATCTCCAGTTACTTTCCAACCAGCGTTATTGAGGGCATGCTGGTAGCAATTGGCATTATAATCATTAAAAAAGAAATCCCTCATGCTATAGGGTATGATAAAGAGCATGAGGGGGATTTTTTTTCTTATAAACTATTGAGCGAAGACGAAGGTTTTTTTACAGAGATTATACATTCTTTAAATTATGCTCATACTGGGGCTATTATTGTTACAATAATTTCATTGGTTATACTTTTTGCTTTTAATAAGGTGCCCGCACTAAAAAAGATCAAGGCAGTTCCGGGAGCACTCGTAGTAGTTGTAGTAGGAATAATTCTGAACCAGGTATTTATATCCACGGGATCATCTCTTGCTATTATTGGCCAGGAACATTTGGTTACATTACCCATGGCTTCTTCCTTTAGTGAGTTTATCGGTCAATTTAACACTCCTGATTTATCGGCCTTTGCTGATCCAAAAGTATGGGTGGTTGGAGTTACTATAGCCGTAGTGGCAAGTATTGAAACACTTCTTTGCCTTGAAGCCGGTGATAAGATGGATCCGTTGAGACGTTTTTCAAGTGCCAACACAGAATTGAGAGCTCAGGGCATTGGTAATATGTTATCAGGCCTTATAGGGGGGATACCGATGACATCGGTAATTGTGAGAACAACCGCCAATGTTAATGCAGGAGCTAAAACAAAACTGTCTGCGATTGCACATGGTGTATTTCTGTTGCTGGCAGTATTGATAATTCCCGGGCTGTTAAATAAAATCCCGATGGCTTGCCTGGCAGCTATTCTGATAATGATTGGTTTGAAATTGGCCAGCCCGAAAGTATTTAAACATATGTGGAGTACCGGTAAGCACCAGTTCATTCCTTTTATTGTTACAGTAATAGCAGTAGTAGTAACAGACCTGCTTAAAGGTGTGGGCATAGGGCTGGCCGTGAGCATATTCTTTATTCTCAGGGGTAATATGAAATTCGCTTATTTCTTTAAAAAGGAGAAACATCATGAAGGAGAAACAATACATATTGACCTTGCACAGGAAGTTTCTTTTTTAAATAAAGCAGCGATCAAACAAACACTGGCACACTTGCCTCCTAACAGCAAGGTAGTAATTGATGCGGCGAATACTGTATATATAGATTATGATGTGCTGGAGCTACTGCGTGACTTTTTAAACTTTGGTTCAAAGGATAAGAATATAGCCGTGCAGCTCCGGAATTTTAAACCCGCTTATAAAATGGAGGATGCGGCCCGGGTGCATTCTGAAAAAGACTAACAATAATTAATGAGAAAGCTAACAGCAGCCATTTTGAAGCCACTTCCCGGTTATACGGCTTATACCCAAGCTGGCAATGATAAAATGCACTCCTCCTTTGATGAAAAAAAGCTGCTGCATGAACTGAAGCATTACCTCCCTTCGCAGACACCGATCAAAGATTTTATCCATCATAATACGCTGCATGCTTACCAGCATATGAAATTCTATGATGGTATTTTCAAAGCCGGAAAAATTTTTGGTTTCCAGGTTACGTTAGGATTGGAGGATTATCGCAAGCTGTTTAAAACAAGACGAATTAAATCGCAGGTGCTGGATAGAGTTATCATCGACAGAAAGGGGTATAATAAGCTGGGGGAATGGTGGACGAATCTGCTGGATAAAAACTACGACACCCATAATGAGCCAAGAATTGGCAAGTTGAGGAGCAATTGGAAGAATCATTATCATATCGATATAGATAACCTGGTTCAACCTCTTTTATTCAGGGTACTTTGCAGTTATCTCGATCAGGGTATTTCTATCTGGAAGTTTCCTGTGCACCGTGACGGTTTCCTGGCATCGATTAAAGAACTGGAGAAGAATAGTACTGTCAGTTTCTTTAAAACTAAAAGAGCCAGAAAAATTTTGCTGGAAGAGGAATGCAGCATGAATCAGCTGTTGAGAATAATAGTGGGGGATGAAAAATACTATGAGCAATACATTTTTGACCAGCAGTTTACCCACCAGGGCTGGAGTGGAATGGTATCAGCAGTAGAGGATGCACCACATACTTTAATGGATGGGAGGAAAATATCATTGAATGAGCTGGTGGTATTTGAATTACTGCTGGAAATCGATGCCCTTGACCATCAATTAGGGGAAAAATGGAAACCTCTGTCTGCTATCACAAAAGCAGCTCCTGTTGATCTGTTTAAGGAAATTGATAGTACAGAATTGCAGGAAGTACTTATTCTTTGGCAGAATGCCTTTGAATGGAGCTATTATGATGAAGTACTTGCAGGTATCGCTCAGCAAAAGGATAAAACCATTGTTTCTCCGATCAAAAAAAACTTCCAGGCTATTTTTTGTATTGATGAAAGAGAATGTTCGCTGAGACGTCATATCGAGTCTGTTGATCCAATGTGTGAGACATTAGGTTCTCCTGGTTTTTTTGGTGTTGAATTCTTTTTCCAGGCAGAAAACGGTCAGTTTTATGAAAAGCTTTGTCCTGCACCGGTTACTCCTAAATATTTAATAAAAGAAACTGAGGTAAAAGGAAAAAGAAAGCATGAATTGCTTTACACCAATCAAACCCAGACATTATCAGGAGGTGTTTTAAGTTCCTTTACACTTGGTTTCTATGCCGGACTGAAATTAATACAGAATCTTTTCCGTCCTAAGATGAGCCCTGCCATTTCTAATGCCTATGCACATATGCATAAACATTCCTCATTGACTATTGAGAACAAGAACCCCTATGAAAAGGAAAAAGGATTGCAGGTGGGGTATACGATAGACGAGATGACGGCAAGAGTGGAAGGCCTGTTAAGGGGAATAGGGCTTGTTGATAATTTCGCCCCGGTTGTATACACTATTGCGCATGGCAGCAGCAGCGCTAATAATCCCCATCACAGTGCACATGATTGTGGCGCTTGCAGTGGAAGGCCGGGTTCGGTCAATGCCAGGGTCTTTGCACATATGGCTAATCATTCTGTTGTAAGAAGCCTTTTAAAGGAGAAGGGAATTGTTATTCCGATTACCACTCAATTCGTTGGAGGTATGCATGATACTGCTGCAGATATGATTGATTTTTATGATGAAGATCAGTTATCACCCCTAAATGCTGAGTATCACAAAAAAAATCTTACAGCTTTTGACAAAGCTCTTGATCTTAATGCCAAGGAAAGGTCCCGCCGGTTTGCATCAATCAATACAAAAAACAGCTTAAAAAAAGTAAGAAACGATATTCTGAAAAGAAGTGTTTCCATGTTTGAACCCAGGCCCGAACTGGGGCATGGAACAAATAGCCTTTGTATTATCGGCAGAAGGGGTGTTACTAAAAATTTATTTCTGGACCGAAGAGCTTTTTTAAACTCATATGATTACAGGACAGATCCGGACGGAAAATTATTAACCGGGGTGATGCGGCCTATCGGGCTTGTATGTGGCGGTATAAACCTCGAGTATTATTTTTCAAGAGTAGATAATTATAAACTGGGGGCGGGCACCAAACTTCCGCACAACGTTATGGGGTTAATTGGTGTGGCAAATAGTAGTGATGGCGACCTCCGTCCTGGTCTTCCACTGCAAATGATTGAAGTACACGACCCGGTACGATTACTCATCATTGTCGAGCATTTTCCGGAGATGGTATTAAAGGCTATCCAGTCAGCCCCTGAAATATATGAATGGTATATTAATGAATGGGTGCATATTATAGCACTGCAACCTGAAACTAAGGAATTCTTCTATTTCAAGGAGGGTCAGTTCAGGCCATATAAGCCGGTTGTTCAGCAGGTAGATACAGTGCAGGATGTAACCGGGTTGATAGAATCTGCAAAAGAAATGGATACAAATTATATAGTAGATGCAACGAAGGAGAACTTACCTGTTTACTTAATCAATTAAACTGTCCCATGCCACAACTAATTCAACTGTTTATCTTGATACCGCTTTTGGGCTTTCTTATCAGTGTATTACTTCCCCGGAATAATGAAAAACTTATTTCGCAAGTAGTGATCAGTTCTGTTGGCATTCACCTGGGAGGTATTGTACTCTTTATCCTGTTTTGGCTGATGAATGATCACCCGGTTATGGATATTAAGCATATTACTTTTTTTAAAACAGCCGATATTGAAATATTTATAGATTTTTATTTTGATAAAGTGACAGCTGTATTTGCATTAATTGGTTCTGTGATTACACTGCTGGTAGCTCTTTTCAGCAGGTATTATCTGCACCGGGATGATGGGTTTAAACGTTTTTTCAGCACCACTCTTTTATTTTTTGTTGCTTACAATGTGGTAATCTTCTCTGGTAATTTTGAAACACTGTTTATGGGTTGGGAGGTGTTGGGGATTTGTTCTTTTTTATTGATTGCTTTTTACCGTGACAGGTATTTGCCCGTTAAAAACGGGTTGAAAATAATTTCTATTTACCGCCTGGGTGATATATGCCTGATCCTCACCATGTGGATGAGCCATCAGTTATGGCATGAAAACATTACTTTCTTCAAACTTAATGACACAGCATCTGTCCAGGAGCATTTACTGGAGCATAACTGGTATGGTGTATTTATATGTGTGATGTTATTTTTTGCAGCTGCTACTAAATCGGCACAGCTTCCCTTTTCTTCCTGGTTGCCGAGAGCTATGGAAGGACCCACTACTTCCAGTGCAATCTTTTATGGCTCATTATCCGTTCACCTTGGTGTATTTCTATTATTACGCACCTATCCCTATTGGGAAAGTTTATTATTTGTAAAAGTGCTCATCATTGCAGCCGGGTTGTTGACGAGCATTGTTGCAGCCAGCATTGCAAGAGTACAGTCTACTGTTAAAACACAGATAGCTTATTCCTCCATCGCACAGATCGGGCTGATGTTTGTTGAAGTGGCATTGGGTCTTCATATTCTGGCATTGATTCATTTTGCCGGTAACGCCTTTTTAAGAACGTATCAGCTACTGGTTTCGCCATCTGTGCTAAGTTACCAGATACATGAAATGGTCTTTAACTATAAGCCAAAAGAACAAAAGCAAACAAATTCTTTTACAGGAAGATTAAAGAATTCATTGTATATCCTGTCGGTAAAAGAATGGAATCTTGATGGATTTATGTTTCATTTCCTGTGGAGCCCGTTTAAATGGATGGGTAACAGGCTGGATTTTCTAACAGGCAGAGCAGCTATTATCATTTTACTTATAGTTTTTATTACTGGTGTGTACTTTGATTTATATCCTTCTGTGATACCCGCGGGTTTGTATGCATATTTACCCGTAATCTTTTCTTTTATGGGTCTATTACTGATACTAAAGGCTTTTACTGAAAGGGAAAATGCTATCAGGGCCTGGTTATTTATAATAGCCTCCCAACTCTTTATTGCTCTTTCAATAACGCTGTTTCATGAGGACTTCGGGCACAACTATATGCTGATATACCTTAGCGGCTCTGTTATTACTTCTGCTATTGGATATATTTGCCTCAGGAGAATTAAATACGTTGAAAATAATATTGATCTTAATCGTTTTCACGGACATTCTTATGAACATCCGGTATTAGGTTTTATCTTCCTGATTTCCTGTCTTGGTCTCATTGGGTTCCCATTTACGCCAACATTTATCGGCATCGACCTGTTATTTAGTCATATTCACAAGCAAGAAATTCTCCTGATCAGTTTTATTGCACTGAGTTTTGTTTTCATGGAGTTCGCTGTACTGCGAATTTATGCCCGGATTTTTTTGGGGCAGCATGTCAAGAATTATCATCCGGTAGCCTATCGTTCTTCATGAACAGCAGGCTGCTGATCTTTTCCCCTACTGTAATGTTCATTTAGTTTTACAGGGTTTGATTTCTTTCCTGCCACTTTCATTTGTATAATATCTACCAGTAATGCAAAGGCCATTGCAAAATATACATAACCTTTGGGCACATGAACATCAAATCCTTCTACCAGGAGTGTAAAGCCGATTAGCAACAGGAAACTAAGGGCAAGTATTTTAAAAGCAGGGTGGCGGTTGACAAAGCTACTGATGGGGCCGGCAGCGATCAGCATAATAATTACAGTAATTACCACAGCTGTGTACATTACCCAAATCTCATCAACCAGCCCGACTGCTGTGATTATAGAATCAACGGAGAATACTATATCGAGTAAAAGAATTTGCCCGATAATATTGGCAAAACTTGCTTTACCCACTTTTTTTTCTTTGTCTTCATGCTCACCTTCCATTTTGTGATAGATCTCTCTGGTGCTTTTGTAGATCAGGAAAAGGCCACCCAATATCAGTATCAGATCCTTACCGCTAAAGGGAATATTAACGAGGGTAAACAGGTCATTATCCAGCTTCATAATAACCGAAATGGCTGCCAGAAGTGCCAGCCGCATGATCATGGCCAGCAAAATACCCATGTTCCGGGCCTTGCGCTGTTGTTCAGGGGGAAGCTTGCCGGCAAGGATGGAGATGAAAATAATGTTATCAATGCCCAGTACTACTTCAAGAGCAATTAATGTAACCAGAGAAATGATGAGCTGGTAATCCATTGTATGATATTTATTCTAATTTACTAATAAACCTGCTGCCCACTGTAATGCATTAACAGTGACCAGGTATTTTGTTCTAAGCCCTTGTAGTTTTTGCAATGCTTCCAGCGCCTTGTTTTCCCTGGTATTGACCAGGAATAAAGAACTTTCACCAACCTGGAACCTTGTTTCTTCGGCCCGCTGCAAGGCAAGGTAGTTTCTGTAAGCTTTCTCCTGAACTGCTAACTGGTTTTTCAATGCCACAAGTTCATTGAAGTAACTTTTTACTTTGGTTTGAACCTGCAATTGCTTCAGGTTTTGATCAAGTTTTGTTTCTGCTATTTTCAGTTTTGCTTTCCGATACTCACCCCGGCCTTCTGAAAGACGGAGAGGTATACCGAAACTAAGGCCGTACTGATAATTATTTTCAAACAAAGGGCCGGTGGCTGTTTTTAGTACATCATATCCTTTACCCAGTTGGTTGTAGCGAAAATTTAACGTTGGTAATAATTGCTGAAACTTTAGCTTTTTTTCCACATTTAGGGCATCCAGTTTAAAATTATACATTAACAATTCAGGGTGATTTTTTACTGTAGCTTCCAGCAACTCATTTAAAACGGGAAGGTCTGCGCTTGTAATGGTTAATAATTTATCTTCATCAGCGGGAACAACATCAGCGGGCAGTACAAACGACTTGTCATCTGTTGTCCAAAGGAACACCGATAACTCCAGCCCGGCATTTTGAAACTGCATCCAGGCATTTTCCCGCATTACCTGGAAATTCTGTAGTTGGGTTAGTGCTTCGGTCGTATCGATGGCAGGTCGATCACCTAAGCGGAAACCTGTCTTAACCAATTCAAAGCGTTTCTCATTTATTTGCACTGCATCATTCAAAATTTTATATACCTGGTAATGCTGCATCCAGTACCAATAACTCTTCATGGCATCCAGCAGCAGGTTATTGATTATATTTTTTCTCTCCACTTCTGATGCCTGTCTGAATATTTTTGCCGTTTGCAAGACAGCTCTTCGCTTATCTATCAGCAGGTTTTTGGCAAGGGGAACACTTACGCCAAAATAACTGGTCTCACCAATTGTTTCAGTAGGATCTGTCCTGCTGCCGCTCAGGTTTTCCAGACCTGCAACCACTTCAATACCAAACCAGGTAGGCACAGATAATTCCGGCCGGTTGTATTGATAATAGTCTGTACCATCAAAGGTTTTCTGGGCATTGCTGTTATAGAATAACGGATCAAAACCCCCTCTTGCAATTGTAATATCTGCTTTAGCTTTTTCAATAAGTATAGCTGCTTGTTTTGCCACCGGGTGGTATTGCTTTACTAACTGCATAACCTGGCTGGCTGATAATGTTTTTACACTATCCTGCCCGGAAAGGCTGAATGAAGCCATTACCAGGTAAACTGTTACCAAATATCTTATCATTTTAATTTTTGTTTTTTTGTTTCATATCAGCAGATAGTTTGTAATAGTCAGGCGGAAAGCCATTGATATTCCGCCACAACTCATACCATACCGGCACATCTTTCAACAAGGCGATGCCCTGGGCGCCGGCACCTATTTTTAATTGTTTGGGCCAGGGTTTGTCTTTTGGGTCTTCTTTCACCAGTACCCTGAATTTTCCGTTCACACTTACATTGCTTTCAATGGCTACTATTTCGCCGCCAAAAGTTCCGGAAGAAGCATCCGGCCAGCCACTGAATACAATGGCCGGAAAACCATCAAACATGAAACGGACTTTTTGCCCTGAAGCCAGCAGTGGCAAATCCAACGGCCGTACAAATAACTCTACTGCATATTGTATTTTATCGGGTACAATCTCTGCAATCATATCACCCTCTTTTACAAACTCGCCGATGCCTGCTTTTTGTGCCTTTACCACCTGCCCGCTTTGTGTCGCAATTACGTAGTACATGCCATTGCGGATAGAGTAGCTGGCAAACTGGTTTTCCAGTTTTGCAATATCAGCCTGGCCGCTGGCAATTTGGGTGAGTGATTGAAATTGCTCTCCTTGTGCCTTTGTTACTTTTTCAATGTTTTCCTGTTGCTGGGCATTCATTTCAATTCTTGTTATTGTTAAATCCTGCTTGCTATTGGCCAGTTTATTTTCCGCACTGATTTTTTTGGCCAATGCATTTTGATAAACCTGGTTCCGTTGTTCTAATTGTGTCAATGAAACCAGGCCACTGTCATACATGGCTTTTTGCCGGCTAAATTGTATAGTAGCAATGTTGAAATCATTCAGGGCGGCAGCAGCTTCTGCGCTGTCGGCCTGAACTTTTAACTGTAGCTGATTTAGTTTATTCATTAGCTGGCTCAGCTTCAACTGTAAACCATTGTTGATGGCATTGATTTGCTGACCGGTTACCCCAACTTTATCTTTATAATACTCGACAGATAATTGTTTACCAGCTAATTGTTCCTGCGTTCGTTGCAGCAGGTCGGGATCAAGATAGTCTGTCTTTACCTCTGATAACTGAACCAGTGTATCACCGGCATTTACATAATCTCCTTCTTTGATAAACCATTTCATCACCCGGCCACCGATAATGGTGTTTACCTGTTGCGGCCGCTGGTCCTGATACAGGGTAGTTACGGCACCCCTTGCCCGGATGTTTTGTGTCCATGGGAGAAAAAGAAAGATGATAAACACAGCAAGGCAGATATAAAACCATAACCTCACCTTACTCTTTTTGTTGTACTGATAAATCAGGGAATATGATTTTAGCTTGTTCATGTTGTTGTTTTTAGTTGTTGATGCTTCCATTTTCATTAATCATTATGACCCTGCTGCAGTGCCGGGCAAACTCCTCATCATTTGTTACCACCACCAATGTTGTATTTTCTAATTCGTTCAGCAGTTGTACAATTTGTTTTCGATGACCGTTGCTGAAATTCATCCAGGGCTCTTCGAGAAGCAATAATCTCGGTTTATTTACCAGTGCCCGTACCAGCAGGATACGGTGCACCACATTTCGGGGTAACCGCTTACCGGTTGGGTCCAGCTGGGTATCATAACCGTATTTCAGAGTAGCCACAAAATCATTCAGCCCGGCTTTGGCAGCATATTCTTTCACGGCTTCCATGCTTATGGCAGGATTGCCTAAGGAAATATTTTCCCATAATGTTCCCTGGAAGATGTCTTGCTGGTTTAACAATACACCGGTTTGTGCCCGCAATGAGTCAAGGTTATAATTACCTATCGGAACATCATCAATCATAATGGACCCCCTAAAATCAGTGTAGGAGCCTGTCATGAGTTTAAGCAGGGTTGATTTACCGGAACTGTCTTTTCCCTGTATACAGATTTTTTCATTGGGAAGAATGGTAAGTGATATGTTTCTCAGAATATCTGTTTCATCGTTATAACTGAAGCTGACATCCTTCATTTCAAACTTCACTCCCTTATTCTCCGCCTGCAGGTTAACAGTTCCTCCTTTTTCTACCGGCCGGTCTGTGATCTCAGAAGCTTTTTCTACAGCAGTCAGCGTATCGTATACACTGCCAAGGTTGATGATCAGTTTTTCAACTGAGTTTAACACCAGCAGTATTACAATTTCAGCAGCAATGAACTGCCCAACGGTTAATTGCTGGTTTACCATCAGTAAGGTTCCAACTATCAGCATTGCAGCTGTGATAACTGTTTTAAAGATCACCAGTACATTAAACTGGAACAGCAGAACTTTAAAGTGATTGTTGCGGGCTACCAGGTAATTGCTGATCTCCGTATCTGCTTTTTGCAGGTGGAGATCATTGCTTTTTCCCAGTTTAATGGATTTGATAACCCTTGCTGTTTCTTCCAGCCATGCGGCCACCTTGTACTTATGCTTACTTTTCTGAAGGCTTGTTTCTAATCCTTTTCCCCCGGTATACTTAAGGATCAGGAACAGAATGGTAACAAGAATAACCCCGAACAGGATGAACGCAGGGTGATAAAAAGACAGTAACAAAAGGCCAAATAATATCTGGATAACAGCAGTAGGAATTTCCAGCAGGATTTTCGATAAGCTCTTTTGCAGTAGTGGCACATCAAAAAAACGGTTCACCAGTTCAGGCAGGTAAATGGAATCATTCTTTTTTAAATCCAGGCTGGGTATATGCTCCGCAAAGGCAAAGGAGTAACGGACGAACAATTTTTGCTGGATCTTCTCAATAATTTTCATCTGGTTGATCTGCATGATACCTGCAATCAATACACCCAATACAACAAGGATAATGAGTACCACCAGCGAAGCCCGCATGGAGGCGCCAAGTACATACCCGATGATAGCTTGCACACCCACGGGAAGTGAAAGCTGGATAAGTCCATTCAGGATGGCATAGAAATAGATAGCAGTGATTTCGTTTTGTTCCAGTTTAAGCAGGTTTAATATCCTGCGAACCGGGCTATTAACAGTCGGCATAAGAGATTTTTTATTAATCAGTAACAGGAATAAAGGATTATGCAGGGCATAATCGTTTAAATACACAGGAAGCAGTGATGATTAACAAAAATTGGGGGGAGGTGTAAGCTTTTCAAGACAGGGGGAGGGCTGTATTTTTTCTGCCAGAAGGAAAGCCGTATTTAATTTGTGAGAAAATTCAGTTGTATAGCTGGCAAATGCAGCATAATCCTTTTTTGACTTTTTTTCAGATTCGTTTTTGTCTTCCCCCTTTTCCTCATCTACCATAAATACACTGGTGGCGGGTGAGAAAAACGAACAAACAGCAGGTGCCACCTGCACGGCAGCAAATACAAGGAATAATATGACTGCTATTTTTCTCATTGCAGGCGCAAAATTATTAACTACAATAACAATGACAAGTTCAGATTGTTTAAAAATTGTAAAATTTTATAACCTGTTTACAGATAACAGGTTATCCTGTTATAATGAGTACTTATGGTATAGATAAAGGTGGTAAAATCAAAGTAATTACTGTGTATATTGTACTTTATATAAAGGAATGAGAGGTGCCCAGTCATATGTAAGTCGTCTTTTCACCGAGTTTTTTAACAGTGAAAAGGCGTCTGGTATTATTTTAATTGTATGCACATTGCTCTCAATTTTTATTGCCAATTCTTCCTGGGGAGAAAGCTATGGGCAATTCTGGCATACTAAAATTGGCGGACTCAGTGTTGTTCACTGGATCAATGACGCCTTAATGGCTGTCTTCTTTCTGTTGGTAGGGCTGGAAATAGAAAGAGAAATTTATGTTGGTGAATTATCCGGGTTCAAAAATGCAGTGTTACCGGTATTCGCTGCGGTTGGCGGAATGCTGGTACCGGCCATCGTTCATGCAATCTTCAATATGGGTACTGCTACGGCTTCCGGATTTGGTATTCCTATGGCAACTGATATTGCATTTGCTTTGGGTATACTTTCGCTGGCCGGTAAATCAGTGCCGGTAGCATTAAAAATATTTCTCACAGCTCTCGCTATAATAGATGACCTGGGAGCAATTATTATTATCGCTATCTTTTATACAGATGATGTCTCTTTTGTTAACCTGCTTCTTGCCTTTGGTATTTTTGCGGGACTGTTTATAATGGGTAAAGCAGGAGTGAAAAACCTATTTTTATTTTTGCTCCCAGGTATTGTCATGTGGTATTTTATGCTGCAGTCGGGTGTACATGCTACTATCAGCGGAGTGTTACTGGCATTTGCCATACCTTTTGGTAAAGGTGGAGAAGATTCGCCTTCTTATAAGTTACAGCATCATCTGCATTACCCGGTTGCCTTTATTATTGTACCGTTATTCGCACTGGCAAATACAGGTATAAAACTTTCACCAGGTTTTTATAATACCCTGCTTTCTTTGAACAGCCTGGGCATTATGACGGGGCTTGTTATTGGGAAACCACTTGGTATTATCAGTTTTGCATGGCTGGCTGTTAAAACAAAAATCGGTCATCTGCCGCATTCAGTTTCCTGGAAACAGATTACTGGCGCCGGCATGCTGGCGGGTATCGGTTTTACTATGTCCATATTTATTACACTACTGGCCTTTACTGATGAAGCAACAGTCGTGAACTCAAAGATTGCTATACTCTGTGCTTCATTCCTGGCTGCCGCCGGGGGATTGCTTGTGCTGAAGAGTATAAAATATAATAAAGTAGCTCAGGAGAGTTCTTCTGATGATTCGGGCAGGTGATCATATTCTCCTTTAATAGCATACCAGCCAAAGATCATCAGCCCTATAGCAATGGGTGTGAAAATGCCAATGATAATGATCCAGATCACCGGGTTATTAATATCCTTTTTGCCAGCAGGATCAATATGAACAATGGCCCTGTCCACCAGGAAATAAATAACAGCGGGGGCCAGTATCAGCCAGACAATTCCCAGTGCTCTTTTTATACTGTTCATACAAATAGTTTTAATCTTCTACGTTTTCATCAATTTTATTTCTCAGGTATACTGTACCAATTAGCAGGCATAGTGCTGCCACACCAATCGGGTACCACAATCCCACTAAAGGATCAGAAGGAAAGGAAGTGGTAAGTAATAATCCAATAAAGGGAACCAGTCCTCCAAATACACCATTGCCGATATGATAAGGAAGGCTCATGGAAGTATAACGGATCTTAGTGGGGAACATTTCCACCAGAAATGCTGCTATAGGTCCATAGACCATGGTTACATATAAGATCAAAAGGAAGACAAGTCCAATGAATTTCCAATATAAACTCCGGTCAAGCCTAATATTGATGTCTTTTATTTGGCTCATTCTGGAAAATACCATGCCATCTATAGCTGAACTCTTTTCATCCGGCATAGCCTTCATGGGTTTTGCAAAAATGGTGTCGGTCCACATCTGATCAAACGTCAGACTACGATGTTTGATATTGCGATGGATGTATGTAATCAGGCTATCACCATTCTTCATGATCTCCTTTTTGGAAGGTCCGAAAATGATTGGCGTTGCGCTGACCAATCCACTTGCGGGTGGACCAGGTTTTGTGTCGTCCAGAAAAATATTGAAAATTGGACGGTAAGTAAATATCGCTAACGCCATCCCCGCCATCATAATCCATTTCCTCCCGATCTTGTCACTCAGCCAGCCCCAGAATACAAAGAAAGGCGTAGCAAAAGCAATAGCCCAAAGCATGATGGTCCGGCTTTGTTCAAATTCAATATTGCATTTTGTTTCTAAAAAATTCTGTGCATAGAACTGCCCGGTATACCAAACTACTCCCTGTCCCATCACTGCACCAAACAAAGCCATCAATACCATTTTGAAATTGGCTTTATGGCTAAAACTTTCTTTTAATGGATTAACTGATGTCTTTCCTTCCTCTTTTAATTTAGAAAATAGCGGAGACTCTGACATTTTTAACCGGATATAGACGGAAACTGCCACCAGTAATATAGATATCCAGAATGGGTAGCGCCATCCACCCCATTCTGCATTGAATGATGAGTCAGGCATATTCAGTTTCACCAGCATGATAACCCCCAGCGCTACAAATAATCCCAGTGTAGCTGTTGTTTGTATCCAACTGGTATAAAAACCTCTTTTGTTTGCCGGGGCATGCTCTGCTACATAAGTAGCGGCACCGCCATATTCGCCGCCAAGAGCAAGACCCTGGATTAATCTTAGTAACAATACCAGTAAAGGAGCTGCTATACCAATTGTTTTATAGCCGGGAACCAATCCGATTAAAAAAGTAGAACCACCCATTAAAACAAGAGTAAGAAGAAAGGTATACTTTCTGCCGATCAGGTCGCCGAGTCTGCCAAATACCAAAGCGCCAAAAGGGCGAACAATAAATCCTGCTGCAAAGATCGCCAGTGTACTAAGCAAAGCTGCTGTGGCATTTCCTTCCGGAAAGAATTGAGTAGAAATCGTTTTGGCAAGCATACCAAAGATGTAGAAATCGTACCATTCAATCATGGTTCCTACAGAAGAGGCAGCGATGACACTCCGGATCGTCGTTGGTTTCATCCGGGTAAGATAAGTATTAATAAAAAATGTAAGAAACAATTTAACCGGAATCGTTCCCGGTGATTCGTCCTGATTTGCCCGTCATTCTGTAAATTTATCCCGCATTAGCAGTAATATTATTTAAATACTTGCCGGTCATGTCATATCCCTACCAGATAAAATCATTAGAACAGTATCACGAAGCGTACGAAAAAAGTATAGAGGATCCCGAAGGGTTCTGGTCCTCAGTTGCAGATCATTTTCAATGGAAAAAGAAATGGGATAAAGTATTGGAGTGGAATTTTAAAGAGCCAAAAGTAGAATGGTTCAAAGGGGCTAAACTGAATATCACAGAAAATTGCATTGACCGTCACCTCTCCGCATTAGGTGATAAACCTGCCATCATCTGGGAACCTAATAACCCGGAGGATAGGGTGAGGGTGGTAACATATAACCGGTTGCATAAAAGGGTTTGCCAGTTTGCACAAGTGTTAAAGAATAATGGTGTAAAAAAGGGTGACAGAGTTTGTATCTATATGGGGATGGTGCCCGAACTGGCTTATGCAGTGCTGGGTTGTGCAAGAATTGGTGCTATCCATAGTGTCATCTTTGGAGGGTTCTCTGCACAAAGCATTGCTGACAGGTTATATGATGCCAATGCAGAGTATATTGTTACCTGTGATGGGGCGTACCGGGGCAATAAAGATATTCCTCTGAAAAGTGTGATCGATGATGCTTTGATCGGAAATAGAACAGTAAAAAAGGTAATTGTTTATACGAGAACAAGAACTCCTGTTTCTATGATCAAAGGCAGAGATGTATGGTGGGAGGATGAAATGGAGCATGCAGAAGCCCAGGTAGAAAAAGAAGGGAAGGCGTCCTTCCCGGCAGAGGAAATGGATGCAGAGGATCCCTTATTCATTTTATATACTTCCGGCAGCACAGGTAAGCCCAAAGGGGTAGTACACAGTTGCGCAGGTTATATGCTCTGGACGAATTACACTTTTGTCAATGTATTTCAGTATAAACCTGGTGATATTCATTTCTGCACGGCAGATATTGGTTGGATTACAGGCCATAGTTATATTTTGTATGGTCCGTTAAGTGCTGGTGCTACTTCAGTAATGTTTGAAGGTATCCCTACCTGGCCTGATGCCGGACGTTTCTGGGATATTGTTGACAGGCACAAGGTCAATATTCTCTATACGGCACCAACAGCTATCCGTAGTCTCATGGGCTTTGGCCTGGAACCGCTCAGGGGAAAAGACCTGTCTTCTTTAAAAATACTCGGTACAGTTGGTGAGCCTATAAATGAAGAGGCATGGCATTGGTATAATGATAATATTGGAAAAAAGAAATGCCCGGTAGTGGATACCTGGTGGCAAACGGAAACAGGTGCCTGCCTGATATCAAATATGGCAGGGATAACTCCGGCCAAACCAAGCTGGGCTACTTTACCTATGCCGGGTGTGCAGCCATTGCTGGTAGATGAAAACGGGAAAGAAGTAACAGAAAAAGATGAGCAGGGTCTGCAAAAGGGGAATTTGTGTATCAAAGCACCTTGGCCCGGTATATTAAGAACCACCTATGGTGATCATGAACGCTGCCGTACTAATTATTTTGCTACGTATGAGAATTTATATTTCACCGGTGACGGTGCATTGAAAGATGAAAAAGGTAATTATCGCATTACCGGCCGGGTAGATGATGTATTAAATGTAAGTGGTCACCGGCTTGGTACTGCCGAAGTAGAGAATGCTATTAATATGCATGCCGGTGTGGTGGAAAGTGCTGTAGTAGGTTATCCGCATGATATAAAAGGACAAGGGGTTTATGCCTTTGTTATCTATGAGCATATGCATGGAGATGAAAATATGACCCGCCAGGATATCCTGCAAACTGTTACCCGTGTCATTGGGCCTATTGCCAAACCGGATAAGATACAATTTGTACCAGGACTTCCTAAAACAAGAAGCGGAAAAATTATGCGGCGTATCCTAAGAAAGATCGCCGAAGGAGAAACAGAAAATCTCGGAGATACTACTACATTACTTGATCCCGGAGTAGTGGAAGAAATAAAAAAAGGGAAGATCTGAGATAATTAAAGCAGCACGGATGGGCTGCTTTAAAAGGTTTTTCGGGGTTCGTTAGTGAGGCAAAAGCAGTGCAAAGAAAAGCACAAAACAGCATCTCTTATTTTTTATAATAAGAATATTATTCACAGGTTAGTCAGAAAAAACTGCCAAATAGTAGCTTGTATGCATTGTAAAAATTACTTTTGGCGATAACCACGGCGTGGTTGAATAATATCTTATGGAAGAAAAAAAGACCAGGCGAAAAATGCCTTCTTTACTTCGTTGGATTTTCTGGGTTATTCTTGTTCAGTTTATCCTGATTAATATAAGCGCTGCTTTTTATGCGTACCGGCTCACCCATTTTTATAACGACCCCTCACTCTACAATAGTTCTCCTTCCGGAAATATTTTTACAAAAACATGGAAACTCTTTACCGGGCCTAAGCTGCCTAAGTCACAGCTTACAGAGCAACCGGCATTTGTATACGATACGGTAGACTTGACTACAGCTAATGGTATTTCAATAAAAGCATGGTATGCCAGGACTGATTCTGTAGCAAAAGGAACAGTGTTACTTTTTCATGGAGTAATGTCCAATAAAGGCCAACTATTGTCGGAGGCCAATGAATTCCGCTACCAGGGATATAATATTATGCTGATCGACTTGCGGGCACATGGAAAAAGTGATGGTGTCACCACCACCATGGGAGTCAGGGAAACCGAGGAAGTAAAGCTGGCGTATGACTATATAAAAGCAAAAGGAGAAAAAAGAATTTTTCTATGGGGTATTTCCATGGGTGCGGTTGTTATTGCAAAAGCGTTACATGATTATCCCATACAACCAGCAGGAGTGATACTTGAACTTCCCTTTTCTTCCCTGCAATCTCACCTGAAAGCAAGAGCAAGAGTACTTGGGTTTCCGCAACAGCCTTTTGCTTTTTTAGTTACCGGCTGGATAGGAATAGAAAGAGGATTTAATGGATATAAACACCGGACAAAGAGATATGCAAAAGCCATAAGCTGTCCGGCACTGGTGCAGTATGGAGCTAAAGACAGTTATGTTTTAAAAAGTGAAATTGATGAAGTGTACACCTCGATCTTTTCGAACCAAAAAAAACTGGTCGGGTATGAAAATGCCGGTCATGAATCGTTGCTGCAACATGACCCTGTGAAATGGCAGACAGAAGTGGGAAAATTCCTCAACGGGCAATAACAGGTATTCTATTTATTTTCTGATGGTAACGGTGGTGCCGGAATCCGTAAATCCGTATAATTCTTTTACATCTTCATTTTTCATTGAGATACAGCCAAGGGTCCAGTTCTTATACCTGTCTATCATAAAATCTTCATGCGGCCATGTACCGTGAATGCCTATGCCCCCGCCAATACGGGCATTGGCAGGAATCTCTCCTCTCTGTTTGCGCTGGTTGAACTTCTCCCTGTCAGCGGCGGTGGGATAATCAATGGCGAGGAAGCGGCTCCATTTTTCATGTACCCGCTTGCTGGTTATGCGGAAAGTTCCCTCGGGTGTGTTCTTATCGCCTTCCATTTTTTTATCGGCCAGGCTGCTGTTGCCAAACACTACAGGGTAGGTGGCATACCAGCCTTTATCATCATATACATTCAGTTCGTAGTCAGATTTGTCTATTATAATGGAAATATTCCCTACGGGACCTTTGGAAGCTGTGCTGCCATCAAAGCGTTTGTTGAGGGTGGCCCTTTTTTTGGCATGAAAATCCGAAGCCAGCAAACTGCTCCCTAAAAAAACAGTAGTAAGAATGAAGAAGTTTTTCATGTCCATGTAGTGTTTTCGGTAAGGCCAGATCTAATCTGCAGCTAAGGTGGGAGCCGCATTTATTCATGGCATTATTCGTAAAAGTGTCCGTCCAATCACTCAAACGCAATGCCATAAAATTTTATTATTAAGTGTGGATATGTTTTAACGGAGTGTTTAGAAAAGATACGGGGATTTTTTCCCTGTAATCTTTCCTTTTTACAATAAAAAACCAGTCCTGAAAACAGGACCGGTTTCATGTATGAATATGAGAAACTGTTTATTTACCAGTTGCTAAACCGGAAGCCCAGTGTATACGGAGTCATATCCAATCCTTTTTCCCACATATTCTTCATCGCATAGCTGCCGTAAAGTTTTACAGGTCCGAGTGATAATTCCCCGATATAGGATAGTTTAAAACGTTCCAGGTCAAAATCACTTTTCACTTTTTCAATATCACCATCTTCTTTTGTTTTGTAACGGGCAGAATATAAATACCCGGCGCTTACACCGCCACTGATACCAAATCCGTTTTTTCTTTTAGGCGTAAAATTGATGTTCAGCATCATGGGCACTGTCAGGTAATCGGCAGCCAGTTTTACTTTTTTGAAATCAGTGCTACCCAGCGAAATATTGGTGGGGTTCTTGGTGAAAACAATATTATTTGTTTCAAAATGATAATTGTTTAGCTCCAGTCCCATACCATACTTCAGGTTCAGTACATGTTTGACTATATTCAATCGTTGCATAAAGAACCAGAGGTTTACATTTCTTGACTTACCGGCCCTCAGCTTCAACTGGTCTTCACCAATGCCCGGTGCTACAAAACCACTTAATGCCGCTGTGGTGTAATTGGAATTATCAACGTAATTGGAAAAACCAAGATCGAGTATCCACCAGTTGGTGCTCAGATTAGAAGGCTTGTCGCCACGGCGGTTCCGCATTTTGTATTCCCGGTCACGGATTACCTCTTTGTCTTTGCTGCCGGCCTTACGGATAATAACCATGCCACCGATACGGATGGTGTCATCCTGCGGAGCCGGTTTGGGATTAGCAGTAGTGTCTGTCTGGGAAAAACTGATTGCGGCTATACATAGCGCTGCACATAGGGTAAAAATCCTTTTCATATTCTTTCTTTTTAAAAATTTGTAATTAGGTTATTTCAGCCTGATGGCTAACCCGCCCACTAATAACCGGTCATCATCGTCGGTCGGGTCAATATTAGTTCTTTTTTCAAAGGTCCGTGTTACTTTCCGGAAAAGTCCACGGAGTTTGTTTTTCTTGCCATCACCCTGGTTTAGATCTGATTCATTTACTGAAGCAGTTCTCTTGTCTGACGGTTGAGCAGATGGAGATGTTACAACACGATCTGTTAATGAAGTTGATTTATTGTTTTTTTCCGGGATATCCGTTTTTGTATTAGCAGCAACGTCAGTTGATGTATTATTATTTACATAAGGATTATTCTCCGGTTTAGGGAGATTGTTAGAAGGACTGTTATCTGCAATTACAGGGGCATTATTTTTTTCCGGAGCATCATTTTTAATAATAGTATTATTATCCGTTACTGCCACAGGATTATTTACCTGTTTGTATACGGGGGCATTATTATCCTGTTGCCTGTTTTTTGTTGCAGGACTGCCGGCAGGTTCATTTTGAACTTTTGTGGTAGCAACTGCATCGTTTTTTGGCTGAACAGTTTCAACAGGTGTAGTTTTTTGTTTTTCATTGGTAAGCCCGGCCACTTCAATGGAGGTGCCTGGCGACTTCTTATTGTTTACAATAATAGCTGTGGTAATGCCTGAACCAATGAGCAATATAGCAGCTGCAGCTCTCCACCAGCGGATGGGAAGTGCCCGCACTTTCTCTTCTCTTCTGTATAAAGATTCTTTATTGGTAAATACAACCCGTTCAGGTTGCAGCCGGGTTTGCAACAGCAAAGTCAGTTCTTGTTGAACGATGGGATTTTTTGCAGCAAATTGTTCAACAATTTCTTTTTGTTCAGCATCCAGTTCATTATCGGTATACAGCATCAGCCATTCTTCATAATTAGAAAGGGTAACAGAAGATGCTTCTTCCCCTTTCAATAGTTCATCTTTTCCTGCAAAAACAATATTAGTATCGGGAGTTAATTTGAATTGTTGTAAAATCTCCAGTTCTTCTTTCAGGTCAGGGTGAAGCTGCACAAATTCTTCCACCATACGGCGCTCCTCACTACCCAGTTCATTATCCATGTACAGGATAAAATACTCTTCGTAATTATGGCGGTTGATATTCATTGATCAGATTACGTTTTCCATTTTCACTAAATATTCTTTCAGCTGAACCCTTGCCCGGTGCAGGTACACTTTTACCTGGCTGGGGTTCAGGTTCATGATCTGGCCTATTTCTTCATAACTATATCCTTCATAGTCTTTCAGCAAAACCAGTGATCGTTGCGTTTCGCTCAGCCTGTTCAGGGCCTCGTCAAGTATCTTTTTCAGGTTATTGGCCGGACGGTTCTCCACTCTTGCTTCAGCACTGAACTCTTCCCGCAATTGTATCCGTTTTACTTTTCGAATATGATCGATCATCTGGTGGTATGCTACCGTAAAAAGATAAGATTTGCTTTTCTGTGCATCTACCTCATCCCGGTTGCGCCACATTTTTTCAAAGGCAGTTTGCACCACATCCCGGGCATCTTCTTCATGGCGAAGATTTTTCAGGATGAAGCGGTACACATTATCTGCATACGTATTCACACATTCATTGTATTCTCGTTCAGTCATAAACAGCCGATAGTGCAGGCAAAAATAGTCAACGGAACCTGCTTGTTAAATAATACGGTTCAGGGAACAAAATGTTACAACAATTGACAAAACTTTCGGGAAATGCTTAACCGGCCACCTGTTATCGGTTGAAAATCAATATTTAGAAGGAGGAAATGCTGATAAACTGCCGGGAAAGACTTTCCAGCATAAGATCAGCCGGAATATCTTTTTTGGTCTCTGGGCAGTTCACCTTTGTTTTTTTACAGCAAGTTGGGACAGCCTGTTTGGGGGCCTTTTCCGTCGAAGAGGAAGAGCTCAGGATAACCAGTGCTGCCGTAAGAAGGACAGTCAGCAGGCTGAATAAAAGATAATTTTTCCGCTTCATGGTGTTGGTTTAGGCTATTTGACGAAAGTAATTTTCAAAATGTTACCGCAAACCTAAAATTTCTTTTTCCGGCTGACAATCGCATATTCATGTGAAGTTGTTCTATAAGACGCTCAACAGGCCCAATTCTTATATTTGCCCATAAATCAAGCCGCATGAACGAAAAATTGGTGCAACGCATTGCTAAAGAGGTGGAAGAGATAAAAGCCTCGGGTCTGTATAAAACAGAACGAATTATTGAAAGTCCCCAGGGAGCCGAAATAATCGTGGGCGGTAAAGCGGTCCTGAACTTTTGTGCTAATAATTACCTTGGCCTTTCCAGCCATCCTAAAGTGATCAAAGCAGCGCATGAGGCCATTGATAAAAGAGGGTATGGAATGAGCAGTGTCCGCTTTATTTGCGGTACACAGGATATTCATAAAGAATTGGAAGAAAAAATCTCTCAATTTCTTGGCATGGAGGATACCATATTATATGCTGCTGCTTTTGATGCCAATGGCGGTGTGTTTGAACCTTTATTTAATGAACAGGATGCCATTATCTCAGATGCACTGAACCATGCTTCTATTATTGACGGGGTTCGTTTGTGTAAGGCACAGCGTTTCCGCTATGAACATAACGATATGAATGACCTGGAAGCTAAGCTGAGGGAAGCCGCCGGCTGCCGCAGCAGGATCATTGTAACTGATGGCTCTTTTAGTATGGATGGCACCATAGCACAATTAGATAAGATCGTCGATCTGGCTGAAAAATATGATGCCTGTATTATGATTGATGAATGCCACTCCTCGGGGTTTCTCGGCAAGACAGGCCGGGGCACTCATGAATACAGGGGTGTGATGGGAAGGATCGATATTATTACCGGAACATTAGGTAAAGCATTGGGTGGCGCATCCGGTGGTTTTACCTCTGGCCGAAAAGAGATCATTGATATGCTACGCCAGAAATCAAGGCCGTATTTATTCAGTAATACATTGGCTCCCTCAATTGTTGGTGCTTCTATTGCTGTGCTGGATATGCTGACAGAAACAACGGAATTGAGAGATAAACTGGAATATAACACTAAATATTTCCGCCATAAAATGACGGAAGCCGGTTTCGACATCAAACCCGGTGATCACCCAATTGTTCCCATCATGCTATATGATGCAGTACTTGCACAAACGATGGCTGCAAAACTTTTGGAAGAAGGTGTGTATGTAATAGGCTTTTTCTTCCCTGTGGTGGCCAAAGGACAGGCGAGGATAAGGGTGCAGCTAAGTGCGGCGCATGAACAGCATCACCTCGATAAAGCGATAGCAGCGTTTACGAAGATTGGGAAAGAGGTGGGTGTGTTGAAATAATTTATTTCCGTATGAAATGCAATGAGTTGTATTTGACAAATCTTTAGTAAGGTAAAATTACTATTTATCGGGGTTCTACTAATAGAGTTACCTACTTCGTATGTTTTCATAAATAAATAGGAAAAAGTTCAACGGAAGTTATGAAATACAATTTTCACATATTACTTTCGTTCTATACACGATGAGATAAACTCTACCCGCCCAATTCCTCTGGAATTTCCATTAATTAATTTGTTGACCCAACTTGTAAAAAAGTATGAAGAAGTTAATGCTTTGTCTGGCCACAGCGGCTGTAGTTATGTTTATTTTCAGTTCTTGCGCAGCCACTAAAAGGGATTGCCAGGGTAATAAACACTATCGCTTAAAAAATGGTATTTACCTTTAAGGTGAAGGATCACTAAACTCATTCAGGTCCCGGCATATCACCGGGACTTTTTATTTTTAGTAAAATATAAGGAATGAAGAATTTTTTTGCTGTATTCAGTATTATGATTTCATTATCCGGTTTGTCTCAAACAGGCACTTTCCCTCAAAATTGGATCGGTAACTGGAAGGGAGAGCTGAAATGGTTTAAGACAGGAGTGAAAGAGCCTCAGACTGTAGTGATGGAATTAAGAATACAACCTGCAGATAGTCTAAATAAGTACACCTGGCATCTTATCTACGGTTTACCTACTGAAGATAGCCGGCCTTACACATTAATTGCAAAAGATACCGCTAAAGGGCATTGGATAATAGACGAGAACAATGGTATTGTGCTCGATCAGTTTTGGGTTGCTGATAAATTTTGTGGAGCGTTTACGGTAATGAACTCTACAATTATCAGCAATTACTGGGTAGAGAATGATCAGCTGATGATAGAATTTTTTAGTATTTCAGCAAAACCCATTATTACAACCGGCAATGGGACAGAGAACAGCCCGTCTGTTGACAGTTACAAAGTTGGTAGTTATCAGAAAGCTATTTTAAAGCGAACCGAATGATGGCTACCTTTGCCGAAATTTTATTTCCCAGATGAAACAATTCTTTTATTTCCTTTTACTGATAGCATTTCTGCAATCCTGCTCTCCCAATAATGTCAAACAGGATAAAAGCCTGAAGAAATATTTTGATGACAATAAAGTGGAAGGTTGTTTTGCCTTAATGGATAATGCTTCGGGCAAATTTACTGTGCATAATCTCAGCCGCTTTCGTGATAGCAGCTACCTGCCTGCCTCCACATTCAAAATTGTTAACTCATTGATTGGTTTGCAGACCGGCAAGATCAGCAGCGACAGCATGATAATAAAATGGGATGGAGTAGAAAGACGGGTAGCTGATTGGAATAAGGATCTGAACATGTATGAAGCATTCAGGGTTTCTTCTGTTTATTATTACCAGGAAGTGGCGCGGCGCATTGGTAAAGATACCATGCAACTTTGGCTGGACAGTTTGAAATATGGCGCCAAAACCGATACAGAAAAAGTAGTTATTAAGACTGCCGTTGACAGTTTCTGGCTAAACAATTCTCTTAAAATAACCCCAGACCAGCAATTGGGATTAGTAAAGAGATTATACTTCGATCAACTGCCTTTTTTCAAGACTTACCAGGAGATTGTAAAAAGGGCCATGTTGTTTGAGAGCAATACAAACTACCGGTTAGGCTACAAAACAGGCTGGGGTTTTACAGAAAAAGGCCATGCTATTGGCTGGATAGTAGGCTGGATTGAAGAAAATAATCACCCATATTTTTTTGTTTTAAATATCGAATCACCTGATAAGGATTATGACATGCAGACGGTAAGAATAAAAATGCTGAAAGATATTCTGAAACAACTTGGCTTCCTTGAAGGGAAAATGTAATTCCACTATGTGTAGGGCAGACAGGTGGTTTTGTAGCATGAATTTTGAGTAGTTGACCCGATGAACTGGCAGTTTCAATATAATGAGTTTGTATGGCTTTTTGTGGCTATTGCCATACTTGTCGGTTTGTTTCTTTATTTGCTGCGCTGGAAAGGAAATACTTTAAATAAGATCGGTGATAAGAAGCTGGTAAAATTATTGATTGATAACTTCTCTTCTAAGGGATTCACTGTAAAATTCATATTACTTATACTCGCAATTGCAACAGGTATTATAGCAGTAATGAATCCCAGGGTACCCGGAGATACGGATGGGGTAGAAAGAAAAGGAATTGATGTAGCGATAGCACTGGATGTAAGCAAAAGTATGCTGGCTGCTGACCTGGCACCCAACAGACTGGAAAGAGCCAAGCAATTTGTCAATAAACTGATCAATGAAATGCCGAATGACAGGATAGCCCTAATACTGTTTGCCGGTAAAGCTTATTTGCAAATGCCATTGACGGTTGATCATGGAGCTGCCAGCCTATTTATATCTTCAGCCACTCCGGATGCTGTACCCCAGCAGGGTACTGTTATCAGTGATGCACTGAAAATGAGTGCAGGAGTTTTTAATAGTGCTGAAAAAAGATTTAAGACGGTAGTGCTTATTTCTGATGGAGAAGATCATGATGCAGATGCAATAAGTACGGCCAAAGATCTTGCAGCGCAGGGAGTGATGATAAATGCGATCGGTATCGGTTCTCCGGATGGGTCATCTATCGTTGATCCTGCCACCGGGCAAAATAAAAGAGACGAAGCTGGTAATACAATAATATCCAAATTGAACGAAGAAGGGCTGAAAGAAATTGCTCAGTACACAAACGGTATTTATATAAGGCTGCAAAACAGTGATGACGCCATTGCTTCGATTAAGAGCCAATTATCCCAGATAGAGAGAAAAGCATTTGGTGATGTTTCACAAATGAATTTTAAAACTTATTATATATGGTTTGCTGTGGCCATGTTTATTTTGTTATTGGCAGAAAACTTAATTCCGGAACGTAAAAAGAAACTGGTAGTATGAAAAAATGCTTTTCGATAACAGTAATTTTTTTAATTACACTGCTTGCAAAATCGCAGGATGATGAAAAGGCGATTCAAAAAGGAAATGGGTACTATAAGCAACAGCAGTTTGAAAAGGCGGCAGTTGAATATAACAGGGCGGTAGCAGCTAATCCTGCTAATACCACAGCAAAATTTAATTTGGCCAACAGTTTGCAGAAGCAGGGAAAACAGGAAGAAGCCTTAAAAGAGTTTTCAGTATTGATAGAAAAAACGACAGAGAAAGATCTAAAGTCAAAATCATATTACAATAAAGGAGTAGTACTTACCGGGCAAAAAAAACTGGAAGAAAGTATTGAAGCATACAAAAATGCACTCCGTCAAAATCCTGATGATAAAGAGGCAAGAGAAAACCTGCAAAAGGCGCTGTTGGAATTAAAAAAGAGAAACCCTCCTAAAAAGAAAGAGGAAAAAGAGAATCCCAAAAAGAAGCAACAAGAGCAACAGAAAAAGCAACAGCAACCCAAAATGAGCCCCAAAGAAGCAGAGCAGCGTCTTAAGCTGCTGGAGCAAAAAGAAAAAGATGTGAGCCAGCGGCTTCATAAAGAAAAATCGAAATCGGGTGGCGGGCAAGCCAAAGATTGGTAAACCAAGCTGCGGGTTCTTTGTTAGTTTTGCAATATGCAACTTTACTGCGAATCACTTACTGAATATAAACGTCTTAAAACAAGGGAAGTTAAGATAGGCGACCTGCTGCTGGGTAATTTTAATCCTATACGGATACAAACTATGACCACTACTGATACCATGGATACAATTGCCACGGTAGAGCAGAGTATACGTTGTATTGAAGCAGGAGCAGAGATGGTTCGTATAACAGCACCTTCAAAAAAGGAAGCAGAAAACCTGCTGAATATAAAAAATGAGTTGAGAAAAAGAGGCTATACAATACCCCTGGTGGCTGATATTCATTTTACCCCGAATGCTGCAGAAATCGCGGCAAGGATTATAGAAAAAGTGAGAGTGAATCCTGGTAATTATGTGGATAAGAAAAAATTTGAACAGATAGAGTACACCAATTCGGAGTATGCAGAAGAGATAGATCGTATCCGGGAACGGTTTACCCCGCTGGTAAAAATATGCAAGGAGTATGGAACAGCTATGCGGATTGGTACAAATCATGGCTCTCTCAGTGATCGGATCATGAGCCGTTATGGTGATACTGCAAACGGGATGGTGGAAAGTGCTATGGAATTTTTACGGATTGCAAGGGCAGAAGCCTATCACAATATTGTACTGAGTATGAAGAGCAGTAACCCGCAGGTGATGGTGCAGGCTTACCGGTTGCTGGTAAAGACAATGGCTGATGAATTTGGCGAATGTTATCCGTTACATTTAGGTGTAACGGAGGCAGGTGATGGTGAGGACGGAAGAATAAAGAGTGCTGTTGGTATTGGTACATTATTGGAAGATGGAATTGGCGATACGATCAGGGTATCGTTAACAGAAGATCCTGAATTCGAGATACCTGTTTGTAAAGATTTGGTGAAAAGGTATAACCTTGCTAACTCATCTGAAGGAAGCAGTTCAGTACCCACTTTTTCTAAATTGCCTTATAACCCTTTTGAGTATAAAAGGAGAGAAACATTTCCCATTGATAATATTGGCGGCAGGCATGTTCCTGTAGTAATAGCCGACCTGCATAAGGTAGAGAAAATAACTCCGCAGCACCTGCAAAGTATAGGGTATACATATAACGAAGCAACGGATAAGTGGAATATAAGTGATGCAGCAGCTGATTATATTTTTACAGGTAGCCAGCTATTGAATTTTGAATTACCGGGAACCTTGAAAGTAATTGTTTATCCCGGCGCCTGGATACAGGCAGTTGATAAAACAAAGTATTTCCCCATTTTTGAAGCCGGTGGTTTTGCAGAAGCAGAAATAAAAAGTGATAAACTGAATTTTGTGATGCAGGATTGTTACAGTGATGATACGCCTTTGAATGATTATACATTTTTAGATAGTATAGTCAAAGACCCGACAGTGGTGATCTGTCTGAGCAGTACTAATCGTAATGCAATGCAGTCTGTTCGCAGGATGTTTATGGAGTTGCAAAGCAGAGGTATTAAAAACCCTGTTGTATTGGTTACAGACAGCAACTGGCAAACTCCTGATGAGCATCTGATACATTTTGCTACGGAAACAGGTGCTTTATTTTTGGAAGGGATGGGTGATGGAATCTGCCTGGGCTACAGCAATAAAGCGCAGATGGAAAGTGTAAAAGCAACTGGTCGTACATACCTCGAAGTAAAAGATATCTACCAGTTTACTAATAATACGGCTTTTAGTATCCTGCAGGCCACCAGGACAAGGATCTCAAAAACAGAGTATATCAGTTGTCCAAGTTGTGGTCGTACTTTATTTGATCTGCAGGAGACCACTGCAAAGATCCGGGCCGTTACCAATCACCTGAAAGGGATAAAGATTGCCATTATGGGTTGTATTGTGAATGGACCGGGTGAAATGGCTGATGCCGATTTTGGTTATGTTGGCAGTGGCCCGGGGAAAGTTACTTTGTATAAAGGAAAGGAAGTGGTGAAACGGAATGTAAACAGTGAAGTGGCGGTGGATGAATTAATTAACTTATTAAAGGAAAGTGACGCCTGGATTGATGCATAAATCTGCAGTATGAAAAAAAGACTATGGATCATTGGCTTTTTTATTGCTTTGGTGACAGATATTGTTGGAATACAAACGGAGAATGAAATAATTCAGTATTTATCCAAGCCATTGATCATTCCTTTTTTAGCGGCTTATTTTTTTATTGAAACCGGTAACATAAGCAGCAAGCTGCAGAAGTGGATATTACTTGCATTATTCTTTTCCTGGGGTGGTGATGTATTGCTGATGTTCCAGGGTCAAAGGGATATTTTCTTTTTATTGGGGTTATCTTCCTTTTTACTGGCACATATTTTTTATATCATTTTCTTTTATAAGGTTCGTTTAGCAGAAAAAGTTAAGAGAAGCATATGGCTACTGCTCGTAATAATTATTTATTATGCAGCACTTATTACCTGGTTGTCGCCCTATTTGAATGAGATGAAATGGCCGGTTCGTATTTATGGGGTTGTTATTAGTATCATGTTTATGCTGGCTATGTATATGCTATACATTAATAATAAGAATGCAGGCAAATGGATGATGACAGGCGCATTACTTTTTGTTATTTCTGATTCGGTTCTTGCTGTAAACAAATTTTACCAGGCGTTTGAGGTAGCTGGTATTGTTATAATGCTCACTTACGGGTTAGCACAATTCCTGATTGCTGAAGGGGCAATTCGCTATATCAGGTCATCCAATTAATTTTGACACATGCACAAAACAGATTTTTTAGTTATTGGATCGGGCATTGCAGGGCTGACTTACGCTTTAAAAATGGCCAGTAAATTTCCGGACAAGAAAGTATTGGTGATGACAAAAGCCACAGCAGATGAAACCAATACAAAATATGCACAGGGTGGTATTGCAGTAGTGAATGACCTGGAGAATGACAGTTTTGCAAAGCATATTGAGGATACACTGATTGCCGGCGACGGACTTTGCAATGAGAAAGTAGTGGAAATTGTAGTGAAGGAAGGGCCGGAAAGAGTACAGGAAATTATTGACTGGGGCGCTCAGTTTGACAGAGAAGATGACGGAGAATACAAAAGAGGAAAAGAAGGAGGACATTCAGAGTTTCGTATTCTTCATCACAAAGATGTGACAGGCAAGGAAATGGAAAGAGCTTTACTTGATGCTGTAGCGAGACAGGCCAATATCGAATTCATCAAACATTGCTTTGTAATTGATATTATAACACAACACCACCTTGGATACCTGATCACCAAATCAACACCTGATGTGGAATGTTATGGAGTGTATGTATTAAACCTGGAGACGAACAAGATCGAGAAAATATTGTCTAAAATAACTTTGCTTGCTACGGGGGGCAATGGACAGGTTTACAGAACGACTACTAATCCCTCCATTGCAACCGGGGATGGAGTTTCAATGGTGTACAGGGCAAAAGGAAGAATTGAGAACATGGAGTTTATTCAGTTCCACCCCACTGCCTTATATGAACCCGGGGTAAGGGGGCAGGCTTTTTTAATTACAGAAGCTGTTCGGGGTGATGGGGGAATATTAAGAAACAAAAATGGGGAAGCCTTTATGGAAAGGTATGATGCCAGAAAAGACCTGGCACCCCGTGATATTGTGGCCAGGGCCATTGATAGTGAGATGAAACGAACAGGTACGGAGCATGTATGGCTGGATTGCCGTCATTTCACTAAAGAAAAATTTACTGAACATTTCCCCAATATCTATGAAAAATGCCTGTCAATTGGAATTGATATAACACAACATATGATACCCGTTGCTCCGGCGGCTCATTATAGCTGCGGAGGAATAAAAACAGATGAGTGGGGAAGAAGTTCTATTAAGAGTTTATATGCCTGTGGCGAATGTGCCAGTACAGGATTGCATGGTGCTAACCGTTTAGCCAGTAATTCATTGCTTGAAGCAATGGTTTTTGCACACCGGTGTTTCATTGATGCAGCGGAGAAAGTAAAAGATGTATCGTTTAACGAGTCTTTACCAGACTGGAATGCAGAAGGGACTACTGAACCCAGGGAAATGATTCTGATAACACAAAGTTTGAAAGAACTACAGCTGATAATGAGTGACTATGTAGGTATTGTTCGTAATGACGTCCGTTTACAAAGAGCCTCAAGACGTCTTGACCTGCTTTGGGAAGAAACAGAACAGTTGTATCAAAGCAGTTCTTTATCACCTCAATTGCTTGAGCTTCGTAATATGATCACTGTTGGCTACCTGATTGTAAAAGGTGCCAGCTTCAGGAAGGAAAGCAGGGGATTGCATTATAATACAGATTATCCGGGCAAGAGTCACCTGGTACAGAACATCGTTTTATAGTGGTTATCTTTGCCAGCTATGTATTATGTTGTATATGGGTTTCTCTGGCTTATATCTAAGTTACCTTTCAGGGTATTGTATTTCATCTCTGATGTGATTTATGTGTTTGTATTTTATCTGTTCAAATACCGCAGAGATGTGGTCATGAATAACCTGAATATTGCTTTCCCGGAAAAAGCAGAAAAAGAGCGGCTGAAAATAGCCAGGCAGTTTTACCATAACCTGATTGATACATTTGTAGAGTCGGTTAAGTTCATTTCTATATCGGCCAAAACTGCTTTAAAAAGAAGCTCTGCTGATATTGATCCGATAAATGAACTAATACAGAAAGGATGTAATATTCATGCGATGGCTTGTCACCAGTTTAACTGGGAGTATGTAAATATTCTTTATCCCTTACAGCTTTCTGCTCCGTTTGTTGGTGTTTATATGCCCATTAAAAACAAAATACTGAACCGGATATTTTATAACTTCAGAAAAAAGCACGGGACAGTGCTGGTTTCTGCTACTGAATTCAGAACTAAGATGCACCAGGTTTTTTCAGGTCGTTATGTTTTAGCGCTGGCAGCAGATCAGAATCCGGGAAATCCTGCAAATGCCTACTGGGTAAATTTTTTTGGGAGACCCACACCTTTTGTTACAGGCCCTGCTAAGGGAGCTGTGAAGAATAATACAGCAGTTATCATAGCCGGGTTTAATAGAATAAAACGAGGGCATTATCACTTTGACTGTAAGGTGCTGACAGAATCTGCCTCTCAGTTTACGCCACAGGAGCTTACTGTTATGTATAAAAACGAAGTAGAAAGAATCATTCGCAAGGATCCTTCTAATTATTTATGGAGCCATCGCCGCTGGAAATATGAATGGAAGCCGGAATACGGAAATATCCTGGATTAAACAGCCGCTTATATTCTAAACGGCTGTTTAAAGTTGCATTCAGCTTTTCTTTTTCTTTAATTGGAGATAATCAAGAAAATATATCACTTTTAAAGAAATATTATTATTATCATCTGCCTTCATCGTCCTGTCAAAGTTTTTGAAATAACTTCTCTGGATATGTCCGTCAAAATCTTCTACTGCATTCTTCCATACTATATTAATAAAACTACCGGGAGCAAACTGCCAGGTATAAACCATATCAATATTGAACAAATTAAAATTTTGATTTACCCCGGTGATAAAAGTGGGATTAGCTTTTAATTTTCCATCTGGCTGAAGAAAATAAAACTCTTTATTGTCAACAGTGCTCAGGTAGTGCCTGGCCCTGAAGGTAATTCCCATTTTATTGGTAAAGCTGTATTTGACACTCAGTATGTTCTCAATGGTATTTCTTTTGCGCCTTGCAAAGTTGATATCATTGCTGCCGGGTACATATACAAACCCAACATTATTAAATAACGGGTTGGTATATATATAGTGAGAAACAGTGAGCCGGTTGTTAAACCGGTAATTCTGCCGGAGGCTTATCTCGTAACTGAAGGCATCGTAGAAATTGAAAAAAGTACGGGTAAATAGTTCAGTATTGAAAGAATATTTCTTTGCCATGTTGCTTTCAAACCATCCGCCCAGGACAAGACTGGATCCACGACGGAAAAACCAGCCCTCTTTTCTTGGCTCATAAAAGTCATTGCCACGAAATATAAAATTGGTGAAGGCTCCTACCCACCATAGTTTTTTTGATTGTATGTTCATATTGAAGTTCATATTGGCCTGCTGGTATTGCTGGTCAATATGGCCAATTTGTTTCAGCAATTTGCTGAACCGGAAATTGGTATTGATGAATATCCTGTTGTAAAAACCTTTTGGTTCTGTCCACTTGTAACCAAACCAGTATCCATGATCTAAAAAATTATTATTGGTAAAATAGCCGAGGTCACGATGCGTATAGCGGGTATCAGTCAATTCCTGCCACACATTGAAATTGAAACGACCGCTGGTTTTTCCGACATATAATTGCTGGCTGTAGCCTGTCTCTGTTTTTCCGTTTGAAATGTAACCGATGCGGGAACTTACAGCACTCTTGCCACCTACATTCCACATATTCTTTTTATCATTCAGATCAAATAAAGCGGCAGTAACATTGGCATCATAAGCACTGCCACCCCGCCAGACATTTGTATTCACCAATGTTACACTGGAATTGTTTTTCATAGTCTGGTCTAATACCAGGATATTATAATTGGTCAATGGCTCCACTTCTTTTTTGTATTGCTCTTTGGTATTTATATCTTCTATTGTAGCATAACGAGGCTTGGTAATGGCGTTTAAAACGCCGATTCCCAATCCTTTTTGTGTACGACCTGAAATTTTTGAAGCGTTGATCAATTTCGATTCCAGTTGATTTTGTAAGATTCTTTCATTAGTGCCCAGTGAAATATCATAATATACCGGCTCTACGCCAATCCGGCGGGAGTAGAATAATCCTCCTTTTCCAAACAGTTCGGTACCTTCTGTAAAGAAGTTCCTGTTTTCATTAAACTGTATATCAAAAGGACCAAGATTAAGTACCCGGTTATCACTTTGTACCTGGCCAAAGTCAGGTATCAAAGTGGCATCTAAGGTAAAAGCCTGGTTGATGCCGTACTTCACATCCATACCACCATTTACCTGGCTGGTCCAGTTTTTTTGTCCTGGCTGGTTTGATGGAAAATGATTGGCATAAACAGAAAAATAAGGAGAGAACTGTAAGCGCAGCGGTGGTTTGATATTGGTGATACCTGTCCATATTCCTTCCTGCGTAAGAAACCCGTTTACATTTATATCGATTGGGTTCCAGGTATATTGTTGTTCTGTTTTTCTTCTTCGCCGTGTAATATTTAATCCCCAGTCTTGGACTTCTTTTTTCCCAAATCGTATGGCAGCATAGGGGATGAACATTTCAAAACTCCAGCCATTGTCATGAATAACAGCACCACTTTGCCAAACAGCGTTCCATGAAAAGTCTTCACTGTTGCCGTTATTGTTGGGAGCCATCTTTGCATCCCATTGCTCATTTAACGGGGTTACGAAATATTCAAAACCATTTATCTTATCGTAGTAGGTATCAAATATCAAACCTACATAGTCATTTGTGCCAAAGCCATCCCGGCCGGCCAGTTCAGTAGCGATACTGTCTTTGGTACGTTCATAACAATAGCCGCCAAAGTAGATACCCTCATCGTTATACATCAGGTAAGTTTCTGTGCGGTTCTCATGATTTTCTTTGGCTCCCATCTTGGGACGAAATTCAACAAGATCTGTCATCATGGCCGCATCTTTCCAGGCCGAGTCATTTAAGAGGCCATCAATTTTTACCGGTTGTGTGGTTCTTTTGGCGGGTAATTGCCGGGGAGCAGGGGCCTGGGCATTACTGTACAGGCATAGGAGCAACAGTGCCCCCAATACTAAGTTGGTTTTGAATTTCATGGCTATACTTTGAACGTTGTTATGACGCAAATCCTGCAGATAGTGTTACAGGTCGAAACAGGTGAGCGGCAATAACTACTAATAAATTCGCAGGATAAAAATAAATGTGTAGTTCTTAATTCAGGGTCGAATTATCTGACCGGTGACAATTTCCTGACGAATGGCGAAAAAAGGGGGTCGTTAACTTTTTGTTGGCAAAAGAAAAGGAGCTGATTGATTAATCAGCTCCAAAAAATTTTTAAAAGTGAAAGTCTGTTTTCAGTTTTTCACAGGAATATTTTCTAAGTGTAAAACTGTAGCAAGAAAGAAATGCAAGCAGGGTATTAAAGAGGAGATTGGGAGGGTGAAAAAACGGGGGAGGATAAACTAATTGGGAAAACCTGTTCTATTTACCTGTAAAATATTATATGGGAAAAGGGATGGCTTGACTAGTATAAAAAAAATCAGGCTGCCCAGTTATCGGCCAGCACCTCAGCTTGTGATAATACCCTGTCAACGGATACGGTGTACTCTTTGGTTCCCGGAATATCAGGCGGATAGCCATATTCCCGTAACAATCGTTTTACAATCACTTTCAGGTTGGCTCTTACACTTTCCCTGATAGTCCAGTCAATCGAAGTATTGGCTTTTACTCTTTCCACCAACAGCCGGGCAAGATCACGGAGCGTTTCATCTTTCATGACTTCCCTTGCCGTTTCGTTTACTCCCAGTGCATCATAAAAAGCCAGCTCATCCATACTCAGGTGTAACCGTTCACCTCTTGCATCTGCTTCTCTTACCTCCCGGCCAATACCAATCAATTCATGAATGATCTCTGCACTGGTCAGTAAATTATTCTGGTATTTGCGAATGGCATTCTCCAGCATTTCTGAAAATAATTTGCTCTGCACCAGGTTATACTTGCTGCGGCTTTTTATTTCATCATTTAAAATCTTCTTCAATAACTCTAAGGCAAGGTTTTTATGCTTCATGCCCTGTATCTCTTCCAGGAATTCATCGGAGAGAATAGAAATATCCGGTCGCTTGATTCCTGCTGCATCAAAAATATCAATCACCCCTTCTGCTACTACTGCTTTATCCACCAATTGACGGATAGCTGTTTCTATTTCTTCATTTGATTTTCCGCTAACACGGCTTTCAAATTTGGCAAGCCTTGCTTTTACTGCCTGGAAAAAAGCAACTTCTTCTGCTACCGCATCTGCTTCTTTTGTTGATTTACTTAAGGCAAATAACTTAGACAAGGCTCCCACTTCTTTTATAAATCGTTCTTTTCCATTTTCCAGGCCAAGAATATGTTCTTCTGTTGCCAGTATAATACTTAGCTTATCCGTTAATGATGCAGTAAAATATTTTATATAGTCAAAACTATGCATCATCTGCTGAACGATTTCTAATTTTTCCAGCATAGCATTTACTGCTTCTTCAATATCTAAAGCTGGTTTTCCTCTGCCCCCGCTTTCGGTATAAACAGCCAATGCCTTTTTTAAATCGGATGCAATGCCGATATAATCCACAATTAAACCGCCGGGCTTATCCTTATACACCCTGTTTACCCTTGCAATAGCCTGCATCAGGTTGTGCCCCTGCATGGGTTTATCAATATATAAGGTGTGCAGGCTGGGTGCATCAAAACCGGTGAGCCACATATCCCTTACAATTACCAGCTTCAATTCATCAGCCGGGTCTTTTAACCGTTCACCAATGGCTTTTCTTCTTTCTTTATTTCTTATATGATGCTGATAGGATGCAGGGTCGGAAGAAGAGCCTGTCATAATAACTTTTATTACACCAGTTTCATCTTCTTTCTTATGCCAGTCAGGCCGAAGCTGTACAATTTCCTCATATAGCAACACCGCTATCCTCCGGCTCATGGCCACAATCATGGCTTTGCCTTCAAATACCTGTTGCCTGTTTTCAAAATGTTGCACAATATCTTTTGCCACTTCTTTTATCCGCTCCGGGTGGCCAACGATTGCTTCCAGCCTTGCCCATTTGGCTTTGGCATTCTGCACCACATATTCAGGTGCATCTTCTGCAGCAAGACTGAGTTCCTCGTCTATATTATCTTTTTGTTCTTCTCTTAAATGAATTTTTGCCAGGCGGCTTTCATAGTAGATACGAACAGTGGCCCCGTCTTCCACCGCCTGTGCTATATCATACACATCAATGTATTCACCAAACACGGCTTTGGTATTACGGTCGGTGCTTTCCACCGGTGTTCCGGTGAAGCCAATAAAGGTGGCATGCGGCAAAGCATCCCGTAAATGCCTGGCAAAACCATAACTGATCTTTGTTCCGGTTTCATTACCTGCTGCATCTTTCAGGTATTTTGTTTTGGCCTCAAAGCCATATTGGGTACGATGCGCTTCATCGGCAATTACCACAATATTTTTTCTATCACTCAGTTCAGGATATGTAGAGTGTTCTTCTTCCGGAAAGAATTTCTGAATGGTAGTAAAGATGATACCGCCTGCAGCCACTTTTAATAATCGCTGCAGTTCCTCCCGGCTATCAGCCTTTACAGGCGCCTGCCGTAACAATTGCGACGAAGCGGCGAAGGTGTCAAACAGTTGTTCATCCAGGTCATTCCGGTCTGTTATAACAACAATGGTAGGGTTATTTAATGCCAGTACCAACTGGCCGGTATAAAAAACCATACTCAGGCTTTTGCCACTGCCCTGTGTATGCCAGATAACGCCGCCTTTACGGTTACCGGCCCCCTCTAAATCTCCCCCTTTGGAGGAGACTTGCAAACCCGCAGCCCTGATTGTTGAAGCCACTGCTTTTTTTACTGCATAATATTGGTGATAAGCTGCCAGTTTCTTCACGGTTTCAATAGTAGTGATGGCCTCACCCCCAACCCCTCTCCCCTGGGAGAGGGGAGTATGAACCGTCTTTTCAAATACAATGAAATGACGTAATAACTCCAGCAATGTTGCCTTGTTCAGCATACCATCAATGATGGTGAGTAACTGGCTGGTGAGCCGTGATGCCTCCTGTTTGCCATCGGTGGTTTTCCAGGCCATAAAGCGGCTGAAGGCAGACGATATCGTTCCGGCTTTTGCTTCCAGCCCGTCCGATGCAATGACAAAACCATTGTAATGAAATAAGGAAGGAATGGCGGTGTAGTAATTCGTAAGCTGTGAATGTGCCTTTTTAATAGTGGCATTTTCGTCCGCCGCATTTTTTAATTCTATTACTACCAGCGGCAGCCCGTTGACGAATAAAATAATATCCGGCCTTTTGTTCTGGTTGTTTTCAATAACGGTAAACTGGTTGCAGACAATAAACTCATTATTCTCCGGGTTATTAAAATCTATGAGCCAAAGTTTATCGCCCCGTTCACCGTCTTTGCTGTTGTAGGTTACTTCTATTCCATTGGTGATGTAGTTATGTATGGCCTCGTTGCTGCTGAGTAAATCGGGATTGCCTGCACGGGCAATGGTATTGTATGCCTGCTCTATGGCAACAGCCGGAGCAGCTGGGTTAATACGACGAATAGCTTCTTTTACCCTGCCGGGGATAATAACCTGCTGGTAACTGTTCCTCTCCGGCTGCTCTCCATCCACGGCAATGGAAGGGCCATATACATACTGATAGCCTAATGCCTCCAGCTTTTCAATAGCGAGTTGTTCGATGGCTGATTCGGTGATGCGGGGCATGGGCTTAATGGGAATAAGCCATTAAGGTAAAAAGAAAATGCCGTTAGTTATAACACAACAGCTTTAAAAATATTAATTAAATATATCAGATAGTTGTATCCTGCAAAATTTTATCTCTTATTTTCTCTACACAAGCTATAGCAGCAAGAATATTCCGGCCTGCAAAGCATTTAGATTGGTTTATGAATACAAGGCTACCAAAATCATTTCCGCCCTGTCCGCCCAAATGATTTATTTTATCCAGGATTTCACGCCGGGTATCTTCATTGTCTATGCTATATACCCAGCTAACCAAATCTGCTTCCTTCATATATTCAATAGTGTTGTCAAAATAATTTCTATCCAGTTCAACGATTGAAATTTTCTTGCTTTTTTTTAAGAAGGTCAGTGCTATTTTAAAATCTGGCATATGTTTAATACTATTGTTATAATTATTTCTGAATCTTAATTGCAACTACCCAAAACTGCTGAGGTTTGAACTTAAACTCTTTGAATCCTTCAACAGGATTATCACCATAAGTAAATGAGCCGCCGATTATCAATTTAACAGGTTTATATATAAGAAAAATATCAAGGCCTGTTTTTATTAATGGGTGAAACCTGTTGTCGGTGTATTCTTTCCCAAAAAGATCATATTTGCCTGACATATCTGCTGTAAAAAGCCATTTGTTCAGTGGAATTATCTTATCGTCTGGATCAGGTTTCATTGCTCCAAAGCTCAAACTAAATTTACCAACTCCTCTTCCAACAAAACCTGCAATTTTTGTACTGTCTGCTTTGAAATTATGTTGGAATTCCACACCGAATTGAGGTGTTACTATCCACGCAAATGTTTTATTCTCATTAATATTCCATGAGCTCCACCATGTTTTATACTTCGAGCCCTGCTGAAAGTAAGAAAATAGAAATGATCCTGCTATTCCATGCGAACCATCAATATCATCCCATCTGTATTTAATTGCAGAGTTAAGTTTAAACGTCTTCCATGCATCAAAATAATCCGGATTTCCCAAATCTTCAGGTTTAACACTAACGACTGGTTTCTTGAAAAACCATTCATGTTTGTATCCAATCTGAAAGTTATTCACTTCTTCATCAGTGAGATTTATTCTATGATATTCAGCAATCAAACTCCCAATCTTTGTGTTGCTTTTAGAGTTCAGTTTATACAAAACTCCCATATCAATTAAATATGAAGACTCCTTTCCTTTTGGAAAAGTCATTGTAAAAGCAGCCGGGTTTTGCTTAGAGTCATCATCTTCAAATGATTGACGAATTTTGAGGTTTTTAATCCAGGATGGAGAGTTTTGTGCATTTAACGCCAGATTAAAAAGTATCGTAATAAACAGGATAAGCTTTTTCATTTTGTTAAATTTTACTTTTGACAAGATCAATACAATCTCCAACTGTTGTACAACCCATCACTTCATTAAGGGAAATTGTGGCGGTTGGCTTAAACAATCTTGCAATGCCTTCCAGATATGCTCTTAAAAGAATGTATTGTGCATTTGAACTAAATAAATCTGAAAGTTCTGCATCATCAGATAGATCTTCGGGATTACCCGATCTGCCCGCTGCTTTAAGAATTGCTTGTTTTACCATAATTTCAACGGGCGGAAGTTTTCGCAGATCAAATGATTCAATTAACTCATCGGATGAACTAATTTCAGCCTCGGCTAAACCAGCAAAATTTCTTTTTAAGGACCTTTCTCTTTCATCTTTTATCACCACTTCAATAATAATTCTGATTGGCGGTTGTTCTGTTGGAGAAGTGACTTTTTTCTTTGTTGCCATAAACATTCAGGTTTAATGATTAAGTAATTTTAATACCTCTAAAGTAGGAAGTCATTATTAGCTAATCAACCGTGTTTGCAGGGAATCTACACCGTGTTTTCACCCTACCCTTAATTTACCACTCATGAGCCGGGGCAATAAACTATCCCGCAATTGGGTGAGGGTTTGGATTTCTTTTGTATTGTTTCTTATTTTCTTAAAGTAAGTAATTATAGATGGTTGAAATTTTTCAATCCATAATTCATCGGGAATTGGAAATTCAATCCCTTTAATCATTTGGGAATTAACTGCATCTGCAATTGATGAAGTACTCCCCATTGAACCAAAGTTGAAGGTTTTTAGAAATAGATATACGAACTCAGAAACAAAAGGAGAATCAGCTTTTATTTTGAAATGAGCAATAGCTTCATTCGATAACATAGTTTCGGTGGTAATCGCTACTCTTCCTACAGTTAATTTAAAACTAAGTACAACTGTATTAGCTGGAATAACTGGAATATTAAAACGTTCAACTGCCTCACTAGTTAGATATTCTGCCGTAGTGTCAACATAAATGCCGCTAATTCCCAAATCTCTAATTGAAATCCATTTAATGTCTGAACTGTTTTCAGTAAACCACTCACCTTCCTTTCGTGGTGGAGTTCTGCCAATCGTAATGTCGAAAAGATTACCTACTTCATCTGTTTCAAGATTTTCTTTATTCTCAACAAACCACTGCTTAAAAATAGTTTGGGCTAATTGTTCCAATGTTTGGTTTTGGCGGCGCAGCAGGTCTATTTTGTTGTCGAGGCTGCTGAGTATGGCTGCGATGGATTGTTGTTCGGGGAGAGGGGGTAAACTTATTGGAAGTTGATTAAGCTCCTTTAAGTTAAGCGTTGCCTGTACAGTAGTATTTGCCCAACTATTAATTATACTTTTTATTGTAGTTGTTGATAGTAAATATTTAATCCACTCAGGATTTACTTTTTTTCTATTCAAATCAATTACACCTATGGCTCTTGCAACGTTCCATCCTTCAAATTCCTTAGTTGCAATTGCACATTCTCCTAAGTTACCAACTAACGTTATCAATAATTCTCCGCCTCTCAATCTTGTTCGCTGATAATTTTTTTCAATCTCCTCGTCAACTCTAAGAACTTCATCAATTATAATTCGTCCATCCTTAATATTATTAACACGTAAAATCGGTACGCCTTCTTCATTATGGAAACCCGGTTGTACAACACCATAAGAAATACCTCTTTCTTCATTAACAAGCTTTTCAAGAGTTATTATTTCCCAATCATTAGGTAATAAACCCAAATCAGTTTCTTTCCATTCACTCATACACTGCAATTATTTTGGTGAGTAGCAAACAGCACCCTGAACGGAGTGTCGCAACGAAAGATGATAGTAGCACTACAGCCTCGTTCATCATTTTATTTTTTCTTTTTTACCGATTTCTTTTTTTTTACCGGTTTTTTCAACTGCTTATATCCTTTATTCATTTCAGCTTCCAGCTCGGCAATAGAGGGTATGCCGCTTTTCAGTTGCCGGGGCAGTGTACGGGTAAGCTGGTATTCTGCCACGCCAATAGGTGTATCCATTCCCTGCAGCGCATACTTTACCACTGTTTTGTTGGGCGTTTTGCAAAGCAGTATGCCAATGGTGGGCTGGTGGCTTTCCGTTTTTATCTGCCCGTCAATAGTATTAATGTAGAAATTCAATTTGCCTGCATACTCGGGTTTAAATTCCCCTACCTTCAATTCAAACACCACAAAGCGGTGCAGCAGGTAATTATAAAACAACAGGTCTAAGAAATATTCATCGCCTTCTACCTGCAGGTTGTACTGGTTGCCTACATAGGCAAACCCCTTGCCCAATTCCAGCATAAATTTTTTGATATGCTGTATCAATGCTTTTTCCAGTTCCCGTTCCTGCACTTCATCTCCCAGCCCCAGGAAGTCGAAGAGGTAAGGGCTCTTTACCATTTCATTGGCCAGGTCTGATTGCAGGGGCAATAAGGTGTGTTTAAAATTGGTGATGGCTTTTCCCTGCCGTTTGTATAAACGGCTCTCTACCTGGTGCACCATTACATTGCGGCTCCACCCGTTTTCAATGGTTTTGTATATATAAAAAACCCTTTCCTTTTCGTCTTTTACTTTATCCAGCAGAGTGATGTGGTGATACCAGCTCAATTTTGCAAGCGGTGCTTGCAAAATTGAAGAAGCAGTATTGTCAGCTTGTTTGCGTTTACCGGCAACGGTCAATTTTGCAAGTGGTGCTTGCAAAATTGGAAAACAGGGATAAGCAGCGGCAAAGTTTCGCATATAAGTAAGGTTGCGCTGAGACAATCCTTTCATATCAGGAAAAGCTGCTTTCAGGTCTGCAGCAAGATTGGCGACTACACCGGCGCCCCAGCCTTCTTCTTTTTCCTGTTGCAAAATAGTAGTACCAATTTCCCAATATGTTTTTATTAGCAAGTGGTTTACCTGCGTTGTAGCCTGCATACGGGATAGCCTGATCTTTTCTTTCAGGCTTTCTACTATCTGCTGGTATTTATTTTTTTGTTTTGCCATACCGGTTGATAAAATCATAATTCTATCCCGATTTTTTTCAACTGCATTTTTATTTCTTTATCTAATTTTTCTGCTTCCGTCATTTGTGTTTTCAGTTCAGCAGTAAGTTTTGCTATTTTTTCTTCATAGGCTTCTTCATCTTCCACCGCATCGGGTATGCCTACATAGCGGCCGGGGGTTAATACATATTTATGTTTGGCTATCTCGGCAAGGGTGGCCGATTTGCAAAAGCCTTTTATGTCCCCCTCCCAACCTCCCCCTTCAGGGGAGGAGTTAGTATCACTCCGTTTTTTCCAGCTGTGGTATGTGCTGGTAATTTTTTTAATGTCTTCATCGCTAAGGTCACGGCTCTTGCGGTCAATCATAAAACCGAGTTCGCTGGCATCTATAAATAATACTTCGCCTTTTCTGTTACTGGCCCTCTCCCTGCCTCCTCCTCCAGGGGAGGAGTGGCTACGCTTCCTGCTCAAAAACCATAGGCAGGCGGGTATGCCTGTATTGTAAAATAATTGTTTGGGCAGCATCACAATGCAATCCACCAGATCATTTTCTACTAGGCGTTGCCGTATTTCACCTTCGCCACCGGTATTACTGCTGAGGCTTCCGTTACTCAATACAAAACCAGCCATACCTGTTGCACTTAAATGATAAATGAAATGCTGCACCCAGGCAAAGTTGGCATTCCCGGCCGGCGGCACACCATATTGCCAGCGGCCATCGGTGGTGAGCAGTTCGCCGCTCCAGTCGCTGTCATTAAACGGTGGGTTGGCAATAAT
This sequence comes from Bacteroidota bacterium, assembly GCA_029558715.1. Lineage (GTDB taxonomy): Bacteria > Bacteroidota > Bacteroidia > Chitinophagales > Chitinophagaceae > JJ008. The sequence continues at coordinate 32,859 of JAKQEA010000042.1, read as the reverse complement.
ATAATCAGCTTTTAAATCAGGATGTGCATCCCGCAAAAAACTTCCTTCGTTGTTCCATTTAATATTGCTGCTGTCAATACCGCGGATGGAAAGATTCATCCTTGCCAAACGGTAAGTGGTTTGGTTACTTTCCTGTCCGTAAATACTGATGTCGTCTATTTTACCGGCATGTGCCAGCACAAATTTTTCACTCTGTACAAACATGCCGCCGCTGCCACAGCAGGGATCAAACACACGGCCTTTGTATGGCTCCAGCATTTCTACCAGTAAGCGAACAATGCTTTGCGGTGTATAGAACTGTCCGCCTTTTTTTCCTTCGGCCAGTGCAAACTGTCCGAGAAAATATTCATACACCCTGCCTAATAAATCTTTGGCTCTTGCTGCCGCATCCCCCAGTGCAATGGTGCCGATCATGTCAATCAATGCACCGAGTGAGTTTTTATCGAGATTGGGCCGGGCAAATACCTTTGGAAGAACACCTTTTAATGTAGGGTTAAGTGCTTCAATGGCATCCATGGCATCATCCACCATTTTTCCAATCAGCGGGTCTTTGGCTTTGGATAAAAGATAACTCCACCTTGCCTGCGGAGGCACATAGAAAACATTTTTGGCCCGGTACTCATCGGCATCTTCGGCATCGGCGAGTTTATCACTGCTTAGTGCTGCATACAATTCTTCAAATGCATCAGAAATATATTTGAGAAAGATGAGGCCGAGTACAATGTGTTTGTATTCGGCAGCATCCATATTTTTGCGGAGCTTATCGGCAGCAAGCCAGAGTGTTTTTTCAAGCGGCTGGGTGTTGGTTTCCTTTTTTGTTTTGGCCATGATGTATTTGAAGGCCGTAAGATAATGAAAGAAAGAAAAGGCGAAAAACCGCCAGGCCGCCTGATACTAAAAGTTGCCCGTTGTTTTCGCCTTTATACTGCCGTTTGATCAATGCACTTCTTCAATCTTTGTAATGGCCGCTTCCAATTTACCATTGTACCATACCTGTACTTCACTGTATTGGCCTTTTGTTTGTAATGTTTCCGTATAACTTACGTTTTGCGGGTTTTTCGCCGGTGCAGTCCCGGTTTCGGTCCGCAGGTTCAACAGCAGTATAGATGGGTTTTTGCCCTGTGGTACTGCTTTTTCCAGGAAAGCGAAATCAGCAGAGTGTGTATCAACTGTTCCGACAACATGCAGGGTGCCGCCCGGAGTTGGTGCTGGAAGCATGAGGTTGACCCATGCAGCCCAATCAGAAGTGGTAATTTTTGTTGACATATAAAATGGTGTTTGATTTAATGGACAGTTTATGCTTCAATGGTTACTTTCATCCTGTTGAGCCCGACGAACCCTCCTACCTCCGCTTCAATACTAACAATTCTGTATTGCTGCAGCTTATCGGGATAAGGATAAGGATCGGTGGGCAGATTTTTAATGGCATCCCTGAAAGCATCGGCGAGGTCCCAGTTATCAGAGTAGCCAACACCTGTTTGTGTTATGGCATCAGGCGAAGCCGACAACAAAGAATCGGTTGCATTTTTTTCATTGTATTCCACAGACTGGCTGTTGGAAGCGGCATATACCACTACTTTTCTTACATCCTTTGTTTCGCCGTAGGTTAATGTATGGCTGACAGGGCCTGTAGGAGTAAGCACCTGCTGTACAATGCCGGTTGGCGGTACACCTTCCAGTGCAAATGAGTAAACACCGTTAACGGGGGGATTACTTCTGTTCCACAAGGGACGAAGGGTAAAACCGGACCAGCCCGATGTATTAGCCGTTCCTTCGGCAGTTACTACAAGGCAGGGAGGATTGCTTTTGTTGAGGGCCAGCTTTATGCTGTCAACTGAAAACACTTTTTTCATTTTAAATTTTTTAATGGTTCTGGAAAACAGGACAGGGTTATTGTTGATTACCTGGTTCTGCTGATATCATGGTGAAAGTAGTTGCAGGAGGAAGCGCCGGACAACCGTTGTTTTCTTAAATATATACCGTGTTATCACCTGCCGGAAAGGGTTATAAACCCGTTGTACATAGTATATCATCGTTCTACATTGCAAGTGCCTTTTAAATAATTTCAACTCCTTCGTTATGAAAAAGATTATTACAGCCGCTTTCATCCTGTTAGCATCATTTGCATTTGGCCAGGAGCAGGAAATTTGTCCGGGTACCGTGCCATCCGGCTGGGTTATTATCAATACCCGGTCATGCGCCGGTTGCTGTGGTTATACAGGTACCATTATCAATAAACTGATCATTAAACGTATTGATAACCTGCCTGTGGGCACCACCCTGGAAATTTGTCCGCAGGCAACACCTGTTGGCTGGGTGGTAATTGATACCCGGTCATGCGCCGGCTGTTGCGGCTACAGCGGCACTATTATTAACAAACCCGTCATCAAGCGGATAGACAATCTGCCCTCCGGTACCGTAATTATGATGTGCCCCGGGCCTGTACCGGAGGGCTGGGTAACGGTGGATACACAGTCATGCGCCGGTTGCTGCGGTTACAGTGGCACTATTATAAATAAAGTCGTTATTAAAAAGCTATAAACTTTATTGTGCAATTTTCGGTTAGTAACTTCCGTAATAATCAAATAACTTTCAGATACAACTGTTATAGTTTATCTTGAATAAAACCAACGGCTATGAGTTCTGCAACGGGCAACAACCGCCTTTACAATTGGGTATCTGTATTATCGTTTATAATTGCAGTTACACTTTTCATTTTAATTGTGATGTATGTATTTACCAAACCGGCGCCGCCTGCGGCAGCTAAGTCCGTTCTGCCATTAATTACTTCCACCACTTCCATAAAGATTGACAGCAGTATAAAAGCGACCGGTAAAAAGATTATAATTGATACAACTATAGTGACAAAGCCGGCTGAGTCAGTTGCTGCAGCACCAACAAGTGATGACAGCATCAATAAAAAACTTACAGCTGTTTATAATTATTTCCTGCTGCTGTTTGGCGTATTCATCATCCTCGCCATACTGCCAAGATTAAAATCTTTCAATTTTGGCAAAGACGGAGTATCCGCTGATTTCCAGGAAATAGCCAAAGCCCTGAATGAAGCACAAAGCCAGATGGCACAAACTCCACAGGTGCCACAGGGAGGCAGAACTGCTACGGAAGAAATGAAACATCTGTTCATTGAAGAAAAGACAAGAATGGTGAACGAGACTAGTGCACTGGATCCTCAAAAGGGCAGATGGGGAGGTAAGGCAGAAAGTAATAACCGGAAACTCTCTGCGGTGATCAACAGGATAACCGGAAGTGACTGGGCTGAAATAATACTCAGGGTGGAAAGTACTGATCCCAAAAAGGATCCATTAAAGGGTATTGTTACTTTTCATCTGCATCCGACGTTTATCAATTCCAGTCCTGTTATTATCGTACTGAATGGAATAGCCGAAATAAAAACAAAAGCATGGGGAGCTTTTACTGTCGGGGCAGTGGCGGACAATGGGAAAACGACGCTGGAACTGGATCTGAAGGGGTTGCCCGGTAGCTATGAACCTTTTAACAGCAGGTAAAATCTTTTTTATAATCACTTATTCTTTCACCTAAAAACAATTATATTATGGAAAGCATAGAACAGCAGATAAATAAAGACGCAATGGCGTTTCAGGAGGAGCTCAATTCTAAATTTCAAAAATTTAATGAGAAAGTAAAAGACGCAATGCCCATTACTGTTGATGTGGCAAAAGCATATATGCGGGGCTATCGTAAATATAATGGAGCTCCTTTTGTAATTAAAATATCACGCAGTGTAATCGCCTATTTGTATAAGCAGATTTATGAAGAAACTATAGCCAAAGGAAAACCAATGGCTGGGGATCTTGCAATTGCAATTTCAAATTATACTCCAGAAGAACTCAGAACTCCACAAAAGCCAGATGACTCTGACCCTAATTGGAAACCCGAAAAAGCATATCAGAATACCGGGATTATTGGTTATTGGGATGAAATAAAAGGGATTAAACCATTTACGGCCAGGATATCTACACCCGGCGGAATTGTAACAGCAGAATATTACGATGACTGGAATGATGAGTGGCCTTAGTATTTTGGAACTTTTTTATAACACGAAACTATTACTTAAAAAAACGATTTATATGAAACAAATCAGAATCTACCAGACTGTTATTCTTCTTCTTGTTCTGATTATTGGTTATTTCTATTTCACTTTTGTTAAAAATGGTGTGCAAACAAAGAAAAATTATAACAAGTATTTAGAAAAAATCCCAGTTCAAATGGTTCCCCTCAGGGAAAAGGTGGCAGAGCATTATATGAGCAAGTATCAAAGTACAAATCCTGATAATTTCCACGGGATAGTATTAACAGACTCAGTTATTGATTTTTTCAAAACATATCTTGATAATAATCCAGGTTATAGTATTTCAGTCGGATTTACGAAATATGATACTACTGGATTTGGGAGTACTTTAAGCGATACTGAATTCGAAAAAAGGCAAAATCACTCAGATCCATCAAGAAAGCCATTAAATAAATATGGTGTTGTTTTTGGAATAATCGGCATTAACCAAAAAGGTATACTTCCTTTTAATGTAGGGGGGAAAAAATTCTACGATAACTGGAATGACGAATGGCCATAAAAATATAATCCTCTACCATGTTTTATCTGAGCTTTTTTTTTGAATGTATTGCATTGCTTACCGGGTTGTGTTTTTTTTATAAACTGCAACCCTCATCAATAAAATGGTTAGTAATACTTTTGTTAATTACAGTATTAAATGAGGGTTTTAGTTTTTGGGGTGTTTATAAATCTGCAGGGGTCAGTAAGAATTATTTTTATACTTCCTTTTTTTTCCTGCAGGCATTTGTTTTCTGGAAAATATTCAATGTCGGGTTTCTTAATAAGAAGTACAGGCAACTACTTGCTGCTTTTTCGGTTTTGTTTATTACAGGGATGGTAGTTTCAATAATCACCGGTGGTGCAGAGAAATTAAATCCATATTTTAAAAATTTTGTAGGTCTTCATTTAATTGCCACAGGGCTTTTATATTACCATTATATTTATAACAGCCAAAAAGTAATAGGTTTTCTGAAAAACCCGTTTTTCTGGCTTGCCACAGGAATCATTTTAGTGAATTTTATTAATCTCTTTTTTGTGAATGCAGTATTCATTAAATCCTTTGCTGAAAACCCTGCGAGTAAAGTAATATATAAGACATTGAATACATTTGGGAACCTGGTATATTATTCACTTATCACTTATGCTTTCTTATGTTCATCCAGATTTCAGAGGCGGGGTATTACCTGATTGGGTCCAGTACTCTTTTCTTCTTTGTTTTCCTTGCTTTTTTTATTTTTTTTAAAAAAGTAATGCAAAAGCAGAATGATATGCTTTTAAACGAGCAAAAAATTAAAAATGATTTCCAGCAAGCTCTTCTACAAACTCAACTCGAAATCCAGGAACAAACACTAAAAACTATTTCTGAAGAAATTCATGATAATATTGGGCAGGCGCTCAGCCTGGCCAAGCTGAAACTGAATACTATTGACATTACGAAACAAGAGCAACTAATTGAAAAGATCACCGATTCAAAAAATTTAGTCAGCAAGGCAATACAGGACCTTCGTGACCTTTCCCGCAGCCTGAATACAGATAATATTGCCGCTATGGGATTGATAAGAGCAGTGGAGTATGAGCTGGAACTTTTCCGTAAAAGCGGGTTTGCCACAGATCTTCGCATTAGCGGAACTATCACCCGGATGGAGCCGCAAAGGGAGTTGATCATTTTCCGTATTGTGCAGGAGGCTCTCACCAATATCATCAAACATGCAGAGGCCGGAACGATCACTGTAACGGCTGTATATAATACAGATGCGCTGGAATTGCAGGTGCAGGATGACGGAAAAGGCATAGCCGTTATGCTGGATATTAACAAGGAAGAAAGTAGTAATAAAAGTCTCGGTTTGCGTAATATGCATAACCGGGCTAAGATGGTGGGTGCCACTTTCAGTATGGAAAGTGTATCCGGTAACGGAACTGTTATTAAATTGAGTATACCATTTAACAACGTGTAACTATGAATCAAAAAGTGGTACTGGTGGACGATCATGCCATGTTGCGCAGCGGACTGGCGGGCCTTGTAAGAGATATCGGGTATGATGTTTTATTTGAGGCAGATAACGGGAAAGATTTTCAGGAAAAATTAGACAAAGAAAATCTGCCTGACATAGTGTTGCTGGATATTAATATGAAAGTAATGGACGGCTATGAAACGGCTGCATGGTTAAGAACAACCCATCCGCTTATAAAAGTGCTGGCATTAAGCATGTATGATGATGAGGATGCTATTCTTAAAATGCTGCGCAACGGGGCCAGGGGATATATTTTAAAGGACAATGAACCGGCTGAACTGAGAGCTGCACTGGATGCAGTCGTTCATAAGGGGTACTATTATTCTGAACTGGTAACCGGAAAACTAATTCATTCTATTAATAAGGAGGGGGATGAAATGGCTGGTACCTTGTCCAAACTGAACGAACGGGAAACAGAATTTTTGAGATTGGCCTGTTCTGAACTTACCTATAAGGAAATAGCGGCACAAATGAACCTGAGCCCCCGAACCATTGATGGATACAGGGACTCTCTTTTTGAAAAGCTGAATATCAAAACAAGAACCGGCCTGGCTATTTATGCCATCAAGAATGGTGTGGTGAGGCTATAATTTTTTTGCAGAAAGATATTGCTCATCTCCGGTGTTCCTGATATTTCCTACATTAGCATTCAACTTTTGATTAACCATTAATATAAATTTTATGTCAGCTTCAGCTCCTGCTATTTTTTGGCCACATAGTGAACACTGGTCAGTGAAGATACCGTTAAACACCCCCCATTATCGTATGCCGGTGATGAAGGATAAAGGGTATGTTATTATGAAGACCCTTGATATCTCTCATATACCTGCTGCTGAATGGGAAAACCTGACCTACATGGACTGGAAAAGTGGTGGTGATACCAACTTTGCACCCTTAGCTTCCTGTGATGGTACTATTGAGTGTAAAGGGTTTTGGGAAAATGGCAAGACGGATAAGAATGCCATTTTTACACCTAATGCTGAGCTGGCGCCTAACCTGATGAAGTATATCAGATCTATTCCGGCCAATTTCGGCAGAGTGAGAATCATAAAGCTTGAGCCACAGAATCATGACCAGGCACTTCGTTCAGTACACCGCGATGATAACAACCGCCTTAATCCGGATGATGAAGGATGGGTAGTAAGAATGTGGATAGAACTAACTGATAATCCCGACAGCTACATGTTGTTGTATGATAGTGATGAAAACAATTTGCCAATCAAAGAATCTGAGGCAAGAGTACCTATGCCTAAAGGAGCACATTTTGTAGTGGATTCACAAAGATTGTGGCATGTGGGTGTGCACAATGGTGATAAACCAAGATATGCAGTGATCATCAGTTGCGAAAGTTCACCAGCGCTGAATGAATGGATCATTTCGAAAATGTAATTGTCTGTATTAAATAGTTAAGCCCTGTTATGTTGAGTTTATCAAAACATGACAGGGCTTTCTTGTAAGCTGAATTAATTCAAAGACTAATTCAATACGCTGGTTTCTTTTACGATCTCTGCTTTTTCCTGTTCTTTGATCTTATTCCAGCCACCAACAATATTTCTGAGATTATGAATACCCTGTCTCTTTAATAAGGAGGAGGCAATTACACTCCGGTATCCGCCCAAACAGTGTATATAGAGATTTTGTGTGTCTTCGATATTAGCCATACTTCCGGGATCTGTCATTTCGTTCAAAGGGATATTCACAGCATTTTTTAAATGACCATCTGCAAATTCTGTTTCGCGGCGTACATCAACCACTACAAGGTTATTATCATGTGGTATATCCATCATCAGTTCATCAGCTTCAATATCAATGATCATATCAACAGGTTCTCCTGCATTTTGCCATGCCTCATATCCGCCAGTCAGGTATCCCTTTACTTTATCAAACCCAACCCTGGCAAGTCGTATAATGGTCTCTTTTTCTTTTCCGGGTTCAGTTACCAGCACTATAGAAGTGTCAAACGGAAGTAAACTGCCTGCCCACTCTGCAAAGCGGCCTTCGAGGCCAATAAAAACGGAACCAGGAACAAATCCCTGTGTGAAGACATCTGCCCGGCGGGTATCCAGTACAATCACATTCTCGTCTATCAGTTTTTTTAATTCTTCAACAGACAATGCAGTCATCCCCTGTGAAAGCACATCATCAAGGCTGCTATATCCTTCTTTATTTATTTTTGCATTAACAGGAAAATAAGAAGGCGGTGCGGTAATACCGGTTGTGACCTGTTTGATAAAATCTTCCTTTGTTTCAGCCTTCATTGCATAATTTAATTGCTTTTCCTCTCGGATTGTACTGTGTGTATTGGGACCCAGGTTTTTCCCGCAGGAACTGCCCGGTCCATGAGCAGGATAAATCATAACATCATCCGCCAGCGGGAAAAGCTTTGTGTGAATACTGTCATACATCATACCTGCGAGGTCATTCATAGTGATCTCGGTGCCTTTTTGTGCCAGGTCAGGACGGCCCACATCACCCACAAACAAAGTGTCACCCGTAAATACACAATGATCTTTTCCGGATGCGTCTTTTAATAAATAGCAGGTTGATTCTAAAGTATGGCCGGGAGTATGTAATACTTCAATGGTAAGTTGTCCAATTTTAAATTGTTCACCATCTTTTGCAACATGTACAGGAAATCTAGTAACCGTATTCGGTCCATATACGATCGGAGCGCCGGTTGCCTTACTGAGATCAAGATGCCCGCTTACAAAATCTGCATGAAAATGTGTCTCGAAAATGTATTTGATGGCCGCCTTTCTTTCGTTAGCCAATTGAAGATATTCATCTATATCACGCAGAGGATCAATGATGGCGGCTTCTCCATTATGTTCAATATAATAAGCTGCTTCACTCAGGCAGCCTGTATAAAACTGTTTGATAAACATATTCCCTGGTTTTTGTTTTGCCGGATCAGCGTTGTAAAATTAGATTTTATATACAAGAAAAAACCCCGCTTCCATGTAACTGAAACGGGGTTTTTATCTGGTTAATCTGTAAATCAGTTGAGCAGTTCATTTACAAAACGGTTCAGTTCATGTATACGGTTGATATTCACTGAATAATAAATAAACTTCCCATCTCTTTCAGTTTTTACAAAGCCTGCTTTCCGTAGTATCGCTAAATGTTGAGAAGCAACAGATTGCTCCAGTCTTAGTTTTACATACAATTCTGTCACTGTCATTTTTCCACTTTCATCAATAAGCTTTAATATCTGCTGCCGTAATTTATGATTAAGTGCCCGGAGAACCAGTGATGCTTTTTTTACCTCCAGGAGGTCAACTTTTAGCAGCACCCCATTTTCTTTTGTGTCTGTAAGTGTCATTGAATAATTACTCATAATCAGAATCTGTAGGTTAATGAATAAATAAAAACAAAAATACCCTTGACCAAACAGGGTTTGTCAAAATAATTGTTAATAAGACGGATTTTTACTTTAATCCTTTCGCCGGAGTATAAAATTCTTTTATATATAAAGGCTCAGTGTAAGCAATGTCTGCAAATTGTTTATTTACGTAACAATTCTGTGACAATTCAGCTAAATGAGAAGCATCTGATACAGTAGTATCATAAGCAGAACCAGAAAAAGAGCTAACTTTTTGCAGCTTTTTGCTGCCGTTTCCGCAAAAAAGAATATTACCGGCAGGAAGAAATGAAATAAACCGCGGATCATCTATAATGAATGATTGTGGTGGATTTATTTCTTCCAGGTTTTTATCATACATGGCTGCGAATACTTCCATTCTTCTTGCATCAATCATCGGGCAGATATAATCTGCAGCATTTTTACGGGCAGCAGCAGCAATAATTTTTAACGTGTTGACTACGATCAATGGAATATTCAGAGCATAGCATAAACCCTTCGCAGTTGCCAGCCCGATACGCAGACCAGTATATGAACCCGGGCCAATGCTGACAGCAACAGCGTCAAGTATATTTATGTTACACGCTGCCCGTTCTAAAATTTCCTGTATTGCATTATGTATCCATGCAGCATGATCTTTTTGAGTTTCGTTAAAGACCAACTGTAATACTTTATAGTCTTTTGCAAGACAAAGGGAAGCTGTATCAAGTGATGTGTCGATATTTAGTATCAATGCCATTATTGTTGTGCTTCCTTTTTTAATAGGAGAGATGGTTCGTAGCGTTTATTGGTTTGCGCCAGTATCGAAAGCAGGTTGTATACTTTTTTTAACCCTATTTTTTCACTCCATTCAAATGGGCCATATGGATAATTGGTGCCCAGTTTCATGGCGGTATCAATTTCTGTTTTGCTGCTTACTTTTTCCTCCAGTGTAATATATGCCTCGTTGATGATAGTGGTAATAACTCTGGGTGAAATGAATCCCGGAATATCAGCGACCCATTCTGTCTTTTTGTTGAATAGGTCAAAAATTTTTTCTGCTTTTGTTCTTAGGCCTGTATCAGTGCAGGCTGCTTCCACCACCGGTCTCTTCAAAAAAGTAGCCCATCCATTGATACGGATCAAACCGGCGGGTAACCGGTCAGTTGTATTGTATACGTCATTAACAATAATTAGCGCCGGATGCAGTGCAGGCAATTCAGTAGTATGGCTTTCGGCGTTGAAAAGAAGATCCATATAACAATCTGCCCCGGCAACAGGTAAAAGTTTGTCTGACCATTGGATTTGCACTTCTTTGTTTATTCCCTGTGCCAGTAATTCCTCCTTCTGTGATTCATCTGCTATAACTACGATCGTCATAATACTATTTTTTGCAAAGAAAATGTATAAAGCTAAATTCGTCTTTCTGAATTATATAATTATTGCTATGAACAAAACAATTATCAATACGGGCAGTGCGCCGGCTCCAATTGGTCCTTATAACCAGGCTGTTTTATCTGACAATCCCGAAAAACCTGGACAAGCTATGCTTTTTGTATCCGGCCAGATATGCATTGATCCTTCTACGGGTAATTTAAAAAATAAGGATATCCAGGAGGAGACACACCAGGTAATGCATAACCTGAAAGCAATACTCCAGGAAGCAGGGATGGATTTTAGTAATGTGGTAAAAACTACCATCTTTATCACAGATATGCACCAGTTCAGTGCTGTTAATGAAGTGTATGGTAAATACTTTGAAAGGGACTTCCCTGCCAGGGAAACGGTACAGGTATCGGCTCTTCCCAAGTTTGTGAATGTGGAAATCAGTATGATAGCTGTCAAATAGCTGTTTTGTTTAGGTTTTGCAACCATTCGGTCGAAAAATCCGATATACTTCTACAATAATATTTGATGGTTTGCCTACCTTGTGTCGTTTATTTTCAAAAAACATCATAAAGCAATACTTCCATTATGAAGAAATTTTACTCTTTGCCATTGCTGGGCATTTCACTGGCAGTAATAAGCCTGTTACTGGTAGCCGGTTGTGGTACAAAAAACAACACATCTGATCTTGAAGAGGATGGTGAATACAGTGGCCCGGAGGAAAGAGCCGCATGGGAGATAGAACGTACCAAAGACCCTGCTACCGGCAGAGTACCCTGGAATAAACTGTGGGAAGCGATTGAAGAAACCAAAATGGCTAAGGAATTTGCAGCAACAAATGCCATAGCCGCATTGACATGGACTGAGAGGGGCCCGGACAGTGATGTGACCGGACCTTCTAATGGAAATACCAGGGCCAATGGCGGCGTAACAGCCGGAAGAATAAGGGCCGTGATGGTAGATTCACTGGATCCTACAAAAAAAACTGTTTTTGTTGGAGGAGTGAATGGCGGTCTCTGGAAGACCACTGATATTACTGCTTCTCCGGCTAACTGGATATTAGTAAACGACTTTTTGAGTAACCTGGCCATTTCTGCAATTTGCCAGGATCCAAGACCGGGATTTCAAAATACCATGTATTTCTGTACCGGGGAATCATATTTTAATAGCGATGCAGTTCAGGGAGTAGGTGTTTTTAAAAGTATAGATGGTGGTGTAACCTGGAATTTTCTTCCCAGTACCAGCGCATATGTAGCCTGTACCCGGATTTTATGCGATCACCTGGGAAATATTTACTTAGCTACCCGTGGTAACGGATTGCTCAGATCATCCGACGGGGGAAATTCATGGACAACTATTACACCATCAGGTTTAAGTAACCGTATTTGTGATCTTGAAATAACTTCTACTGCGGTACAGTCCAGGTTACATATGGTGACTGGTATTGCTTCGGCACAAAGCTACCGTTATACAGACGATCCCGCTACAGTAACTTCTGCCTCAGGATGGAATGCGCCTGCTACTCCATTCCCCTCATTCAATAACAGGGCGGAAATTGCAGTAAGCGGAAATACTTTATATGCTTTACCTGCTGATAATTCAGACCAGGTACCTACTATTTATAAGTCAACAGACGGAGGTAATATATGGACTGCCACCGGGGGACAACCTACCAGCGGATGGGCAAATGGCCAGGCATGGTATGATCTGTCTGTTCGTATTAATCCTTCTAATCCTGATAATTGTATAGTTGGTGGTATTGATTGTTTTGAAACAAATAACGGTGGTATATCCTGGTCGAAAATTTCGGCGTGGGTGGGAACCTCGGGCCAATATGTGCATGCTGACCAGCATGACATTCAATGGTGGGATGGGGGAAATAAATTAGTTTTTGCATGCGACGGCGGGATACATTATTCTGCCGATGGTGGCACTACTATCCGGGACAGGAATATAGGCTTACGATTAAAACAATTTTATTCTGTAGCAGTACATCCTACCACTACCAATTATTTTATAGGAGGAACACAGGATAATGGTGTTCATCAGTTGACAAATCCGGGTTTAGGCGCTTCTGTTGAAGTAACAGGAGGTGATGGTGCATTTGTGGCTATTGACCAGAATGAACCCCAGTATCAATTCGGCTCTTATGTATTTAATGTTTACAGGCGAAGCACCAATGGTGGTGCTACGTGGAGTACTCCTATTAATAACCAGTCAAGTGGCCGGTTTATTAATCCATGGGATTATGACAATGCAGCCAATATAATATATGCCTGTAATTCTGCGGGTAGTTATTTCAGGTGGAATGATCCACAGACAGGCAATTCAACGACTGTAGTTTCAATTGGAGCTTTTGCAGCACAAAATGTTTCTGCTGTTCATGTTTCTCCTTATACAGCGAACAGGGTTTATTTTGGAACGGGCAATGGGAGAGTGGTACGGGTGGATGAAGCTCATGGAGCCAGCCCGGTGGAAGCAAATATCACACCCACCGGAGCAACCGGTTATGTTAACTGTGTGGTCACCGGTTCGTCTGATCAGCACCTCATTGCTTGTTATTCCAATTATAATATTATGAATGTTTGGGTATCCAATGACGGAGGTACTACCTGGACAGGTATAGACGGTAACTTACCCAATATGCCTGTTCGCTGGGCATTGTTTCATCCTGATGATAATACCAAAGCATACATAGCTACAGAGACTGGTGTGTGGGAAACCGATGCAATCAATGGTGCCAGCACTGTATGGAATGCAAATGCTACTTTCCCGAATGTAAGAACAGATATGATCAAGTATCGTTCATCCGACCGTACCATTGCAGCAGCTACACATGGAAGAGGAATCTGGACAGCTGCTGTACCGGCACCTTCTGGTTTCAGTTTTGGCAGCACTACACCAGCCACCGCTACTTGTCCTGCACCTGCCAGTATGAGTGTAACACTTCCGACCATTTCTAACGGTGGATTTTTGAACCCGATAAGCCTTTCTTCTATAGCTCCTACAGGTGTTCCTGCAGGTACTACATTAAGTTTTGGAACTGATCCGGTAATACCGGGTAACAGTAGCGTGGTAACATTGAATAACACCAATACATTATCTGCCGGTACTTATATAGTTACTGTAACGGGAGTGGCATCCGGTGCTACTAACCAGACAGCTAGCCTTACGTTTACAGTTAACCCGGGCAGCGGACCATCAATAACTACCCACCCGGTGAGCCAGGCAATATGTGAAGGCCAGAATGTGACCTTTAGTGTTGTAGCAACCGGTAATTACCAATGGCAAGTAAGCACCAATGGGGGCGGTACCTGGACAAACGTCGCAGGTCAGACTACTTCTTCTTATACTATCACTGGTGTAACAACCGGATTAAATAACAATCAATACCGTTGTGTGGTGAGCAATCAATGCGGCAGCACCAACTCAAACGCAGCCATATTAACAGTGAATGCGGGTGTGGCTATAACAGCTCAGCCTGCTGATCTGTCATTATGTACCGGAAGCAGTGCTACATTCTGTGTCACGGCTACGGGTACCGGTCTTACTTACCAATGGCAGTCAAACCCGGTTGGTTGTGGTGGCCCATGGACAAATATTGCAGGAGCAACGTCTGCTTGTTATAATATTCCTGCTGTTGCAGCAGGTATGAACAATACTTTCTACAGATGCCAGGTTACCAGTACCTGCGGCCCGACTACTATTACATCTAACTGTGCAGCATTAACTGTGGCAACCGCGGTAACAGTAACCTCACAACCTGCCGACCAAACGGTATGTGACGGAGCCAATGCAAACTTTACTGTAGCAGGAAGCGGAACGGGACTTATCTACCAATGGCAGGTAAACACTGGCAGTGGTTTTGCCAATATCAGCAATGGTGGAGTGTATGGAGGAGCAACAACTGCTACTTTAACCATTACCGGTGCCACAACAGCAATGAATGGATACCAGTATCGTTGTGAGTTGTCAAACGGCTCTTGCCCTACTCCGGGAGTATCGAATGCAGCTACATTAACTATAAATGCATTACCTGCAATTACCAGCAGTCCGGCTAACCAGACAATTTGTACAGGTAGCAACACTTCATTTAGTGTGACGGCGACAGGAACAGGCATCAATTACCAATGGCAGGTGAATACCGGCAGCGGTTTTGCTACTATCAGTAATGGGGGAGTGTATTCGGGTGCAACAACAGCTACCTTAACAATTACTGGTGCAACAGTTACACTCACCGGATACCAGTATAGATGTGTGGTAACAGGTACCTGTACACCTGCAGCCAATTCAGCTTCAGCTACATTAACTGTTCATGCACCTGTCACTGTTACTACTTCTCCGGTTAATACAGAAGTTTGTTCGGGAAGTAATGCCAGCTTTACTGTCGCAGGTAGTAGTGTGCCGGCTATTATTTACCAGTGGGAAGTAAGTACAAATAGTGGCAGCACCTGGACAGCCATTACAGGAGCGAACTCGGCAACTTATACAATATCCGGTGTAATTACTGTAATGAATAATAACCAGTATCGTTGCCAGTTATCTAATGCTACCTGTACCACACCGGTTGTTTCTGCTGCAGCTATATTAACAGTTCGCCAGTTGCCAACGGTTGGATTAACAGCAGCACCACTTACCAGTTTGTTGCCGGGACAAACAACTACGTTAACAGCTACACCCACTTCCTCAACAGGCGGTACACTTACCACAGCCTGGACTTTGAATGGAGGCCCGATTTCAGTTACAGGTAATACACTACCGGTAACAGTAGCCAATCCTGGTGCTTACCAGGTAAGTATCAGGGAAACATGGCCCAGCAGTATCTTCTGTTCCAGCCTTTCACAAATTGTAACTATTGATGCTTCTGCCAGCAGCCGTTTGTTCGTTTATCCAAGCCCCAATGATGGAAACTTTACTGTTTCCTATTATAACAACGGAGGCAGCAGTACGCAAAGGCGGATCATCGTTTATGATTCAAAGGGTGCTGCGGTATTTGACAGGCAGTTCCCGGTAGCTGGTCTTTATACACTGATACCGGTGAATCTTGAAAGAGCTAACAGGGGTATTTATTATGTGGTGGTAGGAGATGCAAGTGGAAAAAAATTAGCGGAAGGAAAAGTGCATGTCAGATAAGCACTAAGAATAAATTCAAAACCCGCCAGGTGACAGAGCCGGCGGGTTTTTCTTTTCTTATAGTGTAAATTGAGCAGTATTAAGTATGAGAAATTTTCTGCGCATCATTTTGTATAAACCCATACTATGGGCTGCCGGTAAATTCTCCTCCAAACCAAAAAAGGAACGGGTATTTGAGGCGCTGAATAAACTGTATAAAGACATTCTTGATCATCCTGGCAAAAAGGGACTAATCATTCCCTATGATACCCGGACCGGCAAATTCATCATCTTTTCCGATCAGCATAAAGGCAAAAGAAACGGGGCAGATGATTTTACGCAATGCGAATCCAATTACCTGCAGGCATTACAGTATTATAATGAACAGGATTTTTACTTCATTAACCTTGGCGATAGCGAGGAGTTATGGGAAAACAGTATCTGGCAGGTAAAAAAGAAAAATAAAGAGACGTTTGAGGCAGAGAGAAAATTTATTGCAAAAGGAAAGCATATAAAAATATTCGGTAACCATGATTTGTTCTGGGACAATGACCCATTGGCCTGGTGGCACCTGAAAGACATTTATGGGGAAAAAGTGAAAGTGTATGAAGGAGTGGTATTGCAACCGGCTAACTATTCACCACTTACCATTTTCCTCACTCATGGACACCAGGGTGATGCACAAAGTGATGGGAACTGGTTCAGCAAATTCTTTGTAGCGAATATCTGGGCGCCGCTGCAGGCTTTTCTGAGGATCAACCCTAATACACCGGCTTACGATGCAGAGAAGAAGACGCTGCATAATAGCATCATGTATGAATGGTCATCTGAGCAAAAAAATATATTGCTGGTAACAGGGCATACGCATCAGCCCGTCTTTGCTTCGCTCACCCACCTGGAACGGTTGTATAAGAATTTTCAGCAGGCTATTCATCAGAAGGATGCTGCAAGGGAGGAAGAAATAAGAAAACGGGAAAGGGAGTTTACTGCGGTATCAGTTGACTATATGAACATGAAACCTTCTTATTTTAATACAGGTTGCTGCTGTTTCAGCGATGGGGATATAACAGGAATTGAAATTGCTGATGGTTGTATCCGTTTGATCAAGTGGTCGGAAAAGAAAAATCGGGAAGTACTGGAAGAAATGGATATTAGAAATATGATTTGATCTTGAGAGAATTATAAGGACGATAGTATTATACAAATAAAAAACCGACGCTTTGGTCGGTTTTTTTCTAAAATGCTTTCTTCTTCCAGCTATTATTGCTACGTTCCCATTCAGGCAATTTTTTATCAGGATCCAGTATTACTTCTTTTATCTCGCTGGTGGTGGGTACAGTAAAATGCCATTCAGCTCCCCGCTGCCATATTTCCACCGGTAAATTGATTTTATGCTCTTTGCCATTGCTTTCTTTTACCAGTACTGTTACCGGCATGACCATTTTTTCCAGGGTTTCAATAGTGATCTCACTCCCTTTTTCGGCATTATCATCAATGTAGGTTACTTCTTTTACTTTCATGTCCAGCTTCCAGCTATTTAATACCCATGCTCTCCAGAACCAGCTAAGGTCTTCACCAGCTACATTTTCCATAGTATGAAAGAAATCCCATGGAGTAGGATGCTTAAAGGCCCAGCGCCTTATATATTCTGCAAAAGCGGCATCAAATCTTTCCTTTCCCAATACCAATTCCCGTAATGCAGTAAGCATCTGTGCCGGTTTCATATATGCAGCTATTCCAAGGTTTTCCTGTTGTATCACATCGGGTATATTATACAAGCCATCCATCTTGTCGCCAAATGTATATTTCACCATAAAAGATGAATTAGGATCACCAAAGAAACCGGCTTCTTTAAATTCACCATTATTAAACGCTTCAGTGGAAAGATCATTGATGAATGTATTAAAGCCTTCATCCATCCAGGCATATTTTCTTTCATTACTGCCTACTATCATCGGGAACCAGGTATGGCCAAATTCATGATCTGTTACACCCCAAAGACCAGTGCCGGATGATTCTGCACTGCAGAATACAATACCGGGATATTCCATGCCACCTACTATTCCTGCTACATTGGTTGCTGCAGGGTAAGGATATTCAAACCATTTATCAGAATAATGTTCAATACTTGCTTTGGTAAATTCAGTAGATCGCTGCCAGCCGTTTTTTACGATACTTTCAACCGGGTACACACTGATGGCCATACATTTCTTACCGCTTTTCAGATTAATTCTTGCTGCGTCCTGCACAAAGGCTTTGCTCGCTGCCCATGCTACATCTCTTGTATTCTGAATGCGGAACCGCCAGGTAGTGCTGGCTGTTTTCGGCCTGGAGTTTTTTTCCGTTACCTCTTTATCACTGCGAATGGTTACGGTCTTATCACTTTTGGCAGCAGCTTCCCATCTTTTCATCTGTTCAGCAGTGTAACATTCCTGTGGATTGACTAACTCGCCGGAACCAACTATTATTAAGTCAGCAGGTGCTGTGATGCTGAAGTCGATATCGCCGTATTCTAAATAAAACTCTCCGGCGCCAATATAAGGCAGCGTATTCCATCCCTGTATATCATCATACACACACATCCGGGGAAACCATTGTGCCACTTCATATACAATTCCGTTTTTTGTTTTTAACCTTCCCATTCGGTCTGTACCATACTCAGGTATAATGAAGCTATAGCTGATCCTGATCTTCACTTTTTCTCCTTTTCCCAGCTGATCTTTCAGAAAGAGCTGCATCCGGGTATCGGTCTTAATTGTTTTATCAGGTGCATGCATAACACCGGCAGTTTCCAGTTGCACACTAGTAATAGTATAGCCATCAGTAAAACCCGAATTGGCCCAGCGGCCACCTGTTTGTGTAGTGGTGGCTGATCCGCGGGAATCTTTTTTATAAATATTCTGATCCATCTGCAGCCAGAGGAACCGTAAATTATCAGGACTATTGTTAGTATAGGTAATTGTTACATCACCCGTTACTGAATGAGTTGCAGTATCCAGTTTACAATTGATGGAATAGTCTGCTTTGTTCTGCCAGTATTTAGGGCCGGGTTCGCCGCCGGCACTTCTGTAATCATTACCAGGGTAAGGATAGAACTGTGGATGGAAAGTTTCTTTATGATCATACTTTGACTGGGCAAAAACGGGCAAAAGCATAATTATGCTGCTAATGACAAGAACAATCTTCTTCATGTACTACTTATTTATGGTGGAAAGATAAAATAAAAGCCAGCAACAGGATTACCGTTAAAAGGGTATTTGCAATTCTTTATATCTGAAAAACAATTTTAGGGGAAAAGTGATTCTGCAATGGCCACACTTTCTGGTTTGCCCACATCCACCAACCGGTCACCGGTATGGTCATAACCCATTATAAGATGTTCTGGAGCCAGTTTCAGGTACACATCAATGAGTGAAAATTTCCCAATAAAACCATATTCCTTCATCAGTTCAAAAATGCTGTATTCAAAAACTACTACGCAACTATAAGCCAGTGGCCTCTCCCTGACTCCTTCCCCAGGAGGGGGAATGGCGATCCGCTCTTCACCGGTTACCGTATTTCGCCACCCTGTTAATCTCATATTATCATCAAATAGCAAAACCCTCGATGATTTACGGCTGGTAACACCAAAAGTTATGAGTGCTTTCTTTTCATTATGGTAATGAATAAGCTTATGGATATTTAAATCCGTTAAGAAGTCTGCATTGCAGGTGATAAATTTTTCATCCGGAGTAAATAATTCTTTTGCTTTCAACAGACCGCCACCTGTTTCTAATACTTCTTCTCTTTCGTCACTAACCAATACATTGCTTCCCCAACCATCATTTTCAACAATAGCCTGGTCTATTTGATCTGCAAAATGGTGTACATTAACGATCACATCTCTTATGCCTTGTTGCTGCAGGTACTCAATATTGCGTTGCAGCAATGACTTGCCATTTACAACAGCCAGCGCCTTTGGATGCTTATCTGTCCATGGCTTAAATCTTGTGCCGAGTCCGGCCGAAAAAATCATTGCCTTCATTGCTTCTTCTCCGGGAGGGGGTTTATCCAGTTTTTTGCTTCCTGTTCAATATGAAGTAGTTCAATTTTCACTTTAAATTTATTTCTTAAATGCCTTGCCATGGCATCTGCTGCATACACACTGCGGTGTTGCCCGCCTGTACAACCGAAACTGATCATCAGGCTTTCAAAATCCCGTTTGATATATTCTTCTACTGTGATGTCTACAATATCAAACACACTATTCAAAAACTCCGGCATTTTGGTTTGTTGTTCCAAAAAATCCTTTACCTCTTTATCCCGTCCCGTTTGTGTTTTCATGCTTTCCACACGGCCGGGGTTTAAAATACCGCGGCAATCGAACACAAATCCGCCACCATTACCACTGTTATCAGCAGGAATCTCCTTACGATAAGAGAAACTATGAACTTTTATCAGCAATGGTGTTTTTTCAGTGGCCTGGGTAGGAGTGAATTGCTGAATGATCTCATCAGCCACACACATATCCAGCACTTTTCTGAATTCTGGTACAGAGATGCCCAGGCGCTGGTGGTCAAAGAATTCTTTCAGGTTCCTGAGTGCTAATGGAATACTGGTCAGAAATTGTGCCTTACGTTCAAATAATCCGCGAAAACCATAAGCTCCCAGTACCTGGAGCAACCGGATCAGTACATAACCATTGTACTGACTTTGAAAAATATTCCGGTTTACACTTTCCCCGATAGTATTCTCGAAGGCATCAATATAGTCTTCCAGCAAATCGTATTTCCATTTGTCAGGAAGATTGGCCCTTGCCTGCCAGAGCATGGAGGCTACATCATATTGCGGGGCACCTTTCATACCTCCCTGGTAATCGATGAAGTGAACATTATTATCTTCAGTTACCATAATATTCCTGCTCTGAAAATCCCGGAACATGAAATACTTGTACTCTGTATGGGTGAGGTAATTACTCAATGCCTCAAAATCATCGATCAGTTTTTGTTTATCATACGGTTTGCGTAATGCATCCAGGAAATAATATTTAAAATATAACAGATCGGCCATGATAGCCTGCTTGCCAAATTCTTTATTCGTCAGACATTTATTATAATTCAAACCTTCATCACCTTTTACCTGCAATTGCGCTAATGCCCCGAGGCTTTTTTTAAACAGCTCATATACTTCATCAGTGAATCCTTTTGATTCAAGATGATTCAGCAATGAAACGTCGCCAAAGTCTTCCTGCAGGTAAAACTGTTTATCTTCACTGATTGCCAATATTTGCGGAACAGCCAGTTGTTTTTTCTTAAAATGGTCAGAGAAATATATGAAGGTTTCATTCTCTTTTATATTAGCTCCATAGGTGCCGATCACTGATCCTTTGTTATCATGAAGTCTGAAATAACGACGTTCACTTCCACTTTGAGGTAGCAGATCAATTGAACCTGGATTGGTTCCTTTCCACTTTTTATACAACGATGATATGGATTCGATAAGGTGCTGCATGGGACAAATGTAGGTAACCGCTTGCAATCCTGTATGTTGACAGGACTAACAGGCATTAGTTTTTTAGGCTAAATTTGCTTTTTCTGAAAGATTATGAGTTATACCCCCTCCCATAAGGTTCGTATTGTTACGGCAGCCAGCTTATTTGACGGTCATGATGCCGCCATTAATATTATGCGTCGCATAATGCAGAGTAAAGGTGCCGAGATCATCCATCTCGGTCATAACCGGTCAGTGAAAGAGATTGTAGAAACAGCTATCGAGGAAGATGTGCAGGGCATCGCCATTACCAGTTACCAGGGCGGTCATGTGGAATTTTTTAAGTACATGAAAGACCTGCTGGAAGAAAATGGTTGTGGTCATATAAAAATTTTTGGCGGCGGTGGAGGTACTATTTTGCCAGACGAAATTGAGGAACTGCATCAATACGGCATTACAAGAATCTATAGTCCTGACGACGGAAGAAAAATGGGACTGGAGGGAATGATCGAAGATGTGATCCGTCAATGTGATATGCAGTTAAATGGAAAAGCTGATTATAAAAGCCCGTTGAAACTGGAAGAAGCCAGGGATGTAAGAATAATAGCGAGACAGATAACCAATGCAGAGAATGGAATAGAAGTTAAAAGTGAAAAATCAAAAACCGTAATACCTGTACTTGGCATTACTGGTACAGGTGGTGCCGGTAAGTCATCTGTTACAGATGAAATTGTCCGTCGCTTTCTCAATAATTTTATTGACAAAATAATAGCTGTAATTTCTGTTGATCCATCGAAGAAAAAAACAGGTGGTGCATTACTTGGGGACAGGATACGGATGAATTCTATCTCTCACCCAAGGGCATATATGAGAAGCCTGGCCACAAGAGATGATAACACAGCACTCAGCAGCGCTGTACAGGAAGCGATAGATATTTGTAAAGCAGCAAGGTTTGATTTTATTATTTTAGAATCAGCCGGTGTGGGACAAAGTGATGCTTCTATTCTTGACTATTGTGATGTAAGTATGTATGTGATGACACCGGAGTATGGTGCTGCATCACAATTAGAGAAAATAAACATGCTTGATTATGCAGACCTTGTTTGTATAAACAAATTTGATAAAGCCGGGGCATTAGATTCCCTGGCAGATGTAAGAAAGCAATATAAACGAAATCATAACCTCTGGACAGCAAAAGATGAAGAACTGCCCATCGTTGGTACGATGGCCAGTAAATTCAATGACGATGGAGTAAACCATTTATTTAAGTTGCTGATTAAAAAGATTGAACTAAAAACAAAAACTGTTTTTGGGGAATACCATTTTGCTGAAACAGCTAAAGTGTCCCAGGCAGTAATTCCGGCCAACCGTGTCAGGTACCTGAGTGAAATAAGCGAGAACAACCGTAATTATGATCAGTTGGTCAAAGACCAGGCAGCTATTGCAAGTAAGTTATATCAATTGCATGGTTCAAGGGAAATATTGAAGGACAAAGCAGACAAATCGATGATCGGTATGATTCAGCAGCAAATTGATTTTTATACCGAACAATTAACTCCCGTTGCCCGTAAACTGATCACCAACTGGCCCAATAAAATAGCTGAGTATCAAAAAGATTTTTATGAATACACTGTAAGGGAAAAGGTGATTAAACAACCCATGACCACAAAGAGCCTGAGTGGTACAAGGATTCCCAAAGTAGTGTTACCCAAATACAAAGACTGGGGAGATATTTTAAAATGGCAGGCACAGGAGAATGTGGCGGGTCACTTTCCATTTACCGCCGGTGTGTTTCCTTTGAAAAGAGAAGGAGAAGATCCTACCAGAATGTTTGCAGGTGAAGGCGGCCCTGAAAGAACAAACAAAAGATTTCATTATGTGAGTGTGGATCAGCCGGCAAAGCGGTTGTCAACTGCATTTGACAGCGTAACACTATATGGAGAAGATCCTGATCATCGCCCGGATATTTATGGTAAAGTGGGAAACAGCGGAGTGAGTATTGCTACAGTAGATGATGCAAAAAAATTGTATAGCGGTTTTGATCTCTGTGATCCTAAGACATCTGTTTCTATGACCATCAATGGACCGGCGCCCATATTACTGGCATTTTTTATGAATGCGGCTATAGATCAGCAATGTGAAAAGAAAATTACTGAGCTAAAGCTATGGGAGGAGGTAAAAAAGATCAGTGCATCGAAATATAAAAACTTTCCTCCGCCACAATACCATAATCCCTCATCTCCGGGGGAGCTTCCGGAAGGAAATAACGGATTGGGATTGAAGTTGCTCGGATTAAGCGGTGAAGAAGTGTTGCCCGAAGAAATTTATGAACAGTGTAAACAAGCTGCATTACAACAGGTAAGGGGAACAGTACAGGCTGATATTTTAAAAGAAGACCAGGCCCAAAACACCTGTATCTTCTCTACTGAGTTTGCATTAAAGCTGATGGGAGATGTACAGGAATATTTTATCCGGAATAAGGTCCGGAATTTTTATTCTGTTTCCATCAGTGGTTATCACATTGCTGAAGCAGGGGCCAACCCAATTACCCAGTTGGCATTTACATTGGCAAATGGGTTTACATATGTGGAGTACTACCTGAGCCGGGGAATGAATATTGATGATTTTGCTCCTAATCTTTCTTTTTTCTTCAGTAATGGAATGGATCCTGAGTATAGTGTGATAGGACGAGTTGCCAGACGTATCTGGGCAAAAGCCATGAAGTATAAGTACAAGGCCAATAAGCGGAGCCAGATGCTGAAATATCATATCCAGACATCCGGAAGGAGTTTGCATGCACAGGAAATTGATTTTAATGATATCAGAACCACCCTGCAGGCATTGTATGCCATATATGATAACTGTAATTCGCTTCATACCAATGCATATGATGAAGCTATCACCACTCCTAC
Organism: Bacteroidota bacterium; assembly: GCA_029558715.1. Classification (GTDB taxonomy): domain Bacteria; phylum Bacteroidota; class Bacteroidia; order Chitinophagales; family Chitinophagaceae; genus JJ008. Next base: position 8,538 of record JAKQEA010000042.1, on the reverse strand, counting down.
AGAAGAGAGTGTCAGAAGAGCTATGGCGATACAATTGATTATCAACCGGGAGTTAGGTACTGCGAAAACAGAGAACTTTATCCAGGGTTCATTTGCAATAGAAGAGTTAACTGACCTGGTAGAAGAAGCGGTGCTGTCTGAATTTGACCGTCTTACCGAAAGGGGTGGTGTACTGGGGGCCATGGAACGAATGTACCAGCGAAACAAGATCCAGGAAGAAAGCCTGTATTATGAGCATCAAAAACATTCTGGTGAATTGCCTTTAATTGGTGTTAATACCTTTTTGAATAAGAAAGGAAGTCCCACTATTTTACCGACTGAAGTTATTCGGAGTACAACGGAAGAAAAGGAGCAGCAGATCCAAAATCTCCGGGCATTCTGGGAACGGAATAAAAGTAAATCAGCTGAAATGCTGGAAAGATTAAAATCTGCAGCTATTAATAATGAAAACCTTTTTGTTGAATTGATGGAAACGGTGAAATATTGTTCACTCGGTCAAATCACTCACGCCTTGTATGAAGTCGGCGGGCAATACAGGAGAAATATGTAATATAAAAGCCTTCGAAAGAAGGCTTTTATTGAAATAGTTCAGTTACCCGTTTTTACTCGCTGTCAGCAATTTTCTTACCAGTCTTGTCAATAATCAGCCATTTGCCGCTGAGCATAACTCTAGCAGCACCATCTGAAAAGGTGCCTGCGAAACCATATTTGCAAGAGATGATTTCTTTGCCTTTATTGTCGATATACCCCCACATTCCTTTCTTGTTCACAGCCGCAAGGCCTTCAGAAAACTGAGAAGCATTTTCATAAACCATTGGTATTGCAATTTTGCCACTGGTGTCTAAAAATCCATAATCATTTCCGCTACTTACCACTGCAAGGCTGTTGTGGAAGGACATCGCCTCTGTGAACTTTGGTTCTACAAAAACTTTACCTGTACTGTCAATGTATCCCCATTTGCCATTCATTTTGACAGCTGCAAAACCTTCTGAGAAAGTTAAGGCATCATCATAAATAAGAGGAACTATGAGTTTACCATCCTTATTGACAAAACCATGTTTATCACCTTTTCCTACCAACGACAGACCGCAGACACATTCATCCACATGATCGTATTGCTTCGCCCATGCCTGGGTATAACCTGCCAGTGAAATGATAATGGCTGCGAGCAGAAGAAGACTATATTTCATAGCAGTAATATTAAATTGTAAGTGATTATTTTTTTCAATCTGAAAGCTACTGTCATTGCTGACCACTTAAGATGACTTGTGGCAGTCCTGTGACTGATTTTTATTGTTTATCTATGGTAAGGAGGAGGATTTAAACTTGTTCAGCTTTCCATTCAAATTCAGTTAACTTCGCATCTTTCTAAAACTGAGTATTTTGCGTTTTACAGAATTTGATTTTCATCCCAACTTACTGGAAGGAATTGAGGCATCCAACTATGAAACAGCCACCCCGGTGCAAGAGCAGGTGATACCACCTATATTGGCCGGCCGGGATGTAATAGCTTCCGCACAAACCGGAACTGGTAAAACAGCTGCTTTTTTATTACCGGTAATGAATCGCCTGTTACAGAATCATGTTGATGGACAAGTAGGGGCCCTTATCATAGTGCCAACCCGGGAACTGGCGATTCAGATTTCGCAGCATGTGGAGGGTCTTTCATATTTCACTCATTTGAGTTCTATTGCCATTTATGGAGGAAATGATGCACAGAATTTCGTAGCAGAGAAAAAAGCATTGCAAATGGGGGCAGATATCATTGTTTGTACTCCGGGCAGAATGATTGCTCACCTGAATATGGGGTATGTAAATATGAAAGGGTTACAATTCCTGGTGTTGGATGAAGCTGACCGTATGCTGGATATGGGCTTCCAGGATGATATAAATAAGATCATCAAATCACTTCCGCAGAAAAGACAAAATCTTTTATTTTCTGCTACAATGCCGGAAAAGATAAGACAACTTGCTAAACGGATACTTCATCAACCGGCAGAAATAAATATCGCTATTTCAAAACCACCGGAAAAAATTATCCAAAGAGCGTTTGTAGTGTATGAGCCACAGAAGCTGCCATTGATAAAAAAGATACTGAAAGAAACAGCCTATAAAAACGCATTGGTGTTTTGCAGCCGTAAACAGACAGTTAAACAATTAACAAGAGAACTGAAACAAGGAGGATTTAATATTGAGGAAATTCATAGTGACCTGGAGCAATCAAAAAGGGAAAGTGTACTTGGTGCATTTGCCAGTGGTCGTATTCCGTTATTAGTTGCTACTGATATTTTAAGCCGTGGTATTGATATTGATACAATAGACCTGGTGATCAATTATGATGTACCTGGCGATGGCGAAGATTATGTCCACCGGATAGGCCGTACAGCCAGAGCGGAAGCGGATGGAGTTGCCTATACATTGGTTGGTGAGAAGGAACAGAATAAGTTTGCTGCCATAGAAAAGTTGCTTGAAAAAGAAGTAGAAAAGTCTTCAGTTCCCGCCGAATTAGGAGAAAGCCCTTCTTATCATCCCCGTATCTACTCAGGAAACAGCCGGCCAAAGCGAAAATTCTATAAGAGCGGCCCCAAACGCAGATAATTTGTTATTACTTTAGTTGTCCTTTAATTTTAGTTGTATGAAAAAATGGTTAGCACCAATCATAGTTGTTGCCATATTGTATAGTTGCTCAACGGGCCAATATGCAGGTACAAATAAGATGTATAAAAAACAGGTGAAAGCATATGCCAAAATACTTGCTGAATACCCGGTAAAGGATTCATTTGCTACTGCAGCAGATTGGGTTGGGACCACAAATTTCTCTATGCGGAGACCTAATTATGTCATCATTCACCATACGGCGCAGAATAGTTGTGAACAAACATTGAAAACCTTTACACTTCCAAGGACACAGGTAAGTTCACACTATGTGATATGTAAAGATGGCACCGTGCATCATATGCTGAATGATCTGCTCCGGGGTCACCATGCAGGGGTAAGTAAGTGGGGCAATGCCACTGATCTGAATTCATCAAGTATTGGAATTGAAATTGATAATAACGGATATGAGGTCTTTACAAATGAACAAATAGCCAGTCTTTTACTGGTGCTGGATAGATTAAAAAAAGCATATAATATTCCAGCGGCTAATTTTATTGGTCATGCAGATATTGCACCTGGCAGAAAAGTAGATCCTAACAGGAATTTCCCCTGGCAAAAACTGGCACAAAACGGATTTGGTCTTTGGTACGATACCACTAATGTAAAAATCCCTGCCGATTTTAGCCCTGTACAGGCATTACGTATTATTGGATATGATGTGAAAAATGAGAAAAATGCTATTCAGTCTTATAAGATTCATTTTGTTCAGCAGGATACAACAAAAGTTATCAATGAGGCCGATAAAAAGATCTTATATGATCTCATGAAGAAATATCAATAAAGTTCTCCGGCTTTTTCATGATCATCATACTGGTTACGAAGCCTAAGCAGTTCATTTTTCATCTGTGATAGTGTTTTCTGGTGTAAGGGAGATTTAATAAGATTCTTTTGCTCCTGTGGATCAGTTTTCAAATCATATAGCTCCCATTCATTTACAGTGTAAAAGTAGATCAGTTTGTACCGGCTGCCCCTTACGGCAAGGTGCGGTATAACAGTATGGTCCCTTACAAATTCATAATAATGATAGTAGAGATAATCCCTGTTCAGTGTTTTTTGCTTATTTGTTACAACCGGTTTTAAACTTAGTCCCTGCATCCATCCAGGAATTTGTACACCGGCTATGTCAAGAATGGTTGGGGCGTAATCGATGTTTTGAACCAATGTATTTGTTACTGTCCCGGGTTTAATATGCCCTGGCCATCTCATCAGTAGTGGTGTTTGCATAGACACATCGTATGCAAAGCGTTTGTCAAACCAGCCATTTTCACCGAGGAAAAATCCCTGGTCACTGGTATAGATCACGGCTGTATTGCTGGTAAGATTTTGCCGGTCAAGATAGTCGAGTATACGACCTGTATTTTCGTCAACAGATTTCACACAAGCCATAAAATCCTGCATATACCATTGGTATTTATATTTCAGCAATTCATTACCTGTTGGCCTGAGCTCTTTCAATAATCTTCCTCTTTCAGCATAAATTTCTTTATAGCGTACCCGTTGTTTTTCAGGGACTCTGTTCATTATTGCTTTGTAATAGGCTATCTGTGTAGAATCAGGCTTATACTCAGGGATATCCATAAGATAAGCAGGGTCAACTTTCAGATCGCTGCACAGCTGCATGTCCCTGAGAATACTCATCGTTTGTATACGCCATGCACTGCCACGATTAAATGTATCTGCATATAATGTGGATGGTTCAGGAAACTCTTTTGTATGAAACTCTTCCAGGTGTTTCAGGTTAGGAAAGAAATATCGATGCGGTGCTTTATGATGGAGTAACAGTACAAATGGCTTTGATTTATCCCTTCTGTCAAGCCATTTAATTGTTTCATTTGTGATGACATCAGTGGCGTACCCTTCCTGGGTAATAGTATCTCCTGTCATTTCAATCAAACGGGGATTTACATACAATCCCTGGCCGGGTAATATTTTCCAGTAATCAAAGCCGGTTGGATAGGAATGCAGGTGCCATTTTCCAATAATAGCAGTCTGGTAACCGGCAGCTTGTAATAGTTTAGGCATGGATATTCGTGAAGAGTCAAATCTGCTCCTGTTGTCTTTTACACCATTCTTATGCGAATGCTGCCCTGTGAGTAAAGTAGCCCGGGCCGGCCCACAAATGGAGTTACCGACAAAAGCATTTTTAAATTTAATTCCTTCCATTGCCAGTCTGTCAATATTTGGAGTACTGATCAGTGTTTTATTATAAGCACTGATGGCGTCGGCATCATGGTCATCACTCATGATGTAAATAATATTTGGCTTTTGCTGGGCGAAGCATGAAGAAGTGAGTAGAAACAGGAATATAATCAGTCGCATATTGATTATTTATTGACCTAAGATACACTATTTGATTTCATGTAGATTTGGGTACTAAATAACAAGTATGGAATTTGGTCGTGTACCGGAAATAGAATTAGCAGGTATTGATTTCAGCTTGCCTGCTGAACCTGATTTTAATAAAATGGTATTAAAAGGTAAGCCGGCAAAACAGCCCAGGGTATATGTAGGCTGTGCAAAATGGGGAAGAACAGAGTGGGTGGGAAAGATCTACCCGCCAAAAACAAAAGAAAAGGATTTTCTGCAGCACTATGTGGAGCATTATAATTGTATTGAACTGAATGCCACACATTACAAGGTATATGGGGAAACAGGTATTCGGAAATGGGCAGAGAAAGCAAAGGGTAAAGATTTTCTATTTTGTCCTAAGATGTATAAAGGTGTCACACACTTTGGTAACTTGAAAGGAAAAGAATTTATCTCCAATGAATTTTTACGGGGCATTGTTGGGTTTGAAAAACATCTCGGCCCCATTTTCGTACAGGTGAGTGATAGTTTTTCACCTAAAAGGAAAGACGAACTATTTACTTATCTTAAATCATTGCCCACCGATCTGCAGTTCTTTTTAGAAGTTCGCCACCCGGATTGGTTTGCCAGGGAAAAGGATAAGGAAGACATGTTCAATTTTTTAAAAGAGAATAACATGGGTGCTGTGATTACAGATACAGCCGGCCGCAGGGATTGTGCTCATATGCATATAACGATTCCTAAAACCTTTATCCGCTATGTTGGCAATAGCTTGCATTCATCTGACTATACCAGAATTGATGCCTGGATACAGAGAATGAAGTATTGGCTGAGTAAAGGAATGGAAGAGTTATATTTTTTTATGCATATGCATGATGAAGCCACTTCGCCGGAGCTGACTGTTTATCTGGTAGATAGATTAAATAAGGAATGCAGGCTGGATTTAATGAAACCCAAATTTATTGACACTACTCTATTACCTGAGCCCAAACCTAAACAAAAAGGGTTGTTTGATTAGCTAACTTCATATAGCTCATTCCACCGGGTAGTATATCGTGGGCTGATATGATTTTGCTGCATTTTCCAGTTACGGACAGTACCGGAGGCGGCAAATTTCAGTACATCATTCCTTTGACTGAAGTTGACGTTATCGATCATATCCATCAGTTTCCGTTCACAGTTTTTTGTTTCAGACAAAAACAGGTTTGCCTGTATAGAATTATCGGGTACAATGCCGCTAAGCATAACGCCGGCTTTTTTATATTGTGTTCCATTCTTAAATAATCTGTCCACGATAGCTACTGCAGGTTTTATCAACTCATTGGTAAATGAAGTGGCGGCAGGCAATGTGACAGAATCACCAAGCGTAGCTCCCCGATAATCTACATTATGATTTTCTTCTTTTGTTACTACAAATACACTGATAGTTTTTGCGGCGCCATGCTGGCGTCTTAATTTTTCTGCTGCTCTTGAAGTATATGTTGCTACCGCTTCTTTAATGGATGCAATATCACTCACCGGACTGCCAAACATTCGGGTGGTGGCAATCATCTTTTTACTTACCAGCTCATCATCCGTTTCCTTTACTGGTTCACCTTTCAGTTCTTTAATAAGGCGTACACCAGTAACACCACCCAAATGAGTTCTGCCAAATTCTTCACTCATCCGGCTTAGTTGCAGTGCATCGTAGATACAAAAAAGCTGGCTTAGTTTTTCTGCATATTGCCGGCCTACTCCCCAAATTTCACTGATCTGGGTATGTTTTAAGGCATGGTTTATTTTTTCTTCATTGTCCAGCACCATCACACCGTTATATGTGCTTACGTATTTTTTTGATAAGCGGTTAGCAACTTTTGCCAGCACTTTTGTGGGAGCCACACCAATTGATACTTTTATACCAGTCCACATTTCAACGGTCTCTTTTATTTTTTCTGCGATAGTCTGTAATTCATTTTCAGGGAAAATGCTCAGGTCAAGGAAAGCTTCGTCAACAGAATATACTTCCACATTATTTTTGCCCAAAAGTATTCGCAGCGTTTCCATTACCCGCCAACTCAGGTCGCCATATAAATTATAATTGGAAGAAAAAACAGCCACATCATATTTTTCAATCAGTGGTTTGGCTTTAAAATAAGGGCCGGCCATCTCTACTCCCAGTTTTTTGGCTTCATTGCTTCGGGAGATGATACATCCATCGTTGTTGCTGAGAACAACAACTGGCTTCTTGTCCAACTTTGGTTTAAATAACCTCTCGCAGGAGCAATAGAAATTATTACAATCAATAATCGCCTTCATCGATAATTATTTATTCCAGGCCTTCAGGTCTGGGCAATTCATGTCCGGTGTTTTTGTCTTGCCCTGGGCTTTTGTCTTGCCTTGGGCTTTTGTCTTGCCCTGGGCTTTTGTTTTGCCCTGGGCTTTAGCCCAGGGATTCTTGTAATAGTTCAAAACCATATTTCTCCATAAATTCATCATACTCCTGTTGAAATGTTTTTTTTGCATGATGTTGTTCCTGATTTTTAATGTACTCTCTTACCTTGTTTATACCCGACTCACTCACCGACACAGCGAAATAATCATCCTGCCATTCAAATTTTGAAGAAGTTAATCTATGCTTATTCATCCAGAAAGAACTCTCTCCTTTAATCAGCTGAACAATTTTGGCAATGGTCTGATCGGCATTTAACGATATCAATACATGAATATGATCAACATATCCATTTACAAAATCGATATAAATACCTTTTGTCCGGGCATTTTCCCGGATATGTGAGAATAACTTTGATCTTATGCCTTTGTCAAGAACAGGTTCTCTTCTCTTGGTTGCCCAAACTAAATGAACCCACATTTTTGTATATCCCATATTATTGATTTTATATTTTAGTCTCAGGCCTGAAGGCCTGAGCAATTCATTGCCCTCGGCTTTAGCCGAGGGAATGTATAGAGTAAACAACTACCCCCCACACCTGGAAATTGGTGAATTCTGCCAGATTAATGTTTTTGTACCGATCATTTTCGGCAATCAGGAATGCGGAGGAGAAGTTTTTATGAAACCGTCGTACCAATAGTTCACCATTCAGAATAGCCACAATTATTTTTCCATTTGCCAATTTCAATGAACGGTCAACAATCAGAATATCTCCGTCGAAAATACCAGCCTCTTTCATGGCATCACCTTTCATTTTAAAAAAGAAAGTGGCTGGTTTGTTACGAATTAATTGCTCATTAAGGTCAATACCCCTTTCAGCGTAGTCGTCAGCCGCAGCACCAAAGCCGGTAGCATTGGCTGTCTTTACTTCCTGCTGTTTAAATTGTTTCGAACCTTTATAGGCCGCCCCGTAAAATTCTTCCCCTTCCATAAAAATAATTTTTGCCTCACCTCTAACTCCTCTCCTGAAGGAAAGGAGGACAGCAGAGTCATTATAGAATAAATTTTCTTGCATAAAGGTGGTAAAAATATTTGGAATAACTAAAAAATTTAGTAAATTAGTGCTAAGAAAATAGGTAAGTATTTTCTGAAATTTTAAATGGATGGTTATGGAAACAATTATCAACACTATCCCGGGCTACCGG
>JAKQEA010000040.1 GCA_029558715.1 Bacteroidota bacterium | reverse complement strand
ATCATAACTCACACCAAGGCAGGGATCTGGAGGGGGACTGTCTTTTTTACTACATGACCATAGAAAAAACAAGAATAATAAGAATCCAACAATTGCTTTGTGATTCAGCAGCATGGGTTTGGTATTGAAGTGATTAAATGTAAAAATATTATCCGGCATAAAGAAGTGAATAATAAGTTTCACGGGTTGTTAAGACCTTTTTTCAGGCCTAAAGATTAGTGGACCCATCGGAAAAATAAATTTGTATGAAACCTTGTTGCATTTTATATTTGCAACATAGTTACAATTAATATGAAAAAACACCTCTTATTTTTTTTATCAGCCATTTGTATTTCTCAGCTAATTACGGGGCAGGAAAATTTTAGCCGGGCCGCCGTGATAAAGCCTTACCATTCACCCTTAAGAGCCAGTTTATCAGGCAGAATTACCGATGCAAAAACGGGAGAGGCGCTCCCCGGAGCTTCTGTTTATTTTATCGATGATAAAATTGGTACGGTGGCTGATGCAGATGGAAAGTATTTGCTGACCAATATACCCCTTGGACACCATGTAGTAGAAGTTTCTTATACTGGTTATAGTAACCTGGTAGAACATATTGAAATAGCAGCCGATATGCACAAGGACTTTGCTTTGTCGCCTGTAATAGTAGAAAATCAGGGAGTAATTGTTACAGGTGTGTCAGGAGCAACCAGTATCCGAAAATCTCCCGTGCCTGTTACTTCTGTCAGAAAATCTTCTCTGTTGCAAACCCCTTCTTCTAATATAATAGATGCATTGACTCATGTGCCCGGGATTTCGCAACTTTCTACAGGACCAGCCATATCCAAACCAATAATCAGGGGGCTCGGGTATAATCGTGTAGTTACCATAAATGACGGAGTAAGGCAGGAAGGGCAACAGTGGGGTGATGAACATGGAATCGAGATTGACGAAATGAGTGTTTCTAAAGTCGAGATATTAAAAGGCCCTGCCTCCCTTATGTATGGCAGCGATGCTTTGGCCGGGGTTGTGAACTTTATTACAAACGTACCTGTAGCAGAGGGTACAATTAAAGGGAATCTTCTTACCAACTATCAAACTAATAATGGATTATTTGGTGCGAACGGAAATTTTGCAGGAAATAAAAATGGGTTTAACTGGAATTTGTATGGTTCATATAAGTCAGCCGGTGATTACAGAAACAAATATGATGGGAGGGTATTGAATTCAAGGTTTAATGAAAGAAATTTTGGTGGTTATGCAGGGATAAATAAAGGCTGGGGATACAGCCATATTATTTTCAGCAGCTTTGATCAGAAAATCGGGCTGGTGGAAGGGGACCGAGATGATGCAACCGGTAAATTTATTCTGTTTGCTGGTACAACATCTGAACGCATAGCCACCGGTGAAGACCTGGATTCAAGAGATTTGTTTATACCACAGCAACGGGTACAGCATTATAAACTGGTAAGCGATAACAATTTTGCTATTGGCAAAAGCAGGTTGAAAGTAAATATCGGCTACCAGCAAAATCTGCGTAAAGAATTCGGTAACCCGGAAGATCCTGCTGAACAGGAATTGTTCTTTGACCTGAAAACTTTGAACTATAATGTACAATGGCAGTTCCCGGAGATAAAAGAATGGCATACAGCAGTAGGTTTTAATGGGATGCAACAGAATAACCGGAATAAGGGAGAGGAAGTGCTGATTCCTGAATATAATCTCTTCGATATTGGTGCATTTATTTATACACAGCGGTTTTTCAAAAAAGGAACATTTAGCGGAGGGTTACGTTTTGATAACCGGTCAGTGAATGCAAAAGAATTTTTTGAAGGGACTGATCTTAAATTTATGGCCTTCACTAAAAATTTTTCAAATGTTTCTGGTAGCATGGGAGTAAGCTATGAGCCCACAGATTTTGTTACAGTTAAAGCAAATATTGCGAGAGGATTCCGTTCACCCACATTGGCTGAGTTAGCCAGCAACGGAACTCATGAAGGTACTAACCGCTATGAATATGGTGTGCAGGATCTGAAATCGGAAAAAAGCCTGCAGCTAGACGGCGGTATTGATTTGAACTATGAGCATTTCAGTTTTGGCTTATCTGCTTTTTATAATCATATCAGTGATTTTATTTTTTACCGGAAACTGGAATCTGCTTTTGGCGGAGATTCACTGGTGAATGTTGACGGAGAAGATATAACTGCATTTATTTTTAACCAGCATAATGCAAAATTATCCGGTGTAGAGTTGTCTTTGGATATTCATCCGCATCCTTTACACTGGCTGCATTTTGAAAATACGTTTTCTTTTGTGAGAGGCCGGTTTGATAAAAAACTCGATAATAATCGTATCGGGAGTGATAACATTCCGCTTATCCCGGCTCCAAGATGGAATGGAGAGTTAAAAGCAGACTTTAAAAAAGCAGGTGGCGTTTTCCGGAATCTATATATAAGGGTTGAAGCAGATAAAACCTTTAAACAAGATAATTTCTTTTCAGGGTATGATACAGAGACAGCCACAGATGGTTATTTGTTACTGAATGCTGGCATGGGTAGTGATATTGTAAACGGAAAAAAGAAGATATTGTTCAGCCTGCATATCGGTGTTACGAATATTGGTGATGTGGCATGGCAAAATCATCTCAGCCGGTTGAAGTATACAGCACAAAATATGGTAACCGGCAGAACCGGAGTATTTAACTCAGGCCGTAATATTTCTGTAAAACTCAATGTGCCATTGGAGTTTAGCAAAAAATGATAGTGTAAAGGCTGATAAGCGTAAATATAGGGGCTGTCCCAAAAGGATGGCCTTTTTTGTTTATTTGAGATAGTTGGATTCAGGTACACTGTTTAGGGATTACATTTTTGTACCAGGTATGGAGTAGTTGACGGAACGGGAGAAGAAAAAAGTGGCCGATTTTGGTCTT
>JAKQEA010000039.1 GCA_029558715.1 Bacteroidota bacterium | reverse complement strand
CATTGAACTACGGGACCTGCTTTCAACTTTGCTGAAAGGACGGCAAAAATAATAGATTCCGGGTTAAAGAGGTACCAGAAATCTGATTAACTTGGGTAATAATAAGTTTATGCAAAAAATCATACTGACCGGGTTTCTATTCTTTATGACTATAGCTGCTTCATCGCAAAACAACGTTTCTCCAAAAGCGACCCTGAATCATATCGCTTTATATGTGGTGAATCTTCAAAAAAGTACTGCCTTTTACCAGGATATCATCGGGCTGGACACTATTCCCGAACCATTCCACGATGGAAAACATACCTGGTTTAGTATAGGTATTAAAAGTCACCTGCACCTGATCCAGGGGGCTGTGGCTCCGTTGCAGCATCCCAAAAATAACCACCTGTGTTTCAGCGTGGCTTCTGTGGATGATTTTATCAGGGTACTTAAAAAGTACAAAATTGAATATGAAAACTGGGCCGGCGAGAAAGGAACTTTCACCACCAGGGTAGATGGTGTAAAACAAATCTATCTTAACGACCCTGATGGATATTGGATCGAAATCAATGATGCGAAAGAGTAAGCCGCGATAGCTGGTAAGGTCTTATCTTTGCCCTCCTTTAAATGTGACCTGATGAAGTTTTATAATCTTTTGATCAAATACCGCCTTTGGATAGGTATTGTGCTGGTGGCCCTTGGAATTTATGTGAACTATTCAGCTTCTTTCTGGCCGGCCTTTCCTTTATATCTTGTTGGTGTGATACTGATAGCCGGGCATTTCTTTTTTGGCCCGCTGCGCCTGATACAGGAGTATATGGAAAATGGAGATATGGATGGTGCTGAAAAGGTTTTAAGCTCCATTAAGTTCCCTAATCTTTTATATAAGCCTATCCGCTCTGTATATTTTACCCTGAAAGGTAATATAGCCATGATGAAGCAGGATTTTGAAGGGGCTGAAAAAATGATGAAGAAAGGCCTGGACCTGGGCATGCCAATGAAAGAGGCTGAAGGGGCTAGTCTGTTGCAGATGGGAATGCTTTCTATGCAGAAAAATGACCTGAAACAGGCAGAGAGTTATATCCGCCAGGCTATCCGCAAAGGGTTACCGGATAAAGAAAACGAAGCAGCGGCTTACCTGCAAATGTGCAGTCTGATGATGAATAAGAGAGAGTTCCGTGCGGCAAAAGATTTCTTCAGAAAAACAAAAGCATTAAAACCCACTACACCCCAGATCGTTGACCAGATCAAGCAGATTGAAAAATATATTTCGAGAATACCGGGATAGCGGGGAATGGTTAATTAGTTAATTGGCTGACAGAGAAACTTGTCAGCCTTTTTTATTTCTTTTGGCTAAACGAGTAACTTGCTTTACATATAAATTCCTGTATGAAAAAAATATTTCTACTTATGATTGTCATTTTTTTATTCTCCCCGGTGTATAGTCAAAAAGCGGGGCGTAAAAATGAGATAATTTCAATAATACCTCAGCCTGTATCTGTTACCCAGGGAAAAGGTTCTTTTACACTTCCTTACAATATTGTAATAATAACTCCTAAAAATGAAGAGGTAAAAAGGACTGCACAACACTTGTCAAAGCAAATCAGGACAGTAACCAACCAGGTAAACATTAAAGAAGGAACGACAGTCTCCCCAAAATCAATTTTTTTGTCTTTATCTGCTAATAAAAATATCCCAAAAGACGGATATCAATTAAAGATTACAACTTCCGGCGTTACCCTTATAGCCAATGAGCCATCAGGCATTTTTTATGGTGTACAAACACTTTTGCAACTTTTCTCAAAAGAAATTGCCGGCAACGAAATACATAAAAAACCAAATGAATGGGTATTACCTATTGTCACCATTGAAGATCATCCCCGCTTTGGATGGAGGGGATTGATGTTGGATGTATCCCGTCACTTTTTTACCGTGGCAGAAGTAAAAGATTATATTGACCAGATGGTGAAATATAAATTCAACCTCTTGCATCTTCATTTAACAGATGACCAGGGATGGAGAATACAAATAAAGAGTTTGCCCAAACTGACTGAAGTGGGAGCATGGCGGGTAGAAAGAACTGGCACCTTTGGAACGCTGTCAAAACCCAATCCGGGAGAACCTGCTACTTATGGTGGATTTTATACGCATGAGGATATTAAGGAAATAGTGAAATATGCAGGAGACCGCTTTGTCAATATTCTGCCTGAAATTGATGTACCTGGCCACAGCCTTGCAGCCATTGCTTCTTATCCTGAACTGTCCTGCACACCAGGAGAGTATTATGTAAGTCCCGGAGACCGGTTTATGATCTGGCCCGGGGGCGGACAACATTTTTATGGTTTACTGGATAATACCATTTGCCCGGCTCTGGAAAAATCATTTGAGTTTTTAGATAAAGTGTTTTCTGAAGTAGCACAGCTTTTCCCTTTTGAATATATACACATGGGTGGTGATGAAACAGCCCGGAATTTCTGGGAGAAAAGTGAACAGATAAAAACATTGATGCAAAAAGAAAATCTAAAGAACCTGGATGAAGTGCAAAGCTATTTTGTAAAAAGAGTGGAAAAGATCATCAACAGCAAAGGCAAAAAGATGATCGGATGGGATGAGATACTGGATGGTGGTTTAGCACCGAACGCAGCTGTGATGAGCTGGAGAGGAATGAAGGGTGGTATTGAAGCCGCCAAACAGGGGCATGAAGTGGTTATGAGCCCGACCGATTTTGCCTACATAGATTATATGCAAGGGGATGCTTCTATAGAACCGCCAGTATATGCTACGTTGCGCTTAAAAAAAACCTACCAGTTTGAGCCCTTGCCCGAAGGAATTAATCCCTCCCTGGTAAAAGGCGGCCAGGCCAACCTGTGGACAGAACAGGTGTACAATATGCGCCATGCTCAATACATGACATGGCCCAGGGCATTTGCCATTGCAGAAGCTTTATGGAGTCCAAAAGAAAAAAGGAACTGGAATGATTTTGCCGCAAGAGTAGAAACACATTTTGAAAGAATGAATGCAGCCGAAGTAAAATATTCACCGGCCATTTATGACCCTATCATTATTGCCAGTAAAAAAGATACCGCCACTGTAATGGTGAAATTAGATACTGAAATTGAAGGCTTAGCCATTCACTATAGTTTTGACAACTCATTCCCTGATAACTTTTACCCCTTTTATAAAGAGCCTCTCATTGTTCCAAAAGATGCTTCTTTTTTGAAACTTATAACTTACAGGAAAAATAAACCCATTGGCAGGTTATTGGTAATACCAGTGGCAGACTTGAAAAAGAGAGCAGGGATAAAGTAGCCGGGCCTTTTGAGATGTCTTCTATTAGATTTCCACATGCATTTGCTGATTACCCGGCCACTCACCAAATATCTCTTCCACTTTCTTAAACCGGTAATTGAAAATGGTTTTCAGCTTATCTTTTACAAATAATAAGTTGGCCAGTTTACCCAAAAACCAAAGCGGATTCTTATAATGAACAATATCTGTCATTTCTACCCCTCCGGGAATGGCTTTAAAATGATGTTGATGATGCCACAATGCATACGGGCCAAAGCGTTGCTCATCAATGAAGTATTCCCTATCCTTTACCTGGGTGATTTCAGTCATCCAGTAAACGGGTATTCCTAAAACCGGCTTAACGGTGTACTCGATTATTTGTCCGGCATACATTTTATCTCCGTGATGCCTGGAGACTACTTTAAATCCCATGTCTCCCGGTGTAATGGCCTGAAGGTTAGCCGGATTAGAAAAAAAATCCCATGCCCTTTCTAATGAAATAGGAATTTTTTGAACTGTTTTAATTGAATGTGCGGCCATAAATTGTAATAAGTTAAATTCGTTTGAATAACCTTTATTAAACAGAAAAGTTCGGAAAAGCAATGTCATTTAACAAAGAAAGATTAGAGAGAAAATTTGCAGAAGAATTTGAAAGACTGAATGAAAAGCAACAACTGGCGGTCAATACCATTGAAGGACCGGTAATGGTAATTGCAGGTCCGGGAACCGGCAAAACACAGATACTGGCCAGCCGGATCGGAAAGATCTTACTGGAAACTGATGCTTTGCCTGAAAATATTCTTTGTCTGACCTATACTGATGCCGGCGTAATGGCCATGAGAAAAAGGCTATTGCAGTTTATCGGACCTGATGCTTATAAAGTACATCTCTACACTTTTCATGCATTTTGCAATGATGTGATACAGGAAAACCTGTCCTTGTTTGAGAAGACGTCTCTTGATCCTGTTTCTGAACTGGAGAAAATTCAATTCTATAAAGAGCTGATAGACTCTTTTCCCAAAAATCATCCGCTTAAACGATACAGGGGCGATGTGTATTTTGAAGTGAACAACCTGCAGCATTTGTTCAGCAATATGAAGCGGGAAGGATGGACACCGGCTTTTATCAACCAAAAGATTGATGAATACATAGCTGATCTGCCCAAGAGGGATGAATTTATATACAAAACAAATAAAGCTGGCAAATGGAACAAAGGGGATTTAAAACCTGCTTACCAGGATGAAATAGAAAGAATGGAGAAGCTGCGGGCAGCCGTGGGAGAGTTTGATCGCTTTCAGCAACTGATGCGCAAACGCAACCGATATGACTTTGATGATATGATTAACTGGGTCATCAAAGCTTTTGAAGAAGATAAAAACTTACTTGCCGGTTACCAGGAAAAATTTCAATACATCCTGGTAGACGAATACCAGGACACCAGCGGTACACAAAACCGGCTTGTCGAGCTGCTGATCAGCTATTGGGAGAAACCTAATGTGTTTGTAGTGGGTGATGATGACCAGAGTATCTACCGTTTCCAGGGAGCCAATGTGGAGAATATGCTTCAGTTTGCTGATAATTATCAAAAGGATCTGCTGACAGTGGTACTCACCAATAATTATCGCTCCACCCAACCTATACTTGATATTTCAAAATCGCTGATCGACCGGAACGAAGAACGACTGGTGAAACAAATTGAAGGATTAAGCAAAGAGCTGCTTTCATCCAAAGAAAAATTAAAGCATCTCACACACCTGCCTTTCATCCACGAATACGAGACACAGCGGCTGGAGATGATTGGCATCGTAAAAAGAGTACAGCAACTGGCAGCACAGGGTATTCAACCCGGAAGAATAGGTATTATTTATAAGGAAAATAAATATGGTGAAGAGTTATCACAATATTTTAAACTGCTGAACATTTCTGTCTATAGTAAAAGGAACCTGAACATTCTTGAATTACCCCTGGCCAGGAAAATTATATTGCTGCTTAAGTATCTCGTCTCTGAACATGATATCCCTTACAGCGGAGATGAGATGCTCTTCGAAATCCTGCATTTCGACTGGTTTGGAATTCCGCCTGTTGAAATTGCGAAGCTCACGATGGAGGTGGCAGATAAAAAATATACAGGAAACGGCACATCCATCCGCCAGGTATTAACAGAGAAGGTCAATACTCCTGCCAAAGATCTTTTCAGCAACGGTCTGCACCATGGATTAAAAAAAGCTTCCGGAATTGTTGAAAAACTGATCGCTGATGTTTCCAATGTAACATTGCAGCATTTATTTGAAAATATCATTCGTGAAGCCGGCGTACTCACACATGTCATGCAGAGCAGTGATAAGCATTGGCAGTTACAAATACTGACCGGTTTGTTTGATTTTGTAAAAGAAGAAACACACCGTAACCCTTATCTGACCCTTGAGCATTTAGTTAATCTTATCGAACTAATGGAGAAGGAAGATATTTCTTTACCATTAGTACAGGTGAGCGGCAGCGAAAAAGGCATCAACCTGATGACAGCTCACGGTTCAAAAGGATTAGAGTTTGAATATGTATTCTTTGCAGGTTGCAATGCCACTTCCTGGGAAAAGAAACGAAAACCGGGAGGCGGTTACAAACTCCCTGATACAATTTTTTCCTCCTCCCGCAAGGAGGGAACCGATGATGAAGAGCTAAGACGTTTATTTTATGTGGCGCTGACAAGAGCTGAACAACATTTATATATCTCTTACAGCAAATACAAAAACGATGGTAAGGAACTGGAGCCCTCCATGTTCAATGCGGAGATACAGGATAAACATGAATTACCGGTAGAAAAAATAATTATTGATACAGAAGTAGTCAGTGAGTTTGCCGCATTGAGCTTCGCCGAAGCAGAAGCCCCGGAAATTGAAAAGATTGAGGAAGAATTTATCAGCCGTATACTTGACAAGTTTGTAATGAATGTAACAGCATTGAACAACTACCTGAAATGCCCGCTGGAATTTTATTTCAAAAACCTGATCCGCATCCCCTCTCCAAAAAATGAAGCAACCGAATTCGGCTCAGCTGTCCACCATGCATTGGAAAAACTTTTCCGGAAAATGCAGGAGGAAAAGAAAAATAAATTTCCCTCCAAAGAGGAATTCATTGCCGACTTCGGGTGGTACATGCACCGGCACCGGGAGAGTTTTACCAAAGAACAATTTGACCGGAGGCTGGAATACGGACAGGAAGTGCTGAGTAATTACTACGACAAGTATATTAGCAGCTTTAATAAAATTGTGGCGATCGAAAGAAATATTCGCAATGTGGTTATCAACAATGTTCCACTAAAGGGGAAACTGGATAAACTGGAGTTTGATGGTAAATCGGTGAATGTAGTTGACTACAAAACCGGCGATCCCGATAAGGCCATTCCTAAAATCAATGGCCCTTCTGAAAAAGTACCCAATGGCGGCGACTATTGGAGACAGGCTGTTTTCTATAAAATTCTTGTTGACCATTATGAGCAAAAAAACTGGAAGGCCGTAAGCACTGAGTTTGATTTTATAGAACCTGATAAAAAGAAAAACTATCGCAAGGAAAAGGTAATTATTACCACGGACGACATTACCACCGTAACACAGCAGATCACATCCACCTGGGAAAAGATACAGAACCGGGAATTCTATATTGGTTGTGGGAAAGAAGATTGTCATTGGTGCAATTTTGTTAAAACAAACAAATTGGCCATTGCTTTACATGAACAGGAAACCGAAGAAGAGGAATTATGATTTTAAAAACAAATCATTAATTGCAAACAAGTTAAGTTTGCAGCTCATGAATTATAAGCATCTTATATCTGTAGCAACTCTGGTTGTGATCATTACTGCGGGTTTCATCAATATCACAGGTTGTGCTAACATTATACCCCCTCAGGGCGGGCCAAGAGATTCAATAGCCCCCGTATTACTAAAATCAAATCCGGGGGATTCTGCTGTTAATTTCACCGGCAACAAGATCACTTTCACCTTTGATGAGTTTATCGACGTACAGAATATACAGGAAAACCTGTTGGTATCCCCCCTGCCGGTAACCATTCCTTCGGTTGACAACCGGCAACGGGAGGTGACCGTACGGTTAAAAGATACCCTGGAACCTAACACCACTTACACATTAGATTTTGGCAAAGCCCTAAAAGATTTCACCGAGGGAAACGTAATTAAAAACTTTACTTATACTTTTTCTACAGGAAAATACATCGATTCGCTTGAGCTAAAAGGAAAAGTAGTGCTGGCAGAAACAGGAAAGACAGACAGTACCCTGATTGTTATGCTTCATACCAACCCGGATGATTCTGCCCTGGTGAAGGAAAAACCAAAATATATAGCCAGGCTGGACGGGAAAGGCAATTTTTATTTCAAAAACCTGCCTGAAAAAACTTTTTATATCTATGCCCTGAAGGATGAAGGTGGCACCAAACGTTATTTTGGTGGCAAACAAGTATTTGCCTTTGCCGATAGCGCAGTGGTTGTTCAGCAAAAAAATGAGCCGATTACCCTGTATGCATTTGGCGCTAAACAAGAATCGTCAAGCCAGGCTGCAGCACCCCCCTCCTTCGGTCCCGGTATCCGTAACAAACCGGGTGCAGCTACCAATGAAAAAAGATTAAGGTATCAAACTAACCTGTTAAATAATCAACAGGATCTGCTCAGCCAGTTTGTGATGATATTTGAACAGC
This sequence comes from Bacteroidota bacterium, assembly GCA_029558715.1. Classification (GTDB taxonomy): domain Bacteria; phylum Bacteroidota; class Bacteroidia; order Chitinophagales; family Chitinophagaceae; genus JJ008. The sequence continues at coordinate 25,237 of JAKQEA010000039.1, read as the reverse complement.
CGTTAAAAACCTTTGACTCATCCAGGCTCAGGTTATATACTGATACAAGTTTTCTGCCGGTGACAGATTATAAGTTTGAAAAAGACAGTTTAAGCAGGAAATTAACCCTTGTACATAACTGGAAAGAGAATACACCGTATCGCCTCATCATGGATAAAGACTTTGCAGAAGACTCTTCTGGCAAAAAATTACTGAAAACTGATACGCTTAGTTTTACGACAAAGAAAAAAACCGATTATGGTATGCTGAAACTAAGATTCCGAAACCTGGATCTGAGCAAAAACCCTGTATTGACCTTTTTGCTCAATGGATCAGCATATAAATCAATTCCTCTTACCAGCACAGAGTTTACCAGCCCACTTTTTTTACCTGGTGATTATGAGCTACGAATTTTATTTGACGATAACAAGAATGGCACCTGGGACCCGGGGCAATTTTTTGGTGCCCGTAAACAACCTGAACTGGTTGTCCCCATCGAAAGAAAGATCTCGGTAAAACCAAACTGGCAAAATGAATTTGATATCAGTCTGTAGGGACTGGCTAAAAACCGATAGCTTATATTTGCCTCATGCAATTCTCTTCCTCTTTGTTGGAAAATGCGGTAAACGAATTTGCCAAATTACCGGGTATAGGTAAAAAGACTGCATTGCGGTTAGTACTTCATTTACTAAAACAGGATACCAGGGTAGCAGGGCAGTTCAGCGAAGTTATTGCCCGTATGAGAAGTGAGATCAAATTCTGCCAGCGGTGTTTCAATGTAGCAGATGGAGATATTTGTTCGATTTGTGCCAATTCAATGAGAAAGCAGGAAGTAATTTGTGTAGTAGAAAGTATCCGTGATGTAATTGCCATAGAAAGCACCCAGCAATTCAATGGTATTTATCACATTTTGGGTGGTATCATTTCGCCACTGGATGGCGTTGGCCCGGACCAATTGAATATTGAATCACTCATCAGCCGGGTGCAAAAGGAAAAAACAGAAGAACTAATATTTGCCCTCAATCCTAATATACAGGGAGATACTACCATATACTACATTCAGAAGAAATTACAACCCTGTCAACTTCGTATAACTACTATTGCCCGTGGCATTGCTTTTGGAGGTGAACTGGAGTACGCCGATGAAATGACGCTGGCCCGGAGCCTGCAAAACCGTTTGCCTGTAGAAAGCTATGTATCAAACCGCTAAGACTTGCGGGCTTGTTTATTAAGTCCATATAACTTAGCTTTGCCTATCAAAATACAGGCGGATTTGTTTATTGTTCGGCCTCCCCGATAGCCACCGGGACTAAAACAGAACTAATAAACGGACGAAACTCTCATATAGTTTCCTAACGTTTATAGTTCACAAACAATTTGACATGAAGACAATCCATGATTGTTTGAAAGAACGCATACTGGTCATTGATGGTGCCATGGGCACTATGATACAGCGACACAAACTCACAGAGTCTGATTATCGTGGTGAACGGTTCAAAGACTGGCATTGTGATGTAAAAGGTAATAATGACCTGTTGAATATTACACAACCGCATATTATTACAGCTATTCATAAGCAATACCTTGACGCAGGAGCAGATATTATTGAAACTAACACATTCAGCAGTACGGCTATAGCTATGGCTGACTATGAAATGCAATCACTGGCTTATGAACTAAATGTAGCTGCTGCCAAATGTGCCCGGGAAGCGATCAAACAATCTGGCAAACAGGCATGGGTAGCGGGTGCCATTGGTCCGTTGAATAAAACATTATCGCTTTCTCCTGATGTAAACAATCCTGGTTTTCGTGCCGTTACATTTGATGAAGTGGTAAATGCCTATTACGAACAGGTAAAAGGATTAGTAGATGGCGGTGTTGACATACTCCTTATCGAAACAATCTTCGACACGTTGAATGCAAAAGGAGCCATTTTTGCCATCAAAAAATATTTCAGGGATACAAAAAAAGAAGCGCTTCCTGTAATGATAAGCGGAACCATCACTGATGCATCCGGCAGAACACTGAGCGGGCAAACACTGGAAGCTTTCTATACTTCTGTAATGCATGCCAAACCGCTAAGTATTGGTTTGAATTGTGCATTAGGAGCCAAAGAAATGCGTCCTCATATTGAAGAATTATCCCAGATTGCCAGTTGTTATGTATCGGCTTATCCTAATGCCGGTTTGCCTAATGCCATGGGAGAATATGATGAACAGCCGGAAGATACCGGCCATTACCTGGAAGAATGGGCCAAAGAAGGATATGTAAACATCGTTGGTGGCTGCTGCGGCACCACTCCTGATCATATAAAACATATTGCTGAGCATGTAAAAAACCTTACCCCAAGGCCATTACCTGTTATAGAAAAAGAATTAGTATGACAACACCACAATTTTTATTGCTGCTATCCATCCTCATACTCGTTGTAAATAACTTTTCAATGATCAAAAAGTTATTTGTAAAAAAGAACTCATAAATGCAAGACACTATTGTTATCAGGCCTTACCTAAGATTGTCAGGATTAGAACCACTGGTCATCAGGCCGGAAACCAATTTTGTAAACGTTGGCGAAAGAACTAATGTAACGGGTTCAAAGAAATTTGCCCGGCTTATCAAAGAAAACAAATACGAGGAAGCACTCAGTGTGGCCCGCCAACAGGTAGAGAGTGGCGCACAGGTACTGGATGTAAACATGGATGATGCGCTCCTGGATGGTGTTCAGGCAATGACTACTTTTCTGAACCTGGTACAAAGTGAACCGGATATTGCAAAAATCCCGATCATGATCGACAGCTCAAAGTTCGAGATCATTGAAGCAGGGCTAAAATGCGTACAGGGAAAATGTATCGTCAACTCAATCTCTATGAAAGAAGGCGAAGCTAAATTCATAGAGCAAGCCATCATTTGCCAGAGTTATGGCGCTTCTGTTATTGTCATGGCATTTGATGAAAAGGGGCAGGCCGATACCAAAGAAAGAAAAGTAAATATCTGCCACAGGGCCTATAAAATATTGACAGAACAGGTTGGCTTCGAACCTCAGGATATCATTTTTGATCCAAATATTTTTGCTGTCGCCACAGGATTGGAAGAACATAACAACTATGGAGTGGATTTTATTGAAGCCACCAGGGAGATAAAGCAACTGATGCCATTGACCAAAGTAAGTGGTGGGGTGAGTAATCTATCTTTTTCCTTCCGCGGCAATGACCATGTACGGGAAGCCATGCATAGCGTATTCCTGTACCATGCTATCAAAGCTGGTATGGACATGGGAATTGTAAATGCAGGTCAGTTGGTGGTGTATGATGAGATAGAACCACAGTTAAGAGAACTCTGTGAAGATGTAATACTTAACCGTAACAATGATAACAATGAAGCAACTGAAAAGCTCATTTCTTTTGCAGAAACCGTAAAAGCAAAAGGCAAGGTTGAGGTAAAAGATGAAGCATGGAGAAATAACCCGGTGGAGGAAAGGCTGAAACATGCTTTGGTGAATGGCATTACAGATTATATTGATGCTGATACGGAAGAAGCCCGCCAAAAATATTCCACACCCCTGGAAGTAATTGAAGGCCCGTTAATGAACGGCATGAATGTAGTAGGCGATCTGTTTGGAGCCGGAAAGATGTTTCTGCCACAGGTGGTAAAAAGTGCAAGGGTAATGAAAAAATCTGTTGCTATTCTTACTCCTTATATTGAAGCAGAAAAAGAAGAAAGAAAACAGGCGCATTTAGCTGCAGGAACAGTAAATGCAGAAGCTGCGGGAGCTCCGAAAGTCTTACTAGCGACTGTGAAAGGCGATGTACATGATATTGGAAAAAACATAGTAGGGGTTGTGTTGGGATGTAATGGTTATGATATTATTGATCTTGGTGTAATGGTACCTGCCGATAAAATACTTGATACCGCCGAAAAAGAAAAAGCGGATATTATAGGCCTTAGCGGCCTCATTACCCCATCCTTAGACGAAATGGTGCATGTGGCTCATGAAATGAAACGCCGCAATATGAAGCAACCATTACTGATTGGTGGTGCCACTACCTCCAGAATGCATACAGCAGTGAAAATTGCTCCTCAATATAACAATGGGGTATTGCATATCCTGGATGCTTCCAGAAGCGTAACAGCCGTCAGCACCCTCTTAAGCAAAGAGAAAAAAGACTTGTTGCAAAAAACTGCCAATGAGTACGAAGGACTCCGGAACCAGTTTTTGAACAAAAACAAGAAAGATCTGGTTCCATATACCGAAGCTGTCATTACAAAAGAATATTTCGACTGGAAGAGTTACAAACCAGTTAAGCCTGCTGTTGATGGTATAAAAGTGCTGAAAGAATTTGATCTTGGCATCATTGCAAAGTATATAGACTGGGGGCCTTTCTTTATAGCCTGGGAAATGCCGGGCCATTTTCCTGAAGTATTATCAGATAAAATATTTGGCGCTGAAGCGAACCGGCTTTACCAAGATGCACAAAAACTGGTGCAGCAAATCGTAACTGAAAAATGGTTTACCGCAAGCGGAGTTATTGGCTTTTGGCCGGCAACAACCAATAATGCTGATACAATAACCCTTCAAACAGAAAATGGAGTAGTAAAACTCGAATCCCTGCGGCAGCAGTTGAAAAAAGCTGTAGGACAACCCAGCTATTCACTGGCAGATTTTATCAAACCTAAAGAACTGGGTGATGATTATATAGGCTCTTTTGCTGTAACTATCCATGGTGCTAAAAAGCATATTGAGAAATTTGCAGCCGAGCATGACGAGTATAATAAAATTATGGTACAGATATTGGCTGATCGCTTTGTAGAAGCCTTTGCCGAGTGCCTGCATGAAAGAACAAGAAAAGAATACTGGGGTTACGAGAAAGACGAAAGATTGAGCAATGAACAACTGATAAAAGAAGAATACAAGGGCATTCGTCCGGCACCGGGATACCCTGCCTGCCCCGATCATACGGAGAAACTGAAACTGTTTTTATTACTAAATGTCACCGAGAACATAGGTATTGAACTTACGGAAAGCCTGGCGATGAACCCTCCGGCATCAGTATGTGGCTGGTATATTGCCCATCCGCAAAGCCACTATTTTGGTTTGGGGAAAATTGGTAAAGACCAGTTGGCAGATTATGCCAAAAGAAAAGGAATGACGATAGAAGAAGCGGAAAAATGGCTGAGACCGGTACTGGAGTAATAATTCTATTCCTTATTCCACAACCGCTGATTCAGTTTTAGTTCATCAATTATATCAAATACGATATTGATAGTATTGTAAAAATCGCCCAGTCTGTTATTATCATTAGCAGAAAAGATGGCTGGTTCAAATAATTCATCTTTTATCGGAACGGCTACATGAATATTTGTGTTGACAAAAGATAAGGAAGTACCCTCTCCCATCAGTTGCTGCAAACGTACAATCCGCTCCATGAATGAAGGTGTAAGAATATACCTGGCTTCCACCTGGTCGCTGCTATACACAATGAACCTTTTCTCAAATTCCACACTTTCCAGTTTTACCTTTTCCAGGTTCCAGGCAAAGGATGAAAAAAGTTTCGTTAGAAAATTGATCTGGGGATTTCTTTCACTCCAAACATAAGTGCGGCCGGAGAAGTTCTTATTAAAATCTGCAATAAAAAAAAGTCCTCTGAAAATTGTTTCCCAATGAGTACTCTTACCCGAACTCACTTTTCGTTCTGTATGTAACTCCGAAAAACAAAAGAAGGTCTTTTCATGTGTTCCCTCAATATAATCATCCCCTGAATAGCGGTCGGGCTGTTCCACAAACAGCCCGCTGTTTAAATAATCCGTTTTACTGATAGAGAGGTGGGGGTTATACGTTAAAGAGGGATCAATAAAATGAATGATCTTTCGTACAATCGTTTCTTTGAAACCCGCAGCAAATGATTTCTTTTTATTACCAAAAACAATCAGCAGGATAAGTGCTGACAGTATTAATATAAAAGCAATAACAGCAGTACCACTATTATGAGATGCAGCAGAAATAATAAAAAGTAAAATCGCCGCTCCCAGAAAGAAAAACCCGGCTATCCCATACTTCTTTATCTTTCTCCGATCTTCTTCAAGCGGGGTCAATAAATGCTTCAATTCATTTTCATAGAATAAGTTGAAGTTATTTGCTGAAGACATACTAAGTTTATCAATTAATATTTATAGCGGAAGCTGACTTTTCTGAATCAGGGATATTAAAATACTCTTTTCTTCTCATACCTGCAGCTGAAGCTATAAGTGAGGAGGGAAACGTTTCAATGGCATTATGATAATCATTAACTGCTGCATTGTAAAAACGCCTTGATGCAGCCAGTTGTTCCTCCGCTTCATTGATAGCACCTTGTAATCTCAGAAAATTTTCACTGGATTTTAGTTGCGGATAGTTTTCAAAACTGACAAAAATTTGCTGCAAGACCGTATTGATCTGGTTATCCAGCTTTACTCTTTCATTGGCAGACAAGTTATCCTGCATTACTTTTTGGCGTAATTCCGTAACACTTGTCAGCAATCCCTTTTCATGTTGCATATAACCTTTTACCGTTTCTACCAGCTGCGGTATCAGGTCGTACCTTTTTTTAAGCATCACATCAATTGAAAAAAATGCGTTATCAACGGCGTTTTTCTTCCTGATAAGGTTATTATAAATAAAAACAGGGATCAGGAAAATAACCAGTAGTAAGATAATTATCAGTGGTGACATACAGTGCCGGTTAATATAATAGTTTATTTTTTCTAACCCCGATTCAGTCAGCAATTACAATATATGAATATCACTGAAAGCTTGTTTTAGTTGGCCGGGACTATGGAAATGAATTGATTTGATCCCCAACTCCTCGGCTGCTTTCACATTTCGTAAGTTATCATCAATAAATATAGCTGTAGAAGGGTCAACATTATACCGATCCAACAATCGCTTATAAAAATCAGGAAAGGGTTTCCTTGTTTTCTCCTCACCGCTCACTACCCTGCCCTGGAACCAATGTAAAAAATCATACCTCACCAGGGCAATGTCAAAAAGATTCGCCTGCCAGTTGGTTAAGGCATACTGTTTGAACTTATTTGAATCCCTCAGCATCCTGAATATTTCAACTGTATCCTGAACAGGTCCGTTCAGCATATCGGTCCAGCGTCCATAGTAATCCCTGATGGGTTTTTCCCAGTCTGGAAATTCAGATACCAGCAATTGGGTTGCTTCTACAATTGACCGGCCGGCATCCTGTTCTTCATTCCAGTCGCTGGTACAGATATGACGAAAGAAATAATCTCTTTTTTCTTCAGATTCAAAATAAGTTTCATTAAAAACGTATTGGGGGTTCCAGTCGATCAGCACACCGCCGAGGTCCCAGATAATTGTTTCAATCTTCATAGTTTTCTACTGATGATTATAACGCATTTTCAGCCAGATCATAATGCCGGACATAACCAGCATTACAGCATTGGTAAGGATAATCACCCAGTTATTTATCATTACTCCGTAGACAAGCCACATTATTTCATTTACAAAAGCAATAATAAACATATAGAGCGAAACATCTTTCGCAGATTTTTCCTTCCATGTTTTTAATACCTGGGGTAAGAAAGTAAATGCAGTTAATGCCCCGGCTGCGTATCCCAACATATCTGCTGCTGTCATTATTTATATTTTTTTATCAGTTTAAGTTCTTCTGTCTTTGCTGGCATTAAACTTACTGCACTACCACCACCCGGTGCCAGTTTAAATTTTAAAATTGTTTTACTATCTACCAAAAATTTCTCAATGACATATGCTTCTGGGTTATCCTTCCAGTGTGCATTATCTGCGTCCCGGTAAATGGTAGCCACATATTTCTTATCTGCATCCAGGAAAGATAAGGGGGTAGAAAAATTCCTTGGATTTTCATCTGTGATTGCTCCTACAAACCAATTATTACTTCCTTTAGCCTTCCTTGATATAATCACATAATCACCCGGTTCAGCTTCAAGTATCCTCGAATCATCCCAATCCACTGCCACATCTTTGATGAACTGGAATGCATCCATTCTGGCTTCATAATTTTCCGGCAGATCAGCTGCCATTTGTAAAGGGCTGTACATGGTCACATATAAAGCCAGTTGCTTTGTCAGCGTTGTATGCACCTGTTCTTTTTTTTCAGGATTATAATGACTCATCCTGATTTTAAAGATACCCGGAGTATAGTCCATTGGTCCCCCCATCAATCGGGTAAAGGGTAATATAGTTTCATGCTCAGGCATATTACCTACACTCCAGGCATTAAATTCATTTCCTCTTGCTGCCTCACTAGCCAGCCAGTTAGGATAAGTTCTGTGCAAGCCGGTGGGGCGAACCGGTTCATGTGCATCCACCATGATATGATGCTGAGCGGTTTTAGCTGCTACTCTTTCATAATGGCGTACCATCCATTGCCCGTCATGATGCTCCCCTCTTGGGATTATTCGTCCTACATAACCGGTTTTTACGGCATCATAACCAAAACGGTTCATAAACCTGTATGCTGTATCCATCCATCTTTCATAATTAGTAGCAGATCCGGATGTTTCGTGATGCATGATGATCTTTACTCCTTTTGATGCTGCATATTGTTGCAATTCTTTTACATCAAAATCAAGATAAGGTGTTACAAAATCAAACACATCTTCCTTCCATTGACCAAACCAATCTTCCCAGCCTGTATTCCATCCTTCTACTAATACTCCCTGTATTCCATGAGCAGCGCCAAAGTCAATATATCTTTTAACGTTAGCAGTAGTTGCCCCGTGCGGAACTTTAGTCGATTGCTGAGAACCAACCTGGCCGCCACTATAATCCCAGCTGCTTTTGCCTACATGCATTTCCCACCATACCCCTACCATTTTCTGCGGTTTTACCCATGCTGCAGCATCAGCTACTTTTGAAGGTTCATTCAGGTTTAAAATCAACTTTGAAGCAAGAATATCAGTTGCTTTATCACTTACAATAATAGTTCTCCACGGAGTGGCAAAAGGCGCCTGCAGGTATGCTTTATTTCCAACAGCATCCGGAACAAGATGCGCATTGAATGTATAAGATGATTTATCTAATACAAGGTTCATTGCAGGGTAATTTATTAATGCTGCTTCATGCAGATTGATGTACAAACCATCTGCTGACTTCATCATTAAGGGAGTTTGTACAGCATTGTTGTTAAAGAAAGTCTTGGCATGTATCTCCTGCGCAAAACCACCACCTGACGCATCAATTTTACTCAGGGTGCTGTTATAGTATCCATACTCGTTCGTGTCATAATCACCAGGGATCCAAAAAGCATGATGATCACCGGTAACGGCAAATTGGGTTAATTCATCTGCAATGATAAAATGATTCAATTTTGCCTGTGCGGGAAAGGAATAACGAAAGCCAACACCATCATTAAATATCCTGAAAATAACCTGGATTTGAATACCTGATCCTGAACGATCTGCAAGTTTCAATACAAGTTGTTTATAATTGTTTCGAATAGAATTAACCTCCCCCCAAACAGGTTTCCATGTTTCATCAGTTACAGATGAATCAATTCCAAGCAGATCAAATTTTATCAATGATAATTCCGGATTTTTCAGCCTCATACCCAACCCGGAAGGCTCAATAGTTTTCTTTCCTTTATAAAAAACCCTGTATACAAGATCTCCGTTTGTGCGGTGAAGTATTCCCAGCTGAATATTGTTATCAGGTGAACTGACTGTAATTGACTGGTCGGCAAATACCTGCTGTACGATCCCTGACATGAAAAGGATTGTAAGCAATCGTTTAAGTAACATACAAATAAATTTTTGTGAAGTTACTTAGTTCTGTGTAAAGAGTACACAACCAGATCATCGCTTTTCAAATAACCACCACAAACGTTTCCGGGGTTTTACTTTGTAGTTGGTCCGGATATAGTGAGTGATATGAGCCATTGCTTCATCTACACTATCCGTTACCAATACCAGGTCCATATCTCCCGGCGAAATGGTGCCCTGCATCTCCATTTCCTTAATCGTAGTAAGCAAGGGGGTATAATACTCTTTTCCAAACAACACTACAGGAAATTGGCTGATAGTCTTTGTTTGAACCAGCGTTAATGTTTCAAACAGCTCATCCATAGTACCAAACCCGCCAGGCATAATGATAAAGGCATATGAATATTTCACCAGTAGTACTTTACGGACAAAAAAGTGCTCAAATGTTACTGATTTATCCAGGTAAGGGTTTTCTTTTTGTTCAAAAGGAAGTTGAATATTACAACCAACCGATTTCCCTCCATTCTCAAATGCCCCCCGGTTGGCCGCTTCCATAATACCGGGTCCCCCACCGGTCATGGTCGTCATTCCGGACAAGGCAATTCGTTTTCCAAACTCCCTTGCCTGCTCATAGTAAGGATGATTTTCTTTAAATCTTGCTGATCCGAAAACTGTGACGCAGGGGCCTATAAAGTGTAAAGCCCTGAATCCTTTTATAAATTGCCAGAATACCCGCCAGGCAAATAATAACTCATAACCCCTGCTTTTTGGGCCTTCGAGATACACAGGTTCTTTAGGTGGAATAACAGGATTTATCTTTGATTTAACTGAAGCTTCCATAGAAAATGTAAATTGCCTGACAATTTAATCATTATTACAATGCGAATAATTTCTTACAATGTAAATGGAATTAGAGCCGCTATAAAAAAAGGGTTCCTTGATTGGCTGAAAACAAATCCGGCAGATGTTATATGCTTGCAGGAAACTAAAGCCGTACAGGGTGATGTGGATACAAAAAAAATAAATGAATTGGGCTACCATGACTATTGGTTCAGTGCACAAAAAAAAGGATACAGTGGTGTAGCCGTATTTACCAAAGTAATACCTGACAAAATAGAATTAGGTAACGGGCATGGTCCAAGTGATGATGAAGGAAGGGTGATACAACTGGATTTTGGGGATACCCGGCTTATTAACGCTTACTTTCCCAGTGGCACCAGTGGTGATGAAAGACAGGACTTCAAATATCAATGGCTTGATGAATGCTTTAACTGGCTGACTAAACTGAAAAAGAAATATCCCAAACTTATTTTGTGTGGTGATTATAATATTGCACATACTGAAATAGACATACACGACCCAAAAGGAAATAAAAAATCCTCTGGTTTCTTACCGGAAGAAAGAGAATGGATGACAAAATTTTTTGCTAGCGGCTGGATTGACACATTCCGGGTCTTTCATCCTGAACCTCATCGATATAGCTGGTGGAGCCAGCGTTTTCCTTCAGTACGATTGAATAATAAAGGCTGGAGAATTGACTATATAAATGTTACAGAACCTTTAAAAAAGCAACTGAAAGATGCAGAAATCTTCCCGGATATAAAACATTCTGATCATTGCCCGGTATATTTAGATATCAAATTATGATCTCTGCCGGTAACTGATATTTTTCGTTCACTTCACTGAGTATTGACCGGCAACTATTGTAAACCAAAATTCTCTTTGATGGGCGGAATTATTGTTTTAGCTATCCTGATACCTGTTATTTTTCTTTTCCTTTTAGTAACCATATTAAATCGTAGCGGCGAGCAGCAACGCTTGCTTGAATCCTTATACGATAAAATAAAAGAGCTCACCGGTGAAGTAGCTTCCTTAACAAAAGAGTTAAGAGAACAAAAAAAGGAAAGACCTGTCATTCACCAAGAGGAGGGAAAAGTAGTACCGGTTATACCCAAGCCTGTTCCTCTGTCAGAAACAACCAAAAAAGAAGAGCCATTCGTAGCATCACTCACACTTCCTGAGCTATTAAAAGGTGAAACTGTAAATAAGGAACAGGAAATCAGAAAAAATGAAAATACAAAACCCTATGTTCCCCTATTTATCAGCGAGGGGAAAAAAGGAAATACAGATATTGAAAAATTCATCGGGGAAAACCTGGCTAACAAAATAGGTATTACTATCCTTGTACTGGGTATTTCCTTTTTTATTAAATACGCAATTGACAAGAACTGGATACACGAAGCTGGCAGGGTAATCATTGGTTTAATAAGCGGGGGCATACTTATCGGATTAGCCCATTATTTCCGCAATAAATACAGATCCTTTAGTTCTGTACTGGTGGGGGGTGGCCTTACAGTCCTTTATTTCAGTATTGGTTTCGCTTTTCATCAATATCAACTGATCAGCCAGGCTACTGCTTTTATAATCATGGTAATCATTTCTGGTCTGGGGGTCATACTATCTTTGTTTTATAACAGACAGGAGTTAGCTATCCTTGCAACCATTGGTGGATTTATTACTCCTTTCCTGGTTAGCACAGGTCATGAAAACTATATTGCCTTATTCACCTATTTATGCATTCTTAACGCAGGCCTGATGGTGCTGGCTTGGTTCAAGAGATGGCCAGCTATTAATACCATTGCGCTGTTTTTTACAACGGTTATCTATGGAGGATGGCTTATCAAAAGAACAGTCTTTTCAGATGAAGTTTTACCATATAGAGAGGCATTGCTATTTGCTTCTTTATTTTATATTCTTTTCATAGTGATGAATATTATTAATAGCATCCGCCTAAAAAACAAGTTCAATGCTTTTGATTTCATCATTCTGTTAAGCAGCAATTTTCTTTACTATACAGCCGGAATGATCATACTTGCCCGATGGAATGATGGTGATTACCAGGGGCTTTTCACTTGTTTGCTTGGTGGAGCCAACTTAGGCCTGGCGATGATTTTTTATAAGAAGAAAAGTACAGACAGAAATTTTGTTTCTTTGTTGATAGGCCTTGCTGTTACTTTCCTTTCCCTGATTGCGCCCGTACAATTTAAAGGAAATCATATTACCTTGTTCTGGGCTGCAGAAATTGTTGTACTATTCTGGCTATATCTGCGATCAAAAATTGTATTGCTAAAAGTAGCTTCACTGATAGTGGTCCTGTTCATGATCATCAGCCTTGTATCAACCTGGTTGAAAGTGTATTTTGCAGACAATACGATTATACCCGTTATATTTAACAAAGGCTTTGTTACAACAATAGTTTCATCTATCGCTTTATTTGCATATTATATACTATTAAAAAGAGATAATGAAACAACAGCTTACAAAGATGTTTCAATAAAAACTGTCAGAAGAACTATGCTGATTGCTGCCATCAGCCTGGCTTATCTTTCTGGCATACTGGAAATATTCTACCAATTCAACACACGGAACCCTGATGTTCCTTCAGCTGTAATATACCTGCAGGCTTATACCTATATTTTTGTTATTATACTACTGAGTATCTTAAAAAATGATATCAGACTGCCATTGCTAAAATTATTGCTTACCGGGTTTAGCCTGGGTATCTATATAATGGGGTTAACTAATACACAGGAACTTTCATTATATCTGATCAACAATAGTACTGGTATCTATTTTATGGCCCATTGGATCGCAGCAATCTTACTCATATGGTTGCTCTACTATCTTGTCGTTTTCTTTTTTCAAGGAAAGAACAATAATTGGTCAGCCTACAAGGAAATTTTTACCTGGATCATTGCCGCAAGTATGCTGCTTGTGTTAAGTATCGAAATGTACCAGGTCATGTGGTGGACTAATTATAGGAATAAAACAGATTGGGCCTGGTGGGAAAATCTTTACTACAAGGCCGGGTTAAGTATTCTATGGGGACTCTGCTCTTTTACCATGATGTGGCTGGGGATGAAAAAAGATTTTAAACCGCTCCGCATCATTTCACTGACTCTGTTTACTGTCACTATCAGCAAACTGTTTATTTATGACATACGCAATATTCCTCCCGGTGGTAAGATAGCTGCATTCATTTTATTAGGCGTCTTACTTCTTGCTGTATCTTTTATGTATCAGCGGCTCAAAAAAATTATTATTGATAATACAACTGAAATGTAATTTGCGTTATGATCATTTATAATGTAACGATCAAGATAAATCACTCGATAGCTGAAGCCTGGCTTACCTGGCTAAAGGAAGAGCATATACCAGATATGACAGGTACTGGCTGCTTTAGTCATGCGACTATTCTACACCTTATTGAAGCTGATGATGAGGAAGGCATAACCTATGCTGTACAATATCATGCAGAAAGTATGGCCCCATACAACCGGTATATAGAAAAATTTGCAGATGAAATGAGAAAAAAGGGGATTGAGAAATGGGGTAATCAATTCATAGCTTACCGCACTGTAATGCAGGTTGTGAATTGAGTGTGCAAAAGAATATTTACAGGCCTCTCTATATACGAAACAGTTGTATATTTCCCGCAAACCCTTGTCCGGCCTGAATTTCATTGATCATTTTACAGAAACCGCTACAGTAAAGACTTTCAGCGTTTGTGGCAGATATTGCGCCAAAGTGAAGGAAAATGATAAATCGCTAAAATCCTTATCCCTTGCGGTTTCGGGGCTTTTAATACAAAAAATATGGAGAATAAAAATTTTTTGCCGGTATCAAAAACCGTCTAAATTTGTCGCCGTTAGCAAAACACATAAAAATACAAATCATGAACAAAGCCGAATTGATCGCAAAGGTGTCCGATGATACAGGTATCACCAAGACGCAGGCAAATGCTGCCCTTGATTCTTTTGTAGAAGCAGTTACAAAAACATTAAAAGGTGGTGGTAAAGTTACCTTGGTTGGATTTGGTACATTTTCCGTATCGAAAAGAGCTGCCCGCAATGGCCGAAACCCACAAACTGGCGCTGTAATTAAAATCAAAGCAAGAAAAGTAGCTAAGTTCAAAGCTGGTAAAGAACTTGCCGGTAAATTGTAATTGCACCCTTACTGTATTAAGAAGCTCCTGTGCTTATATCAGTGCCGGAGCTTTTTATATTAAAACAGCTTTAATTTTGTATCACATATAAAAAATCAATTATCATGGGAAGAGGAGATAAAAAAACCGCAAAAGGAAAACGCTTTAAAGGTTCATTCGGTAAAAGCCGTCCGGCTGTATCCCCGGCAGCAAAAAAGAAAGCTGCTAAAAAAAGTAAGTAATTACCCGGTAGTACAAACTACTCGTTTTAACTTGTAGTTTGTACTACTATTCTCTGTTTCTCATTACCTGTGTATACGCGGTAGTAATTTTGGTTAACTGAACCAAACAAAAACACCCCTTCGCAGGGGCATTCTGAAATTTTTTGACCCGGTTTTTACAAATTAGTCTTTCGTTGTATCAGTTGATCTCTCTCTTCGGCTATCACATTTAGCATACTCTCCAGTTCACCAATTCTTTTAAGCTGCCCTTCAAGTTTCTTATTGGTTTCCGTCATAGCCTGCATATCATTATTCAGTTCTTCCAGGTAAGCAACTCTTTTTTGCAATTGCTGGCGTTGAAAATCAGATTCTTTTAGTTTGTCTTCGGTTTCTGTCATTTCCAGCCGTAATCGCCTGTTTTCTTCAACAGCTGCCTGGTATTTCAACTTTTGTTCTTCGAAATCACGGGTCATTTTATGTTGTACTTCCTTTAGCTCTTCGTACTCCAGGTTAATTCTTCTAGAAATATTTACCTGGTTTTCCAGCTTATGCATTTTATCCTGCAGCACATTGAACTCACTATAGGCGCTGTCAAGCATAGCATTCATCTCAGTGGTCAGGTGTTCCTTCTGCCTTATATTATTTATTTCTTTTTCCTTTTGAGAAAGCCTGAACCGTAAATCTTCAATTTGCGAAGAAAGTTCTTCATTTGTTTTAATGATTTCCTGTTGTTTTTCTTCCGTTTCTTTTACAATGTCTATCTGTCCAAGTAACTGGTTTATCTTTTCATTGTGTTCCAGCAGGCTGTTTTGAGCCAACCGGAGTTGCTCTAAATAATCCGATTTTTCTGCCTGTACAGCAGTTGGCTGTAAGGGAGCCTTTTTTCGCATTGATTCCATTTCTGTCTGTAACTTTTTGTTCACAATGCGCATCTCCTCCGCTTCAATAGAATAGATATTACTGTTCTCTTCCGCATCAGCTAATTGTTTTCTTAGCTTATCAAGTTCTTTGTCCCTTAATTCAGTATCGTTGAAATACTTTAGTTTCCAGACTTCCAGTTCTTTATTTAGTTTTCCGGTAATATCCGACGTAGCATCTTTGAGAGATTTACGACTTACAATAAAAAAATGGATAGTAATGCCCAGGGTTATAGCACCCAGCATGAGAACAATTATCTCAATGACTGATAAGGAAAGGGTGGGCATAAGCTGTTAAGTAAGGTTCGTAAACTATTAAAAATCCGGCAAATAGCCGTTAAATAGTTTTTCACAGGTGTGCTTTCGAAGCTGGCACAAGATAGTATTCTCTGCGAAAAATTAAATAGTAAATACCCCCCGGAAAAACACCTTATCCTCTTACCAGTGTGCCTACTTTTTCTCCGGTTACCACCCTTCTAAGGTTATCTGGCTTATTCATATTAAATACAATAATAGGGAGATTGTTTTCCATGCAAAGCGTAAAGGCTGTCATATCCATCACCTTTAAATTCTGTGACAGACACTCCTGGAAAGTTATGACGTTGTATTTGGTAGCTGAAGGATCTTTTTCAGGATCAGCTGTATAGATACCATCTACCCTGGTACCTTTTAAGATTACATCTGCGCTTATCTCAATTGCCCTTAAAGACCCTGCTGTATCTGTAGTAAAGTAAGGATTTCCTGTACCAGCCCCAAAGATTACCACACGGCCCTTTTCAACGTGGCGGATAGCCCGGCGCCGGATATAAGGTTCAGCAATTTGCTCCATTTTAATTGCACTTTGTAACCGGGTATAAACCCCAATTCTTTCTAATCCTGCCTGTAAAGCCATACCATTAATAACAGTAGCCAGCATTCCCATATAATCGCCGTGTGCCCTTTCAATTCCTGTTTCAGCCTCATTCATTCCCCGGTAAATATTACCACCGCCTATTACTATGGCCACCTGCACACCCAGATCTGTTATAGATTTAATATCCTGTGCATATTGGGCTATCACATCGGTGTCGAAACCAAAGTTTTTATCACCCATTAAAGCTTCGCCTGAAAGTTTGAGAAGAATTCGTTTGTACTTAGGTAACATGGAATAGAAATTTCGCTGCGAAGATAGGGGTTTTGCCTATTGTTTTACGGCTCTCAGACTGTATACCATGGGTATCTTTCCTTCCAATCCTTTTATATGCCATTTACCAGCTTCAAACTCTATTACATTCCTGAAACATGGATAAGGTGAGTACATATGTTCATTAAACATTTCTATTCTCAATCCTGCCCCTATAATCGCATTCAGTACTTCGCTAATGCTGTGATTCCAGCTGTACTCCTTTCCCTTTATATCAGCATTCCTGTCAGTGTAGGTTCCTTCGTTTTCCGTAACAATCACTTCTGCTTTTTCATAAGAATACTTAATATGGGCAAAATCATCATCAAAAATCCATACCATGGGATGGAATTCGGCAATGTAAAAAGTACCGCCGGGTTTTAGTCTTTCCGCTATCATTTTACCCCATGGTTCCAGATCGGGGAGCCAGCCAATAGTGCCGTAAGAAGTAAATACAATATCAAATTGCTCTTTCACGAATTTACTGGTGTCTAAGACATTACAACATATAAAAGAAGCATTTAACCCCAGCTCTCTATTTAACTTTCCGGCCTCTTCAATTGCCTTATCAGACAGATCAACGCCAGTTACTTTGGCTCCCTTTCTCGCCCAATCAAGACTGTCCATTCCGAAATGACATTGCAAATGCAGGAGTGTTTTATCTTTTACATCACCCAGCTCTGTTAATTCTATTGGTGTCAATACTGTTTCACCATTTTTAAACCCTGCCAGATTGTAAAATGCCGAATCCCGGTGAACAACAGTTCTTTGATTCCACAAATCCCTGTTGGCATCAAAATATAAATTATAGTCTTGCATAAGGACATAAAAATAGAAAACATTGGTATTGCTGAAGTATTTTTATACAAACTATCCGGTTCATTCTTGTATTACCCTTGAATCTCCGGTTTGTATGATATTTTTAATCAGCGGATTGCCCTGGTAATAAATCCTGCTCTGGCCTGATGCGTTAGCAGTAAAAATATTACCCACTTTTACTTTTATTGCAGATTGCCCGGTAGCCGTTACATCTGCCGCGACAACTGTCGATAATCCATACCCAAGGATTTCAGATTGGCCGCTTGCGTCAGCCTCAAAGCCGGTCGCTGTACCCCCCTGGAATTCAATTTTTGCCTGGCCGCTGGCTTGTAACAGAAACTTCGAGGCACTCATATTCACCCGGCAGGCACTTTGACCTGATATATTAAAGCTCACCATGTCTGTTTCTGCAAAACCTGCTAATGTGGCCTCCGACTGACCCGAAAGAACCAATCCTTCAATAGATGGAAGGGTAATAGTAAAATACATCCTTTTGCGGTTAGGCCTGTAATGGTCATACTCAATTTTCAGAGATGAGTCAGTTATGCTTAGTACAAGATCATTGATATCTCTTTCTTCCCCCCTGGCAAGAATAGAATAAGATGTTCCTTTTGTTATAGTAAACCGATGCTGATTCCCAGCTTCAATTTTATTAAAATCAGCATAGTTGTAATTTCTTTCTATTGCATTTTCGGGCTCTTTTGAACAAGACGGTAAAATGACTGTAAAAGAAACAAGGAGAATAATTCCTGTGACAGTTTTTTTCATAACATGGTTAAAAGTTTAATGATTAATGATTGAGCAAAACTCATGATACCAATAAAGCAAAACAATCGCATGAAGATGTGAAAAAAGAGAGGCCCTCTCTTGACAAAGAAGGCCGTGATTGATTGCTTATGTAGGAGTAATTAAATACATATTTCATAATTCAACCAGGAAAGTCACAATAGCTGCTTTTTCAGGCTGCTTGCGGCCCTGTAAACAACAACCAGGTAGAATTATTTACAACATCTGGCTGAGTAGCAGAAATTGTCTTCCGATAGGTTGTAATCGTTTCTGCTAATTCATTATGAATATCTTTTTCAGCGAAAAATAATTCATAGAATTTTCTCATGATCTTTCTGTGTATCATAATGGTTTCAGCTAGTTCCCGGTGAATATTCTCAGACCCTTGAGATTTTTTCGGATCATTTGTTCCGGTTGTACCGGCACTGTTCGTTTTCTTCATACAATCAGGTTTAATGGTTTAAGGTTTTTGTTAGCACAAAGATGATTATTGATTAAATACTGTACAATCACATATTGGGGTGAAAATCCAAACTGGTACTAAACAAACATTTGCACCATTGCTATATTTGCCCGCGGAAGACTAATACATTCATTATTCGGGGTTTTTTCCAAAAATTCAAAGATCAAAAAAGGTTACTCAGACTGGACCACATAAATATGTTATTTTATATTGGTCGCTTCCAGAATAGGAAAGCTCTCATTAGATTTGTATACATGAAAAAAATCCTGTTGCTTACCGGATTAATTTATTCCTGCATTGTCTGCGCACAACAGGGATACACTTTCAACCGTATTAGCACAGATGACGGAACAGGGCTGGCATCAAACGTAGTGTATTGTACTTACCAGGATGTCAAAGGATTTATATGGGTTGGTACTGCCAACGGCTTACAGCGTTTTGACGGAAATAAATTTATCACATTCGGCACCAGCAATCCAGGGAGTAACAAACTACCTGTTGCTGACCTGGCACAGATACTTGATGCAGGCAATGGCAACATCTGGTTGTTCTTCAATACCCGCAAAGAAGTCGGGGTTTTTAATCCCATCACCTTTGATTACCATATTATCCCGATAAAAAACTCACAACCGATTCCTCCAAGAGCCAATATGAGATTATGGAAAGACAGTAAGAAAAATATTTTTCTTTCTATCTGGAAATACGGGATCATCCGGTTTGATGAAAAACAACAGGCCTTTACTGATGAAAATTATTTCCCCTTACCAGCAGGCTGGAAGGCCAGTACCAGTGTTTTTGAAGATACCCTAAGAAAAAGGTATTGGTTTCCCTGCCCCGATAGCGGTCTGGCTGTATATGACGCAGATGCAAAAAAAGTATATACCCGTCATTACAACCCGTTACATATCCCCCTGCTTGAAAATAAAATAATCCAGCCAGGTGTGACAGAGTTTTTCATTGACCGTAAACGAAGGCATTGGGTATTTAACTGGACAGGCGGCCAGAACAAATGGTGTTTTAATGAAAGCGGAACTCAACTAAAAGATACTGCCGGCATAAATGACAATCCGGAATATTCAGAACTGGTAAATTTCTTTGAGACCAAAGACTCTGTGTTATGGGTGTATGGCGCCAATGGTCTTTTTAATTACGATAATAATATTGATCGTTTCTATTTTTACGAAACTGCTTCTACTATCAGCGCCACAGGTATCAGGTATCAATCAGCCAACCAGGTAATGGAAGATCGTGACGGAAGTATCTGGATTGCCACTGATAACGGTTTATATTTTGCGTCTACAGGCAGCGGGACATTTAATGTGGTTAACCTGCTTTTTGATGAAAGCAAAGGCGCTGTAGATATAACAGACTTACTTCAGCTACAAACCGGCCAATACTGGTTTAGCATCTGGGGCAGAGGCATAATAACTCTTGATAAAAACTTTGACCGGTATGATGCAGGCATCTACAATAGTGTGCCGGCAATGGATAATGCAAGACGTACAATGTATAACCAGGTATGGGCATTATATCAAAATACAGATGGCAAAGTATGGATTGGTTGCCAGGCCGGTAAATATATGATTCATGATGCTGCCACCCGTAAAACCAGTTTCCTGGATCTGAAAGAAGCAGAAGAAGCCACTATCCGTTATATTACTGCTGACAAGAGAGGAACTATCTGGATATCCACCCAACGGGGCCATATCATAAAGTATGATGGAAAAACATTTACAACTGTTCAAAAATTTGGAACCATTATTCCTAAAATCTTAATTGATAACAGCGGGTTATTGTGGCTCGCTACTCATAACCAGGGTTTATACTGTCTGACCAGTGATGGTACAAAAATACTCCGGCATTACACCAGCGACAGTAAAACAAACCCGCTTTTCATTAACTCGGGAAGTGATATTGACCAAATCAACGACAGCACCATTGCATATGGCGCCGGTGCTCTTAACCTTATTAATCTAAAAACAGGCAATGTAACATGGCTTACGTTTGATGATGGATTACCCGGAAATACTATACAACGGGTAAGGGCAGACAAAAATGGTAATTTATGGATCATTACCCTGAACGGACTTTGCCGTTATAATTCTAATACGAAGCGGTTTACACCTTATGGTCGCAAAGATGGCATTACGCTGGCAAATATGACAACTAAAGCCGATTACCAATGTACAGAACACTACATCATGTTTACTGGTTCAAATGCTGTCATGTTCTTTCTGCCTTCAATCTTTGACAACCAGGAACCCCCTCCAGATGTTGTAATAACAGATTTTAAACTTTTCAATGACTACGTTCCTGTAGATTCCTTACTGGCTTTGCCCAAGCTACAATTAAATGCTCATCAGAATTCATTTTCCATTTACTTCTCTTCATTAAGTTATTTGCAAAAAGAAAAGCTTACCTATTACTATAAAATGGAAGGAATTGATAAAGACTGGATAAAAGCAGACTGGCAAAGCTTTGTAAACTATTCCTTGCTCCCGCCGGGATCTTACACTTTTTATGTTTATTGTGAAAATATTGATGGAATACGGTCAAAAAATATTACCTCGTTCAAGATATATATCAAACCCCCGTTCTGGAGAACCTATTGGTTTATAAGCAGTGGACTTTTTCTGCTATCGCTTCTCTTATACACATTGCACCGGATGAGAGTCAATCGCATACTGGCCGTAGAAAAGATAAGAAACCGGGTTGCCAGAGACCTGCATGATGATATGGGATCTACTTTAAGTACGATCAATATCTTAAGTACGATGGCGAAGAGCAGGTTAAATACAGATACTGTTAAAACAAGTGAATACATAAGCAAGATCAGTGAAAACAGTCAGCGGATGATGGAGGCTATGGATGATATTGTATGGAGTATCAAACCCATGAATGATAACATGCAAAAGATCACTGCCAGGATGAGAGAGTTTGCCACCAGTGTACTTGAAGCCAAAGACATTGAAGTGGATTTTGATATAGAAGAGAAAGTATATGACGTAAAGCTCGATATGGAAGCAAGAAGAGATTTCTTTCTCGTATTTAAAGAAGCTATTAATAATGCAGCCAAATATTCTAAAGCAAACAAAATTTTTGTTGTACTAATAACAAAACCGGGTCGGCTGGAGCTTACTGTAAAAGATAATGGTAAAGGTTTTATTGTGGCTGAAGCAGATAGTGGAAATGGTTTAAACAACATGCAAAAAAGAGCTGACGCCATGAAAGGAGTATTACAAATTACATCAAAACAGGGCGAAGGAACTACAGTAAAATTAACTGTACCAGTTCTATAATTCAGAGTAAAATGAATAAAGCATTAAGTCAAAAGTTTCGTTTTTTCACATTCATCTGTATAGCATTGCTGGCATATGTTCATGGCTACAACCTGAAAGAGACATACCTGGCCCCTTACAGTACTGTTAATGAGCCCCTGACTTTTACTTCCTTTTTTGAATATTTCGTGGCTAACGGCCTGCTGCGTTTCAGGATACCGATGCTTTTCATAATATCCGGGTATTTATATGCCGCATACGATCAGCGGCCATACCTTCAGCAAATAAAAAAAAGGTTCAAAACGCTTATCATTCCTTTCTTACTCTGGAGCGCTGCTGCTCTTTTATTAACTTTTGCATTACAACAGTTTTCTTATACTGCCGATATAGTGAGTACTGCCAAGCTGGACCAGTTGCAAGACAACAGGCCTTATACTGAAATCGGCTGGAGAGGAATGATCCAACGTTGGCTATCTGCGCCTGTTGCTTACCAGCTTTGGTTTATTGTTTCTCTCTTTATCTATAACCTGATCTATCCATCAATACGCTGGCTGGTTATAAAGATTCCTTACATATGGCTACCGCTGACTTTCCTTTCTTTCTTTTTAGGATTTCAATTTATATACATAGATGGCCGGGGACTTTTTTTCTTTTCCCTGGGCATATTCCTGCAAAAGAAAAAAATATCCATAGAAAATCAACCTGCCTGGTTTAGCACCGGACTAGCTTTTATTTTCTTTATCGGATTCACAGTGATCAAGACATTTATGGCTTTCGAATTGGAACCTAATACAATAGGTACATCTTTAACCTTACTGATATTTTACCAGCTTTCAGTACTGGCAGGCATTATGGCTATGTGGTTCGGATCGGATAAAGTGATCAAATGGTGCATGAATAAAAAATGGTTTCACCAGGCAAGTGGATTCTCGTTTTTCTTATATGGAATGCATGTGCCACTTCTCCCATATATGATGACTATGGCCGTAAAAGAATTGAGTTTTCTGCCAGGTTATCGTTTACTCAGTTATATCATTATTCCTGCATTTGTTGTAGTTCTTTGCCTCAGTACCGGTCGTGTATTAAAAAAATACCTGCCCTCATTCTACGGAATATTGACCGGGGGAAGAGGTTTTTAAGCAAATTGACTATCTGAGCACCCCGATCAATCAACTTAAACTACTGGTATAGTGGCAGTTAGAAACTACTGGCATTTCACATTAATATGTGATTGGGAGCGGGTTGTCAGATAAGTAGATTTGTATAAAGGCTTGATTATATAAATACAAACACCACACATGATTAAGGTAATTCTGTACGAAGATAACCCTCAGCTCCGCGAAGGGTTAACTATGCTTATTGATGGCAGCGATGGTTTTGAGATCCTGGCTTCGTTTAAAAATTGCAGCAATGTGATACAAGAAGTAGAGGCTTTTAATCCTGATGTCATCCTGATGGATATAGATATGCCCGTAGTTAATGGCATTGAAGGATTGAAACTTATACGGCAGTATAACCAGGAAGTAAAAGTATTGATGCTGACAGTTTTTGATGATAACAAAAATGTATTTGAAGCCCTTAAAAACGGGGCAAACGGATATGTATTAAAGAAAACACCACCGGCAAAACTTCTTGAGTATATAACAGAAGCTGCAAGCGGAGGAGCCCCTATGACATCTTCCATCGCCACACAGGTGTTAAAAATGTTTTCAGAAGTGCAGGTGCCTCAAGGGGAAGATTATAACCTCAGCGACAGGGAAAAAGAAGTATTGCAACATCTTGTTAACGGCTACAGCTATAAAATGATAGCCGCTGAAATGTATATTGCTATTGATACTGTGAGAAGCCATATTAAAAAGATCTATGAAAAACTACATGTAAACTCTAAATCAGAAGCTGTGGCCAAAGCTTTTAAGGATAAAATTGTTTAACACGGTTAATTACTGCTAAGCAATGTTAGCAGTGATGTTATATAATAACTTCCGATACAGCTGCCCGTCATTTCATTTTAGAAAATAATGTAAGAGTATGTGATAAGCCATCACATACTCTTTTTTTTTAAGCCAATTCTTTTCACATATACATGGGATTGTACAGGTAAAAAAATCAAGCCATTTTTAAGCCAACAAATAACCATTAAAACCTTTGTTATGCGAAAAGTAGTATTGATCATTTCTGTTTTTGTTGCTGCGATGGTAGTTATCGCCACTGCTTGTAACAGTTCAACAGCCAAACAACAGGGTCCGGTAAAAATGGATCCTGCTTCTCTTGTAAAACGCGGAGAATATCTCGTTACTATTGGAGTTTGTGACGATTGCCATTCTCCCAAAATTATGGGACCAAAGGGGCCGGAGATTGACATAGAAAGAAGACTATCGGGTTTCCCTTCTTCAAGACCCGTACCTTCTTTTAATCAGGCATTGGCCAGAAAAGGTATTGCTCAGTTTAATGAGGACCTTACATCAGCAGCGGGACCCTGGGGTATTTCCTTTTCTGCAAACCTTACCAGTGATCCTACAGGTGCAGCAAGCTGGCCATTAGAAAATTTCAAATATGCATTACGTCATGGAAAGCTAAAGGGTATTAAAGAAAGCAGAGATCTTTTGCCACCTATGCCATGGCCCAATTTTGCAAAAATGACTGATGAAGATCTGGAGGCGGTCTATACATATCTTAAAACACTGCCACCGGTGGAAAACAGGGTACCTGCACCTATACCGCCTGCTACAAAATAGTACTTAAAAAAAGGGGCTGTCCCAAAAGGATGGCCTTTTTTGTTTATTTGAGATAGTTGGATTCAGGTACACTGTTTAGGGATTACATTTTTGTACCAGGTATGGAGTAGTTGACGGAACGGGAGAAGAAAAAAGTGGCCGATTTTGGTCTT
>JAKQEA010000026.1 GCA_029558715.1 Bacteroidota bacterium | reverse complement strand
TTGCAGTTCTCTTGTTTTTTCTGCCACCTGCTTTTCCAATTTCCGCTGCCGTATTTCATATTGTCTTGTTCTGAATCGGAAATACAGGGATAGCAATCCCAGTACAATCAATGAGCTGAGCACAAAGAACCACCATTGCTGATGCCAGGGGGTGGTGATGGAGAAATTGATTGTTTTATAAGTGTAATTGCTGAAACCGAACCCATTTAGTTTTCTTATCCGCAGTGTGTAGCGTCCGGAAGGAAGGTTATTAAACCGGATTTCTGATTCAGTTCCGGAGTTGATGGGTTTCCAGTTAACCGTATCGTTCAACTGGTATTCGAGGTAAATATTCTCTTTATTACACCAGGCAGAAAAAGCCAGCCGTATAATTATTTCACCCGTTTTGAAAGGAAGGCTTTTTTGGGAGAGGGATTCAGGATCTTTTATTTCATCATCAATCAGGACCTCATCAATAAAAATATTTCCTTCCGGCAGCACCGGAAGAGCCTCTTCCGGTTTTACCCATAGTAAACCATCCATAGACGGAAAAGAGATCGTATTGTTTTTTAAACGCAGTGCACAGGGAGTACAGCCACCGTTCAGCTCGGTCATTTCCATCCCGTCTTTTTTTCCGAAATAATGATAATAGGTATAGGTTGCTTTATTTTCAAAGACATTAATAAGTTCTGCAAGGCTTGATTTAAATAATCCGTGGTTGGTGCTGATCCAGCAATAACCATTATCGTCGGGTACAAAACAATGTGCATACAGTAAATACTTATTCTTGTCCAGCGGCATTGATTTTATCTGCCCGTTCCTGTAGATATAAAACCCGGATCCATACGTACCGAAGAAAACATAGTCCTTGTACTTCCAGATACTCCGCACACAAATATTTTCCTTACTGAAAAGAGTATCCAGCCGTGAAGTACTGGTGTGAAACCTGAATAATCCATTGCAGGTGGCAATAACCAGTACACCCGGCTCTATTTCTTTGATATCAAAAGTGATGTTTCCAATATTCTTTCCGCTGTACTTGTGAAGAACCCTGATAGTATCATTCTCCAGGATACCTACCCCCACACTATTGGCTAAATAATACTGTGAACCGGAAGCAGCCACTACATAGTCGGACCTCAGTTTGCCAAATACCTTTGTCTGGCCGGATATTTTATTGTACTGGTGTATGCAAAGACCGCCAACAGAGGGATTGAACTGGCTGTACCAAATCAAACTGTCACCAGTGCCGGAAACATAATAGGAAAATTTTCCTTTTACAGGTAAAGGGGTTGTTAGCGGGGACTGGTCGCCAATAATATCTCCTTCATTGGTTAACACATTTCCGTTCGGAAGTTCAATTTGTGAATAATAAGAATTCCGGTTCTTTGAGTCGGCGCTGGTCCTTTTTTTGGTGGTTACTGCAGTTTGGTTAAGAACTATCAATCCTTTTGAGTCCGTTCCGATAAAAAGCGTTTTATTTTTTTTACTGTATTGTATTGTCCTGATAAGTGCATCCGATGGAATTCCCGTAAATGCCAAAGTGGCAATTATTTTATTATCCTTATACGTAAATAACCAGGCCTTTTCTTTCTCAATTAAAACCGGGTCATTCATTCCCGGTTCCCAGAATATCGGATTATTGCCAGGAGTAAAAATCTCTGAACTACCCCTGTCTTTAATAACAGGAACAGGAGACATTGAAAAGTTGGTTGTATTTAAAAGAAAAGCCTCATTCTTCTTGTTGACAAGAAAGCACTGTCCTTCAATTTTAAAAATTGATTTGAAACTGTTTTTCTCAAAAGGAAGGGGGACCGGAAATTTTAAACTGAGAGAGTGATAAAATAGAATTCCCATACTTAGAACCAGGCAGGAAGTATCACCCAGGGCAATGATCTTATCTGTAACAGCGGAAAAACGGGTGTTGACGATATTGTTATGTTGTTGAAAAAAAGTATCCGATACAGCGAGTAAAAAGTAGTTAGCATAATACGGATTCACAGAAGCCGTTCCTTTTTTCCATAGTACGGGTTTGTTTTGCTCAATGGAAAAAATATTACCGGGCATATCCGATATGTAAATATTGCCGGTAATGTTACGAACCATGAAAAGCATTCTTTCAGAAGAAATGGAAGGAGTATTTTCCTTCGTGTAAGAACGGAAGTCAACGCCATTGAACCGCACAATACCGGCTTCGGTGGCAATCCACAAAAAACCTGTTTGTTCATCCCACTGCAAACCCTTGATCCCGTTTGAAGGCAAACCATTGTCTGTGGTATATTGCCGCAGGTGTGAATTTCCGACGGTCTGGGCAACGACCGGACCCACGAGAATAAGGAGGAGGTATTGAAAAATCAGGAACCTTTGCATAAGTAGTTTGCCATAACAAGTTACAGCATCCCGCTTAATAATTTACATTGTACAGCGTGGCCAGTTCTATCAGTTCCTTTATATTTCCCGCATTTGTTTTTTCATAGATACGGGTCTTGATGGTAGATACGGTGTTCATCTTCAGGTTCAGGGTCTCAGATATTTCCTTAGTTCCAATTCCTTTCAATACATAATGTAATATTTCAAGCTCTCTTGGCGCCAGCGTTTTAAACGGATTGTCATGATGATGAATATCATTTCTTCTTACCGGGGCCTCGTTGAGCAAAAATTTCTGCAGCACCAGCATCATTTCATCATCGCCAGCAGACTTAGATAAATAATAATTGATACCGTATTGTTTCAGGGCTTCACCATATATCTCGGCGGGCTGCATAGAAAAAACTAAAATATTCAGGTCGGGATATACCCTTCTTATGTTAGGGATCACCTCAAGAGTACTCCCATCGGAAAGGATTATATCCAGGATAAGATGACTATATTTTTTCTTTACCAATTCCTTCATCAGGTCGTTGCAGGTGCCCACTTCTTCGATATCGGTATATCCCAGCGAAAGCTTGATATTAAGTTTCAGACCCTTTCGAATCATACTGTGATCGTCTGCTATTAGAATTTTTGGCGGCATTTTTTTCAGGATTTCGGTCTGAATGCTGGTATTTAATGTACTAATTTCCATGTTTTCTTACTGCTTTTTGTAGAATTTATTCTATTGGCCTACCTGATTATCGTAACAGTTCCTTTCAACACCTGTTTTTGATCATCATTCAGGTGTACGAGATAAACATATACATCATTGGACTGAACAATACCCCTGAATGTTCCATCCCAGGGGTTGCTGCTGTATCCTTTTGTATCATAAACCAGTTGCCCGGCCCTGTTGAATACCAATACTCTTGCTTCAGGATATAAAGCAAGGCCCGGGATCACCCATTTATCGTTCTTACCATCTTTATTAGGCGTAAAGGCGTTGGGAATGTAAAGCGCTGACACAACTGTAATAATTACTTCATCACTTGCGGCACAATTGCCCAGGTTGTCAACAGCCAGTAAGGTATACTTTGTTGTTTCGCCGGGTGTGGAAACCGGGTTTAATACCGAAGCCGCATTGAGGTATAGAGAAGGAGACCAGGTGTAAGTATAATTACCGGCAGGAGAAATACTGGCATTCAGCGTAACAGAATTGCCCGCCCGTATGGCAGTATCTGTTCCTGCATTTACTACCGGGGTGGTGTTGATAGTGATTGTTTGGGTAGCAGGAACAGAACTACAACCCGCAGCGTTTGCTGTAGTAAGTGTAATTGTGTAACTGCCGGCCGTATTATACAAATGAGTAAACGAAGGAACGGCAGTGCTGGTAGTATTTCCCAGGTCCCAGTTCCAGTTGCTTATACCGGTAGCAGCGGATAAAATTGTAACAGGTTTACCTGTACAAAAAGGTGCTCCGCCGACAGAAAATGAAGCAACTGGTGTTGCGTTGATCATTATTGTTTTAGCAGTATCACCAATACAGCCGTTGTCGGCATATATACGGTAACGAACCGTTTGATTACCTGTTGCCGCAAATAGTTTTGTTGTATTGATGGTATTGGCGGTACTGTTATCATCAAAAAGCCAGTGGTAATTAATGATGTTAAAACTTCCTGCAACAGAAGTGCCGGTAAAAAGAATATTATCAGCCTGGCAGGCGGGGTCATTAAAAGTAAAATCCGCTTTGGGTCCCGGCTTCACCACTACTTTTATAGTCGTGGTTTCTGTTTGATCGCAGGCATCAATATCAGGCGCTGTATAAGTAACCGGTATATAATATATACCTGCCGCAGCAAAAGTGAAATCCTGTTGCAGGGTATAGGTATAATATTTTCTTCCGTTGATGAAAGATGAATCAACGGGTGCGGGATTGGTAATGATAGAATCAGTACCAGGATTTAAACCAGCTGCCTGGCTCAGTTTCCAGTGAACGGAACTGGCCCGGTAAGCCAGTTGTACACTTATACGAAATGGAGTTTTGGGACAGGTGAAGGTATCTGTCTGATTAGTGCTGTTCATTGTGTTACGGATACTGCTGTAAGCATTCAGGTTGTTAACAAAAGTGCCCATGTTATAACCATAACTTTCAAATATACCCACTCCGTATACCGAAGCAATAAAAGTGGAATCACTGCTTACACTGTGTTGTCCAGCTGCGCCAAAAAACCGCCTGACCACTACTGCATAGTTATTGTTGGCTGGATGAGTAATGTATTCTGCTGCAGTAACAGGAGTTCCGTCGATGCGTAAAGAAGCCAGGCCTGTTTGGGGAATGATCACATTGATGAAGTTCATATCAATGGCCTGGTTGCGGGTGCTGTAGAATACAGCGCTTTTCACTCCTTGTTCTATCGGGCTCAGGTAGATCATTTCGGGATCACCGTATGGATTTGGTGCTGTACCGGTACACTCATTGGTGGAGACAGTATATTGTGCCACCAGGACCGGTTGGTCGGCTTCAATATAATCGCCGGAAGTACTGATAAATTCATAATAGAAATTATTGATCAGCCCCGTTAGTGGTACCCCGTTTCTTCTTACAATAGTGGCGGGATCTCTCACTGCCACCCGGTAATAATTTAAAAAAGGATCACTAATGTTTATGACAGGATTATTGAAAGTGCGATAGGTCAGGTACCGGGTACCCCATGCATTGGCAGGAAAGATCTGTTGCTGCATCACTTCCCCTCCGTTTCCATTGCAGATAACGATCCGGCTGCTGCCGGAGAAAACAGCTACCGGGTGACAGTTAGCATCAGCTCCTGCTACAGAAACAATCTTGCTGCCGCTCATATCCTTTCCGGTATATGTTCCGGTTCTCTTTCCGAATACATTATAGATCTCACCCTTGTTTAAATTAATAGTATACGTTTGACCAGGCAACCATCCTCCTTCGGTTGAATCCGAAGGAGTGATAAGTATTCTCGTACTGTTTTCTGCTGCTACTACATAAAACCAGGAATAACTTTCCGGGCTGTTGGAGACTTGTGTAAAATTCAGGGAGTAATAAGTATAACCATATGTTTCTACCGGCATCAGCATCGTGGCGGCAGATGAAACAAGGTTATATTGATGTGAATAAACAACGATCGGTACGTCACTTACTATATGAATGCCTTTGGTAAATAAACCTTCCCCGGTAAGTCTTGCATCTTCGGGGCCGGTCTTGGGGATAATAATAGAAAAATCAACTGTGTTAGCGGGAATGTTCACTGTTTGGCTCCAGCTGGTTCCGTTTATTGAAACGGTTACAGAAGCCGCCTGCTCTGCACTCAGGTATAACACATGTGCCTGGCTGTTGGGCGGAGAAGCCTGTGTAAATAAAACATTGTGTCCATATCCCAGCCAGAACTCTTTTCCCTTGTTTGATTTATACTGTGCCGGCAGATGAAAATATAAACACATTGTCAGGCATAGCAAAAAATAGTATCTGTTTGAAAAGGGCATTCTTTAAATAATCTGGTAATAGCAGTTACTGATTACCGGATGATCGTAACTGTTCCTTTGAAGATTTGTTTTCTTTCGTCATTCAGCTGTACCAGGTAAACATATACTTCGTTTGGCTGAACAATACCTTTGTAAGTACCATTCCATGGATTACTGGTGTAGCTTTTTGTATCATAGATAAGCTGACCGGCCCTGTTGAATACAGATACCCTTGCTTCAGGATATAAGGCAAGCCCGGGAATTACCCATTTATCATTTTTACCATCTCCGTTTGGAGTAAAAGCATTGGGAATAAAAATATCTGATACAGGAGTGACTACTACCTGGTCTGTGGCTATACAATTATTCAACTTATCAATTGCCTGTATCGTATATGTAATTAAATTATCAGGAGTAGATACCGGGTTCAGGATGTTTGTGGCACTCAGGTATTGGGAAGGTGTCCACAGGAAATTATAATCAGCCGGGTTATTGATAGTCGCATCTAATGTAGTGGAAGAGCCCAGCCGGATAAACTTATCGGGTCCTGCATTGATCGCAGGGGTTGGGTTAATCGTTATTGTTTGTGTGGCAGGTAACGATCCGCATCCTGCAGCAGTGCTTACCACCAGGCTGATAGTATAAGTATTGGCCGTATTATACGAATGAGTAAAAGGCGGAGCAGCAGTGCTGCTGCCATTACCCAGTGTCCAGTTCCAGTTACTTACTCCTGTTACAGTTGATGTAAGGGTGATTGGTTTTCTTTCACAAAGGGTATCTCCGGTAACAGTAAAGGAGGCTACCGGGTTTGCATTGATTAACGGAATAGTGGCAAAAGCGGTATCGCTGCTGCATCCGGCACTATAACTTATCCAATGTTTTACGGTGATATTGGTAAGAGATGCAGCGTAAGAATGAGAAGCGGTATTGGCAGTAGCAGAATTAAAGGTTTGGCCGTCGCCAAAGTTCCAATGCCAGGCGGGAGGATTAGCACCGCCTGTGGGTACCGAAGAAGAAAATGTCAGCAAACTATCAATACATGGTTTTCCATTATAAGTAAAAGTAGCGGCAGGCTTACTGCTTATATTCACCGTAAGCCTGAAGGTATCACTGCTGCAACCATTAATCGCTGAAACGATCAGCGTCACCGGGTAATTTCCCGCAGCGGTATAAGTATGATAAAACGGGTTGTTAGTAGTGAGTGTACTGCTGTTGCCGTCGCCGAAATTCCATTGCCAGCTGGTGATGGCGCCGGCTGTGGAAGTGGAGGCATCAATAAATCGTACCGAATCACCGAGACAAACATTACCTCCTGTACTAAATGTTGCCAATGGTTTTGGCAATACGGTTACCGGCATAAAAGCAGTATCGCTTTTACAACCGCTGGCAGCAACGGTAATGAGTGAAATAGTATAATTGCCCGGAGTGGTGTATTGGTGATAGAAAGGAGTATTTGTTGTTCTGGTACTGGTATTGCCATCACCAAAATTCCATTGCCAACTGGCAATAGTACCGGATGGTATAGCAGAAGCATCTACTATTCTTACAGAATCCCGTTGGCAGATAGTTGCATTTACGGTAAAAGCAGCAACAGGGCTGTCAAGGATGGTAACGGTTTTGGTAGTATCGCCTACACAACCGTTGTCGGCTATCACCCTGTAACGTACATTCTGATTACCCGCTGCAGTAAATAGCTTAACAGTGTTGATAGTACTGGCTGTGCTGTTATCGTCAAATGTCCAGTTGTAATTTACCAGGTTGAATGTGCCGGGAATAGCAGCGCCGGTAAAACGTATACTATCGAGTAAACAAGCCGGTGCAGGGAAAGTAAAGTCTGCTTTAGGCCCCGGCTTCACTACCACTTTTACCTGTGCATTTTCTGTCTGGCTGCAATTTTCGATAACCGTTGCGGTGTATGAAACAGGTATATAATAAGTGCCGGGGTTAGCAAAGGTAAAGTCCTGTTGCAGGGTATAAGTATAATAGGTTCTTCCATTGATACTTTCTGTTTGAACCGGTACCGGGTTTGTGATGATAGAATCAGCATTCGGGGTGATGCCTGTCACCTGGCTCAGCTTCCAGTGAATGGAAGTAGCCGGGTGCCCGATCTTTACAAATAAACGCACCGGCGATTTGGGGCAGGTAAATGTATCGGTTGTATTGGTAGTATTAAGACTGTTTTTTATGGAGCTGTAGTAATTCAGGTTGTTGATGTTTGTACCAATATTGTAGCCATAGCTTTCAAAAAAACCAAGGCCATATAATGTACCGGTAAAGGAAGAGTCACAGGTAACCCTGTGTTGTGCTGCAGCACCAGGTATCCTGGCAACGGCCACGGTGTATGCCGGATTATTAGGATGAACCCTTGTATTAGCAGGAAGAAAGGGTGCTCCGTCTAATTGTAAAGAACCCAGGCCGGCTGTTGGTACAATAATATTCAAATAATTGTAGTCAATATTCCTGTTTCGGGTAGCATAGAATAACACATCTTTTTTTCCCTGCTCCATCGGGCTGAGATAAAACATTTCCGGGTCGCCATAAGCAAAACTGCTGGCCATATAACAACGATTCCCGCCCGGTGTATACTGTGCCACCAGAACCGGCTTATCAGCTTCTATAAAATCGCCCCCCGTACTATCCAGTATTTCATAATAGAAATTATTGATCAATCCAGTCAAAGGCACTCCGTTTCTTCTGACTACGGTAGCAGGATCTGCCACTGCAATCCGATAAAAATTTTTAAACGGGTCATTAATATCTGTGGATGTGTTATTAAGCATATGATAAGTGAGGTAACGGGTACCCCATGCCTGCAAAGGAAAAACCTGCTGTTGCATTGTTTCCCCACCATCATTTTTACACAACCTGATTCCGCTGCTTCCGGAAAATAAAGCTACAGGATGGCAGTTTCCGTCATTACCGGGTATAGAAACAACTTTACTTCCTGTCATGTCTTTACTTGCAGCCCAGGTTTGATTACCAGTCCCAAGCTTACCCATTACATTATAGATCTCTCCTTTATTCAGATTCACTGTATATGTCTGATTAGGCAACCAACCGTTTCGGGTGCTGTCAGAAGGTGTAATTTCTAATCTTGTATTGTCTTCTGAGGCAATCACATAAAACCAGGAATACCAGTCCGGGCCGTTTTGTGTAGTGGTAATTGGCGGGTTCGGAGGGCTAGAGCCAGATTGGGCTTGTGAATAATTTAAAGAGTAATACTTATAGCCGTACGTTTCAACCGGCATGAGCATGGTGGCCGCCGAAATCATACCATTATAAGTGTGAGCATAGACTACAATAGGAGTATCACTCACAATGTGGACCGCTTTGTTATGCAATCCTTCGTTGAAAATGCGGGCATCATCTGCTCCGGTTTTGGGAATTAAAATGCTCGCATTCACAGTATTGGCGGGGATACTAACTGTTTGACTCCATCCGGTATTTGATATTGATACGGTAACGGTTGCTGGTGCATCAGCACTTAAATAAAGCACCAGCTCCTGGGTGTTAAGCGGTGGTTCTGATGTAAAATTCCAGCAGTATCCATATCCTAGCCAAAACTCTTTACCACGATTTGATTTATCCTGAGCGCCAGCTACTAAGGCAGTCAGAAGCAGAATCAGCAGCCATGTATGTTTCAGTGGTTTTCGCATCATTTTTCCCATGTCAATATTGAGACAATTATCAATTGAAAATGGTAGAATTAATTCTACAAGCACTACCCATGACTTGGGCTAACCTTGCTGCTCATTTCAACTTCCACTTTTAAAAAACAACCAAAATGAAGAAGCGCTGCAACGGAAAAGCATATCATTACCTGCTGGTAATTTTGTTTTTCTTTTCTTCCCTGCTGGCCATTGGTCAGAGTAATTATAACACCACCAACTGGAGGTTCAGCAATCCAAGGCAATTCGGGTTTACTCCTTTTGATGTTGATTTTTTGGATAACAATATTGCCCTTGCCGTAGGTTCCGAAGGCGGCATAGCAAGAACAACAGATGGCGGAAATAACTGGACCTACGGACCATTCACTTTTGCAAACACGGCAGGTGTATGGCGGAAGCCCTCTCTTTCCGATGTTCATTTTGTGTCAGCAGATGTTGCTTACGCCGTTGGTTCATTAGGCTGTATGGCAAAAAGTACAGATGGCGGCGTAAGCTGGAACCTGTTGCAAACTCCATTTTACAGTACGGGAAGGAATATCAATACCGTCTGGTTTGTAAATGAAAATACAGGCTATATCGCCGGACAGTGGAATTCCATCGACTCTATCCCTAAACTGTATTTCACCCATAACGGCGGTGCAAGTTGGGATTCACTGAATGCCCCGATAGGCGGAAAAACAAGGGTAGGTTATATCAACAACCCTAATATCCCCTCTCAGATATGGGATGTAACCGCTAAAGGAAAGGAAATCTGGCGGATAGAATTTTCAAGCCCCACGACTGGCTATATCACCGGTGGCGGCTCATCACTGTTTCCCAGGGTCAGCTCCAATGCCAACTCTTCCACCTGTTTACCCTCTACGGGTAACCTGACAACCAGCGCCCATAACGCAGCGCTTGTCTGGAAATATTCGAACGGCGTTCTTACGGACTATTCAATAAGTAAGGAAAGACTGGGGTATTCAGGTATCAATACCAACACCGTCACCTGTACCGCTTCCTACAACGGCGCCCAGATCTCGCCGGTACCCCAGCAATACCGGGCGATTAATATCATTAATGATTCTTTATTACTGATCATGTCATTTAACAACAACTGTGTGATCAGGATTCATACCGGCCGGAACGACAGCACATCCAACCTGGCTACCGGGTTGAATGAAGGCGGACGGTACGAGATCATGAATTTTCCTTTCCCGCCTACGCAGGGCCCGCAAGCCGGCCCCCCCATTCCCAATCCCCAGGTATTGCTGGCTTCTAATCCCTATCATATAAAAAAGGCCGACAACGGTACTTTGTATGCTACCGGAAACTTTGGACGTTTCTGGACCTCTGTTGACACGGGTAGAAACTGGATTCAGGTAAATAGTTTGCCACAGGGACAGAATTACAGTGCATTTGGCACATGGGCATTGGATATTGCCCCTAATGGTAAATTCCTGACATTGGGTACTAATGGTGTGGTGGCAGATTCATCTGCAGGCTCACCCTGGCAGACCAATTACAAACTGCAGGTAGCAGGTGCTTATGGTAAAATTGAATTTGCTGATTGTAATAACGGGATGGCCTCCGGCGGCTCCTCCATCGCTGTAACAAACGATGGCGGCACCACCTGGTTCGACAGAACAAGATCAGATTTTACAGCTCTGAATATTTCTATTAATTCTCATGCTTATGTGCCGAATAACCCGGCTAAGGCTTATTTCGCTACCAGTGTAGGAACTATTTACAAATCGGATGATATAAATGCTGTTCCGCCGGCCAACCCAACTTTAGATCCTGTTTTCGCCAACAGCAATGAACAAATGTGGGATGTGGCAACTATTGGAAACGATAGTGTGTGGGTAGTAGGATACAGCGGTTTTTCTGTTCCGTCAGCATCAAGATCACCTAAAGTTTTCAGATCAACCAATGGCGGTGCCACCTGGACCACCTTCAACGGGTTTCATACCGGATCTACTTTTCAAAACCTTCGATTTATTGAATTCCCTACCAACCTCATAGGTTATGTAGCTGGATCAAGAGATACTATATGGAAAACAACGGATGGCGGTGTTACATGGAACAAGCTCCCGTTACCAACACCCGGAGTTACTCCTCAGATCACTTATACGGATATGTTTGCCCTGAATGAAAATGTGGTATTCTTAACCGGTAACGGTTTCCCCAGGAAAGTTGTATTTAAAACAACTGACGGCGGTGCTACCTGGCAGGATATTACCAGCAACATCACTGCTTTTGGCGGAGGTAACCTTAATGCCGTACTGTTTCACGATGTTAACAATGGCTATGTAATTTCTCCCGGTGGTGTGTTGTTTAAAACAACTAACGGCGGTGCATCCTGGACACATGATATAGCACCCACCAACAGTTTGTTCAACACACTGGCCTTTTCTCCGAAAACAGTACCTCCCGTAATTACATTTGAAAACAGGAAAGTATTTGTATCAGGATTTACGTTACCTAACGTAGCAGGACATATTATGGAATATGGCAATCCTGCCAATGTAAATGTTAATACTACTGAAACGGTAACGAACGCTTCCTGTACAAACCCAACCGGGGGAAGCATCACGGTGAACACAACAGGCGGTATTGCTCCATATACGTATAGTATCAATGGCGGTGCATTCCAATCTTCTAACTCTTTCACGGGACTGACACAGGGGCCCCAAACCATTGTTGTAAAGGATGCTTTCTGTGGTATTATTACCAAAACAATCAATATTGGATTCAACGATAACCTGGCACTGACCACCAATAATGATACACTGGTTTGTGCCGGCGCACCTGTACAGATGCTGGCATCAACAAACGGAACAGGCGCAACGTATGCATGGTCTCCTTCCGGAGGTTTGTCTGCTGCCAACATCAGCAATCCTGTTGCAACAGTCAACTCAAATGCTGCTTACACGGTTACTGCTACGCTGAATGGTTGTGTACGAAACAAAACAATAAATATTGGTATCAAACCAAACCCTGTGATCAACGCAGGTCCTGATAAAACAATCGTAGATGGCGATGAAGTAATACTGGAAGGAAGCGGTACTACGACCCCTGCTTCTATTGCATGGACACCAAACAGTACATTAACAGGGGCCAATACCTATACACCGGTAGCTAAACCAAACACTACCACTATATATACACTTACGGTAAGAGATAACAATAATTGTACATCAACCGACAATATGGTAGTGAACGTAATTCCTTACTGCCTGAAAGTAATGAATGCCTTTACACCAAACGGTGACGGACAAAATGATGTATGGATCGTTACCAACAATGGCGGCTCCTGTACAAAACAAGTATTTGCTACTGTGTTCAACCGCTATGGTAATATCGTATTCAAGGATGATAACTACCAGAACAAATGGGATGGTACTTATAAAGGCAAGCCTGTAGCAGATGGTACGTATTACTATGCGATTACCTACCGCCTGATCAACGGTGCATCCATTACCCTGAAAGGCGACGTAACAATTTTGAGATAATTCAAAAAATTTAATACAAACATGAAACGCATTATAATATTAGCATTAGTTGCCGGAGTTGTTACAACGGTTAATGCACAGCAGTTGCAAACATCTTCCATGTATGATATGCAGGGAGTGATGCATAATCCTTCAACCGCCGGTGTGTACCAGAAGGGAATGGTTGGCGCTACTTACAGAAGCCAGTGGAGTGGTATCAGCGGCAGCCCGAAGACGGCTACATTATTTGGTTCTTTTGAATTACCTGAGCAAAAGATCGGCCTGGGTGGTTATTTGTACAATGATAAAACGGGACCCACTTCCAGGACTGGTATTGCTTTACAGTTTGCCAAACATATTCCAACGGCAAACGGCGGTAAATTCTCATTAGGTATTGAAGCAAGAGGTCAGCAATATTCCCTGGACAGGGCCAAACTGTCCGAGACATTAGGATCTGATCCGGCGCTGGGTACCAGCGATAACCGTTTCAAATTTGATGCAGGCTTTGGTATTTCTTATACTGATAAGAAATTACAATTGGGTGCTTCTGTATCACAGCTTATCCAATCTAAACTTGATTTCTATTCCGGTAATCTTTCGACATCAGAAGAGGCCCGCTTGTACCGTCACTATTATTTCCATGGTTCTTACAAATGGAATGTGGATGATGCTACATCAATCACCCCCAACTTTTTGTTTATCTACCTGCCCAATGCACCACTGGAATTCCAGGGGGGTGTAAGAGTAGAGCATAGCGAAGTGTTCTGGTGGGGTCTTGCATTAAGAGCCAAGCAAAGCTTCATACTTTCAGCTGGTGTGAACCTGAACAAGAAATTTACACTTGGTTATTCTTTTGACATTTACAAAACACCGATCAGTGTATTCGATGCCGGATCCAACGCCCATGAGGTATTGCTCCGCTATAACATTTTTAAATAGTTTAAAAGCAGATGGTTAATGGTTGGCGGCGGTCTTGTCCAGGACTGCCGCTTTTTTATTTGAATACAAGTACTTTTACAAGACTATTGATCAGAATATGTCAGGATTAATCATAACCACTATACAAACCCGGCTTCATTGGGAGGATAAGATCGCTAACCTGCAGATGCTGGAAGAAAAGATCAGTAGTATAAAAGAAAAAACGGAGGTTATTGTATTACCTGAAATGTTCAGTACCGGTTTTAGCATGAAGCCGGAGCAACTGGCTGAAACGATGGATGGCGAAACGGTACAATGGATGAAAAGAATCGCAGCAGAAAAAAAAATAATTCTTACGGGCAGTATTATTATAAAGGAAACCGGGCATTACTATAACCGGCTGATCTGGATGTTGCCAACAGGCCAGCATGGTGTCTATGATAAACGTCACCGTTTTGCTTTTGCCGGCGAAGACAATCATTATACGGCAGGGACAAAGAGATTAATTGCGTCTGTAAAGGGATGGAAAATAAACCTGCAGGTTTGTTATGACCTGCGCTTTCCTGTTTGGGCAAGACAGGCCCCCTCCCAACCTCCCCTGAAAGGGGAGGAGAAAAACGCTGTAATCGGGGCCGAATACGATGTACTGATATATGTGGCCAACTGGCCCGAGAAAAGAAGCCATGCCTGGAAAACATTATTGCAGGCAAGAGCGATAGAAAACCAATGTTATGTAGTTGGCGTGAACCGGGTAGGCAATGATGGAAATAACATCTATCACAGCGGCGACAGTATGATCATTGATCCGCTGGGGGAAGTATTGTATACAAAAAGTGACGAGGAAGATATTTTTACGATTACATTAGACAAAACAAATCTTATTACAATAAGGGAGAAACTCCCTTTTTTAAAAGATGCAGATGGATTCAGGATTTTAAATGAGGAAGAATAAGCATCAATTTGTTTTACCCGTCTCTTTATCTCTTTTTATCAGCTCCATTACTGTTTCGATTTTGAAATCAGCATTACGGCGAATCGCTTCGATGCTGGGGAAAGATGTTATTTCCGGCTGAACACCTCTGCCGTTTTTGGGAACTGTTTTATCAATTACCAGCCTGAATAAGGGCAGCCTGAACCGTACACCGGTTTCCGGCAGCTTTACATCTGGTATCAGCCAGGCAGAATTACCATAAGCTCCGCCACCGGTTTCTTCACCTACTACTATAACATTATCCTGCTTTACCAATGCGCCGGTAAATAAAGTGGTGGCAGAAAATGAATTTCCGCCGGTAACAATATATGTTTTACCATCATAGTGGTTTTTCTTTTTTGGCTTGAAGTAATGCCTTTCAAAATAGCCAAAATGATAATGACCATCTTTCTTTTTACGGGTGAAAAATGTAATGAAGAGTTTATTCCAGAAATGGTTTTGAATATACTGCTGGTATGCACCTTTTTTTCGAACAGCAAACAGAGAATCACTTATTTTAAAAGGCTGGTGGGCAATATACTTCGTTATCAGCGTGGAATTATTGACACTTCCGCCCCCGTTACCACGAACATCAACAATAAAATGGGTGATATTATTTTTTTGCAGTGCCTTGAATGACTGGCGAAAGAATTTTTTTAACCCATAACCACGGCCGAAGGTGGACAGTGTCATCATGGCGGAGTGATTAGCCGTGTCGATTCTCAGTAAACGGATAGTGCTTATCTGCTGCCTTCTTCTTTCTCTTTTAGAAGGTTGTGGTATCCTTGCCGGTGGCCGAACCATCATTCTGCCCGCCGAATCTGCATTCGGATTATAAACAGGAATGGTGATTGATTTTAATTGCCCGGTACTGTCTATATAGTCTATGTCATATTTTTCAGAAGGACCATAAAGTAACGTATACAATGAACCAAAATATCCACGGTTACTGAGAGATTGATACTTATGGGTGCGATTGTAGCCATCCGTTGAGATATATTGAAAAAAAGTATCGGCCAGGGCCGGCACATCTTTGCCATTTATTTTAGTGATCATTGTTCCTCTTTTCAGGATACTGTCCTTGCGGTTCAGGTTAGCGGTTACCAGCATGGTATCATTCCATATTTTCATACTAAGAGGAAACATTTTTCCCAGGCGGGCGGTATCATAATATTTTAGCCAGGCCCTGGAACTGCGTATCGATGTGTGACCACAATTGATCTTTGCTGTTACAAAACTCAGCAGTTTTCTGAACTCAGGTTCTGTCATAGAGTCGTTTAATTGCCGTCGGCCAATATTAAAATAATAATCCAGGCTGTCTTTACTGGTATACCAGTAAAGGCTGGGATGATACTGTTCAAGTATATCCTGGTAAAGAGAATAATCCCGTTCTAATTGTTGAGGTGAATATTTTTTGGCAGGAGAAAAAGACGACTTGCTTACACCGCAGCCCGCAAGCACCAGCAAGAAAAAAAACAAAATCAATATTCTCCGCATATTCCTGTTTATCTCTGTTCTTTACTTTAAATGGTTCCAGCCCTGTGCTGTGATGACATGTTTGCTTCCCCCTTTGGTAATAATATGTGCTCCCTGTTCCGGCTCTGTCATATAGCCCACCAAGCTGATCTGCTCATTCAGCACTAATTTATCATAATCTGACTGGGAAATAGTGAATAATAATTCATAATCCTCGCCGCCGCTTAATGCACAGGCTGTTGGATCTATTTCAAACTTAAAAGCAGCTTTTTTCATTTCTTCCGATACAGGGATCTTGTCTTCATATAGTACACAGCCAAGGTTGCTTTCCTTACAGATATGTAATATTTCAGAACTCAGCCCGTCGCTGATATCCATCATAGAAGTGGGAGTGATTTCCTGGCTGGCAAAAAATTCCACAATATCTTTTCTCGCTTCGGGCTTCAGCAATCTTCCGATTACATACGACTCTCCTTCCAGGTCGGGTTGCACACCCGGACTTTCCATAAATATTTTCTTTTCTCTTTCTAAAAACAATAACCCGACATAAGCGGCGCCAAGGTCTCCGCTCACACAAAGCAGATCACCCTTTTGAGCTGTACTTCTTTTTACAAATTTATCAGGGGGCACTTCGCCGATGGCGGTGACTGAAATAATAAATCCTTTTTGAGAAGAAGTGGTATCGCCGCCAACGAGGTCCACTCCATACTTATCACAGGCTGCATATACTCCTTCATAAAACTCATTCAGCGCCTCCAGGCTGAAACGGTTGCTGAAACCAATACTGAGAATGATCTGTGTCGGGATTGCATTCATCGCATATATATCACTCAGGTTAACGATCACACTTTTATAACCCAGGTGTTTCAACGGGGTGTACATCAGGTCAAAATGAACCCCCTCCACCAGCATGTCAGTCGTGACCACCGTCTGTTTACCAAAATGATCGATCACTGCTGCATCATCACCCACTCCCAATATGGAGGAGGCATTTTGCAGTTCAATATTTTTGGTGAGATGTTCAATCAGTCCAAACTCACCCATTGCCGCTATTTCTGTTCGTTCATTACTCATAATTAAAAGTACGATGTTAGCTGTACGATGTACAATAGTCTTTACCTCGAAGATACTATTGATGCTACGATGATTTTAAGTAAGGTTTCCCCCTCATTATAGAGATGGTTAATTTCTGTTTCAAACGGCCTGTTAAACTCTAAAAGTAATTCAAGAAAAAAAAGGCTTTCGTCCAGTTCTTCTTCCACAATCTTTAATTTATTTATGAAGTCGGGCTTAGATTTGGCTCTGCGGGAGGCCCTGTAATTGGCACCAACTGAGCTTGAAGACCGTATGATCTGGGCTTTGTAGGGCTTGTTTATTTGGTTATCAGGCAGCTTTTGAGTAAGCCTGGCTATATTAATAGAAAACTCTTTTGTCCGTCGTTTCATTTCTTCAGCGTCCATAAATAGATCAGATTTTAGTAAATACGTACATCTTACATCTAACACCATACATATCTACAGTTCTTTCTTGTTATTGATTACGGCCAGCATTTCATCGTGAATCTTTCCATTAGTTGCAAGAAGGCGGTGTTGATACACAGAAAATTTGCTACCTGTAAAGTCCGTTACTTTTCCCCCGGCTTCTTCTACTATTAAATAACCGGCGGCACTATCCCAGGCTTCTAATTTATGTTCATAAAATCCATCAAATCGTCCGGCGGCCACCCAGCAAAGATCAATTGCAGCCGACCCTAACCGCCTTACCGGCACTCCTTTCCGGATAAAGCGTTCAAAAATTTCCAGCGGCCCATTAGGCATATTAATATAAGTATAAGGAAAGCCGGTAACCAAACAGGCTTT
The DNA here is from genome assembly GCA_029558715.1 of Bacteroidota bacterium. Taxonomy (GTDB): domain Bacteria; phylum Bacteroidota; class Bacteroidia; order Chitinophagales; family Chitinophagaceae; genus JJ008. The sequence goes on along the minus strand of JAKQEA010000026.1, from coordinate 15,176 downwards.
GACGGCCTGTGTTTCTTCGCTTACACGAATCGGTTTGTCATTTAGTGTAGCGCCTTTTCCCCTTTCTGCAAAATAAAACTCATTCAGATGCGGATTATAAACGGCACCCATCACCATTTCACCGTTATGTTCTATGCCTATAGAAACACAATTTAACGGGATACCGTGAGCAAAGTTCACCGTGCCATCAATCGGATCTATGATCCATTTATAGGCGGAATCCTGTATCATTTCCCCTGATTCTTCTGCCAGTACCTGGTGTTCGGGGAAACGGTACTTAATGACAGACAGAATAGCTTTTTCAGAAGCATGGTCGGCTTCTGTTACCAGGTTGTTTACCCCTTCTTTATTACTTATTTTGAAATCACTGTTAAAGAAACGGACTATCTCTGCAGCTCCAGCTTTTGCAGCTTCTATGAGAGTGGGTTTAAGCATGGGCAAAGATAACCACTGATCACAAAGCTTTTTTAAAGATTTCACCAGCGGTTATCATTTTGAACTGATCATAAAAACTTCGTACTTCGTGGCTTATACACCGGTATGTTGCAGCTCTCGGTAATCATAGTCAACTTTAATGTAAAGCACTTCCTGGAGCAGTGCCTTCATTCAGTACTCAAGGCTGCCGAAGGTATGGCGACAGAAGTGATCGTGGTTGATAACAATTCATCGGATAACAGCATACACTACCTGTTACCGAAATTTCCAACAGTAAAATTTATTGCAAACACCGAGAACCTTGGTTTTGCCAAAGCCTGTAATGAGGGACTAAAGGCAAGTTCGGGTAATTATATTTTGTTTCTTAACCCCGACACCATTGTTCCGGAAGATTGTTTTAAGAAATGTATCTCTTTTTTTGAGCAACATACTCAGGCCGGCGCCCTGGGTGTAAAAATGCTGGATGGAAGTGGCCGTTTCCTGAAAGAATCAAAAAGGGCATTTCCATCTCCGTTAACATCCTTGTATAAGCTGTTTGGCCTGGCGAAATTATTTCCCCGTTCAAAAACATTTTCTACGTATCACCTCGGTCACTTAGCTGAAAATAAAAATCACGAAGTGGATGTACTGGCAGGTGCTTTTATGATGGTAAAAAAAGAAATACTGGAAAAAATAGGAAGCTTTGATGAGACATTTTTTATGTATGGCGAAGATATTGACCTGAGTTACCGCATACAAAAAGCCGGATACAAGAATTACTATTTTGCAGATTGCAGTATTATTCATTTCAAAGGAGAAAGTACCAGGAAGGGCAGCATGAATTATGTGCGGATGTTTTATAATGCCATGAGTGTGTTTGTACGTAAGCATTACGGGGGAAGCAGGGCTGGTATTTTTAACCTGTTAATTCATATTGCTATCTGGTTCAGGGCAGCATTAACAGCAGTAGGAAATTTCATCAGGCGAATCGGGCTGCCACTGATAGACGCCGGATTGATACTACTCTCTTTCTGGCTCATCAAAAATTTGTGGAGCCAATATGTACGTACTGATATTGAGTATGAGAGCTGGCTCTTATGGATCGCCATTCCGGCCTATACGGTCTTTTATCTTATTACCGCTTACTACGCAGGATTGTATGATAAATGGTATAAATGGGGAGAGCTGATACGATCATCTGCCATCGCTACCATTGTTTTACTGGCAGCCTATTCATTGTTGCCGGAGCACTACCGATTCTCCAGGGCGATAGTATTGTTTGGCGCCATGCTGGCATTTATTCTTATCAGCCTGTTACGGTGGATGCTGATACAAAGCAATGTGGTGAACAGCGATAAACACAAAGAAGAAAAAGCCACTACAGTAATAACGGGTACTCCCGTTGAATATGAACAGGTAGTTCAACTGTTAAAGGAGGCGGGCCTTCATCAGCGGGTTCTGGGAAGAGTGGCGCCGCAGGAGAACGACCCAACAGCAATAGGAAGCCGTACTAAACTGCGGGAGCTGTCACATATATTACCATTCAGAGAAATTATCTTTTGCAGGGGCACATTATCTTTTGCTGACATTATCGAAAATATTCAGCAGTTGCCTGCCGGTACCGTTGCAAAAATACATACCGTTAACAGTGGCAGCATTGTGGGCAGCGATTCAAAAGACAGCTCCGGTGAGTCTGTTTCCAAAGAAAACGGTTATAAACTGGCTGATCCCTATAACAGGAGGCTGAAAAGACTGATTGATGTAAGTGTTTCTATATTGGGGGTCATTAGTTTTCCTGTTCAGTTATTGCTGATAAAAAAGCCATTTAATTTTTTGGCAAATTGTTTTATGGTTCTTCTTGCTCAAAAGACATGGATCGGGTATGCATCAAAAGATAAAAGCCTGCCCCCTCTTCTTCCGGCGGTTATTGCCTGTAATGGAGTGCCTGTCGCTGCCGGGCAACAGCTTTCACAAGAAAGCCAGCACATGATCGACTACTGGTATGCCAGGGACTATGAGCCGTCTGCTGATTTAAAATTATTATGGTATAGTTACCGGAGACTTGGCGGATGAAATACCGGAACTTTATCATGCCTTATATTCGCAGCTGTTTCAATATTTACATTACGTAACTTTAATCCTAACCTCTTAGCAACGAATGGCTACTATCATCGATATAAAACTACCTAAAGCAATTGCAGCGGCATTACGGATTCCGCCGAATGATCCGCGAAGACAGCAATTGCGGGTGCTGAAAAAGTTGCTGAAAAAAGCCCGGTTCACCGAATTTGGCCAACACTACCATTTTGATGAAGCTTTATTAAGTAAACATCCCGGTAAAAAATTTCAGGAACTGGTGCCGGTGCATGATTACAATAAGATTTATGAAGAGTGGTGGAAGAAAACACTGGATGGGGTGCCGGATGTAACCTGGCCCGGAAAAATTAAATATTACGCATTAAGTTCCGGTACCTCTGAGGCGGCCAGTAAATACATCCCTGTTACAAAAGACCTGTTGCGCAGCAATACTATTAATTACTTACGCCAGCTTCTCAGCCTCATTCGTTATGAGGATGCTAACAAAAGAGCGATGACCAAGGGCTTTTTAATGCTAGGGGGAGCTACTGACCTGAAAAAAGGGAAAGCCGGCTGGTATGCGGGAGATCTTAGTGGTATACTGGCCAAAAAAAGGCCTTTCTGGTTTCAGACTTTTTATAAACCAGGTGGCCGTATCGCTGCCATGAGCGACTGGAACCAGAAGCTGCATGAAATAGTTGAGCATGCAAAAGAATGGGATATCGGCTATATCGTTGGTGTGCCGGCCTGGTGCCAGATGTGCATGGAAATGGTAATAGAACATTATAAAGTAAATAACATCCATGATATCTGGCCCAACTTCAGCTTCTTTGTACATGGAGGAGTAGCTTTTGAACCATACAAAAAAGGATTTGAGAAATTATTGGGCAAACCAATCGTTTATATAGAAAATTATTTGTCCAGTGAAGGGTTTATTGGTTATAAAACAAGAGAACATGCCCGGGGTATGCAGCTCATCCTGAATAATAATATCTTTTTTGAATTTGTACCTTTTGATGATAAGAATTTTGATCATGACGGAAAGATTGTTGCTAACCCCGATGTCAGGATGATCCATGAAGTGGAAGAAGGAAAAGAATATGCACTCCTTATGAGTACCAATGCCGGATCCTGGCGATACCTGATTGGGGATACAATAAAGTTTGTTGACCTGGAGAAAAGCGAAGTGTGTATTACCGGCCGAACAAAACATTTCCTTAGCCTAACCGGTGAACACCTGAGTGTTGACAATATGAATAAAGCAATAGAATTGGTGAGCGAAGAATTTAATATCAGCATTCCGGAATACACGGTAGTCGGATTTCCTTACGAAAACTTTTTTGCACACCGGTGGTATGTAGGAACCAACGATAGTGCAGATCCGGAAAAATTACGAAACAGAATAGATGAGAACCTGCGCATACTGAATGATGATTATGCTACCGAGAGAGACAGTGCCCTCAAAGAGGTCTTCCTGGAAGTATTACCAGAAGAACAATTCATGAAATTTATGGAGCTGAAAGGAAAGCTTGGCAGCCAGCATAAATTTCCCCGGGTGATGAAAGGAAAAATGCTGGAAGAATGGGAACGGTTCTTACAATCAGGAAAAATATAAAAGACAAAACCCCTTTTTAAAATCACAAAGGGGTTTTTATTTATTGCTATGGCAGAAGCGTTGTTAAAAGGAATAACTATTGGTTTTTTACTGAGTATAGCAGTAGGACCGATCTTATTTTCAGTTATCAAGCAAAGCCTGAATAACGGGCATAATGGCGGGATGGCTTTTGCATTTGGTGTATCTGCCAGCGATATTACATTAGTGCTGGTGGCAAATGTTTTTACTGAACTTTTTCGCAGTTTGCAGTTATATGAGATGCAGATCGGTATTGCCGGGAGTATCCTGCTGATATTGATGGGTATTTTTTTCCTCTATTTCAAAAAAGTAAAAGTGAATGAAGCAGGGCAACTGGTATTTAAACAGCGGAAAAGAGATCTGCTGAAGATATCCCTGTCAGGTTATTTTATGAACCTGATGAACCCGGGAGTGATCATCTTCTGGATAACAATATCAACCTCCCTGATAAATTTTTCCAATAAGCATAAGATTGTTATTTATACATCAGCCCTTGCTGTAGTGCTGCTGGCAGACCTGCTCAAGGTTTTTTTAGCAGGCAAGATCAGGAACAAGCTTACGCCACACAATATTCATATCCTCAATCGTATCAGTGGTATCATACTTATTATTTTTGGGCTTGTTTTAATTGGGGGACTAATTTTCTATGGCGACTGGAACAAATAATAGTAAAAAGGGAATAAAAGGTTTTTTAAGTAAGTGCTGGAAGTGGGGAAAAAGAATTTTTCTCTGGCTTTTTGTAATACAATTCCTGTATATCATACTGCTGCGCTGGGTAAACCCTCCCATTACAATGACACAACTGGTAAGCTGGGTAAGCGGGCATGGCTTAAAAAGAGATTATATCAGCAGTAGTAATATGTCCTCTAATGCAAAACTGGCGGTGATCGCCTCGGAGGATCAGCTGTTTCCTGATCATAGCGGGTTCGACTGGAAGAGTATTAAAAAAGCCATGAAGTACAACGAGAAAAAACCCGGCCGCATCCGCGGCGCCAGTACTATCAGCCAACAGGTAGCCAAAAATGTTTTTCTCTGGCAGGGAAGAAGCTGGATACGAAAAGGATTGGAAACGTATTTTACTTTTATGATAGAAACCTTCTGGAGTAAAAAAAGAATATTGGAAGTATACCTGAATGTGATAGAAACTGGTGATGGAGTCTTTGGTATTGAGGCAGCTGCCAGGGAATATTTTGACAAACCGGCAAAGAGTTTAACAAGACAAGAGGCCGCGATGATAGCTGCCTGTTTGCCAAGCCCCAAAAGGTATAAAGTAAAGCCTCCATCTGCTTATGTTGGCTACCGGTCAAGAGTGATAGTGGGGCAAATGAATAACCTGCAAACTGACCCGGATATTCAAAAAGTTATAGGTACAGGTATTCCTGCTGAAAAGAAAAAAACTAATTAACGATAAGTTTTATCTTATCACTGTTATGTGTAGCATTACGATAGCCGCTGTTAATTGCAAAACGCAGAAAATAATTCCCTTTTACCAGGCCCGGGTTAATAATGACAGTTACTTTTTTCCGTTCAACCATTTCTTTCAGCGATAAAATTGTATAAATATCTTTTTTCCATTTGCCGGACTGGTAAACGCCGATTCTTATGGTATCATGCAGGTTCGCAGATTTCCTGATGAAATTGCTATAATACCCGGGAATAGCAAATGAACAATCCAGGGTAAATTCATCTCCTTCCCGGATATTCACTTTTTTTTGACTGACGTCTATTTTCACTTTAGCAAATGAAATGAAAGATGAATCATATTTATAACCTATCCAGCCGATGCCGGTTTTTAATGAATCATTGAAGAGGTATAAGTCATACTTATCCAGGTAATAAACTTTCTTTCCAAGCAAAGAATCCTCAATAGGCCAGAAATTGTAATTATTTTTTTTCTCCCGGTATGAATTAAGTGAGTAAGCCGGTTGTCCCGAATAGAACCAATACTTGGAGGCCCGCTGGTACGAGTTGCTGAATACAATTGGCAGGCCTTCCGTTTTTTCTTTCATTTGCCGGGGCCATTCTTTCCATGCATGGTAGCGATCTTTGATTACTTTAAATGGAAGAAGATCTGCTATCATTACAATTCTTGCAAAAACTACAAGTGAAAGTGTTACAGGCAGCAGTTTATAAAGCGTTTTTTGCCATTGTATTTTTTCGTAAAGAAACCGGGAGGCAAGCACTATTAATGGTACCATGACCGGGGAGGTCCAGTTAGCTTCTACTTTTCCACGAAAAGAACTCACAAAGAAAAATACATAGATGCCGATCATGGTGAAACGTAATGCCTTTTCTGTATCATTTTTTGTTTTGTATAAAACGGCAGCCGGTAACAGGATGAACCCGGCAACAGGCCCCGGTAGTAAAAGCTGGCCAATGATATAATCCAATGTGAATGATAGCCTGTAAGAATTTACATTACTTTCAAATAAATGATAACGAAAGCTAACCCAGTTATGCTGATACTGCCACCAAAGGTGCGGGACAAACAGCAATAACGCAATACTACCCGCCAGGTAGGTCTGGTACTTTGTAAAAAGTTTGATATTGGAAAGCAATGTAAAAAGTACGATCAGTACCGCATGATATTTACTATAAAGTAAAAGAGCAACAGAAAGGCCGAGTAAAAAAGTGTTCAGCAATGAATAATTGCCGGTGAACCTTTTATAAAGCCAAAAAAATAATGCGGTAAAGAATATTAACGGAATGTCAGGAACAGCTGCGAAACCCGAAACCTGTAATACGGCAATGGAAAGTACAATAGCATAAAACAAAAAAGGATTTTTTTTATCAATCAATTTTTCAATGATAACGAGAGAAAAAATATTCAGCAGTAATGGAAAAAAACGTACACCCAGTTCATTTGGAAAAATGGAATACCCTGCTTTCACCAGCAACCCGATCATCGGTGGGTGATCAAAGTAACCCCAGTCAAGGTATTGGCCATATACCCAGTAATAAGCTTCGTCATCCAGGAGTTCTGTGAGGCCCGATTGAACAAGACCTAATAGCAACCACAAGCTGTAGAAAAGTAACCTGTGTTTTGTATGAATGAGTTGCTGCATCCGTAAGCAAAAGTAAATACAATCAGCGTAGTAACTTATCAACGGAAACAATAGCTTTTGCTAATCGTTCTTCATCTTCTCCTCGGATATCCACCCATGGCACCGGCTGGTTTACCAGGATGTCTTTATAAATATGGTAAAGTTTTTTTCGTGTATGCAGATCCGGATATTCCCGTAGTTCATCCTGCACCCATGGCAGATCGGTATTACAGAGAAGGTAGAGATCATATTTTCTTTCGCCGATTTGTTCAAGAATAAAACGATGACAGTTATTAAACGCAAACTCACACCATACTTTCATAACATACATATCTGTATCGATGAATAAGGGAAGATGGCCGCCGTTTTCCAGCAAGGGTAATGAATTCCTTTCAAGGGTGGCGGTGTATTCATCTTCCATGGCCAGCTGCCCCTTTGCAATAGTGAGGAGGTCGTCATAGTCATAACTAGTGCCGTTAGTGAGCAGGTATTCACGGACAAACTCCGGGCACCACATGGTTTCATAGTGCTGCGCCAGCTGTTCACACAAGGTACTTTTGCCGGTGCCCTCGGGCCCGATAACGACGATTTTTTTAAGCATGATTTTGTTTTGCTCTTTTTTTCCATTCAGTTAATCCAAGAACAGACATTACCAATAATACTAAATAGTATACACTCGTAAACACCAGTCCCTTTACAAAATACAAAGGAATGGAGGCAATGTTCGTGGCGATCCACCAGTACCAGCTTTCCACTTTTTTTCTTGTCATCAGCCACATACCGGTGAACGCAGTTGCGGAGGCAAAAGCATCAGCCCAGGGAATAGCACCTTCAAAAAATTTGTCTTTCAGGTAAACTAATGAAAAATATATACTGAAATAAAAGAATAAAAAAAACAAGACCTGGTTCAGCCACATTTGTTTATTGGAATAACTGATCTGTAAGATGTTTATCTGCCGGGTATCTTTCTGCAGCCAGCAATACCACCCATAGAAACTCATTACTGTATAATAAAAATTTACGCTGGCCTCACCCGGCAAATGAAACCTGAAGCTTAAATACATATAGATGATGGTATTGATCAGCCCAACAGGGTATACCAATATATTTTCCTTGCGGCTGAACCACACACTGGCGATACCGGCAAATACAGCGACATATTCCAGCCAACCTGTATTTATCATTCCTTCGATGAACTGATGATATATTTCCTGTAATGACAAAATGTATTTTATCAAAAATAGCTACTCAGGATTGCTATTGCGATATTTCTTCCAACCCTTTAAATATTTTATCCCTTTCGATGTCTGAAATCTTGTTGGCACCTGTTGCCATTGCCCGCCGCCGGAACGCCAGACTAAAAAATGAAGATGTGGTGTCATCGCAAAACCGGTTTTGCCACTAAGGGCAATTACCTGTCCTTTCTTTACAGTGTCACCCACATTTACCAGGACCCCACTGTGTTGTACATGCCAGTAACCGGCTCTTGATCCGTCCGGATGCTGGATGATAATGTTGTTGCCATGGGAACGATATTTTCTTTTTAATCCCCCGAGTGTGCCATCTTCTTTTACTCTTATCACCACCCCTTCTCTTGCGGCGGTTATTTTTGTACCCCGTTTCATATTGAAATCCAGTGCCGCCCTTTCTTTATGGGTGAACCGGCTGAAATAACCCTGTATCACCCGGAAGGTTTTTCCCTCTTCATATGGTAAGGCATACACATAACTGGTATCGTCCTGAATAATTCCTTTTTGTAAAAGCTTAACCTGCTTGCGCAATGGATTCTTACTGACAGCGCAGCCGGCCATAAATAATGCAGCGGACAACAGTATATATTTCATCCCGGTAAAAATAAGTTCATCCTCAAAATTTCCGGCTTTATAATTATTTAATTTAGTAGAAGACGAAAAGGGTGTAGCTTCTCTGTCCATTTTTTAACATTAAAAACTATTACTATGTCAACAGCAGAAGCAGTCATGACAACACAGGATGTTGCCAACCGGTTTAATGAACTGGCCCAAACCGGCCAGTGGGACCAGATACAGAATGAATTATATGCAGACAACGCAGTAAGCATTGAACCAGCTCATTCGCAGGGCTTGCAGACAGTAGAAGGAATAGAGGCTATCCGTCAAAAGGGAAAACAATTCGGAGAAATGGTGGAAGAAATGCATGGGGGTTATTCTAACGAACCTATCGTGGCCGGCAATCATTTCAGCCTGGCCATGGGGATGGATGTAACGATGAAGGGAATGGGCCGGATGAAAATGGATGAAATTGCTGTGTATGAGGTAAAGGACGGTAAGATCGTTAAAGAACAATTCTTTTATTAAAAAGAGAAAAACCTCACAGGCTGTATTAACCTGTGAGGTTTTTTTACTCAGCTGCAATCTCGCAAAATATACCCGTCAGCTTTTCCGGCTGGCTGAAAAAAGGAGAGTGACTGGTTGCCATACGATAAACTTTTTTGCAGGGAGTTTCTTCATACATCTTCTGCTGAATGAACGGTGTTACTGCCTTGTCTTCTGTGCATTCAATATAATACCGCGGAACAGAACCAAAATTTTCTTCTGTGAGCTGAAGGGGTGTAATGCCGGATTCAACAGGTTCATGACTCAGTAAAACGTTGGCCAGTTCTGTGATATAATCATCACAGTCATGGTAAAGCCCTTCTTTATAGATGGCCGGTTGTAATGTATGTGCATTCAGCTCCGGGTATGGCGTAACATAAGGTTTAAGCACTCCTCCTGTATCCTGCAGCGAATACTCCCGTTGTGTTTTCCCATCTGGTACCAGGTAAGCAGCAAGATAAATGAGCTTCTCGATTTTATGCGGCCGGTATTCCGCTGCCTGCGAGATCATGATTCCGTTTTTACTGTGACCCACTAATATCACTTTGCTTTCGATGCTGTCAATGAGTCGGCAGATCTTTTCTACTGTTGTTTTCATTTTCACTTCACTGATGGGTGTTTTGTCCCGGCCCATTCCCGGCAAATCAACAGCAACAGCTTTATGCCCTGCTTTTTCTAATAGCGGCACCACTTTGTGCCAGTTCCATGCACTATGCCAGGAACCATGAATGAGAATAAAGGTCTTCATTGTGTTTTTTTGTATTGTAAAAATGAAAAGAAGAACAACGGAGAACAACCCGGAACCCGCCTTCCGTCGGGCAGGCTTGCGGAGTTAGTTTTCTGCCAATACTTTGGCAGACTCCCAGCCAATGATTGCAGTTTTCCGGTTACTGCCCCAGTGATAATGACCCAATGAACCGGTTGACTTAATGACACGGTGACAAGGAATCAAGAAAGCTACCGGGTTGTCTCCTATTGCGGAGCCAACAGCTCTCGATGCTTTATTATTACCGGTAGCGGCAGCGATGGAAGCATAAGTGGATAAGCCACCCATCGGTATTTTTAATAATGTCTCCCACACCTTTAATTGAAATGCTGTTCCTTTTAAGTGCAATTTTATAGCAGAGAGATTTTTCCAGTCCTGTGTAAATATGAACAAGGCATTTTGTTGTATCGTATCCACCACCTGCCGGAAGGAAGCATTGGGAAAAAGTTTTTTTAATTCCCCCAATGCCATGACTTCATCATCTGCAAAAGCTAAATGACAAATGCCTTTTGTGGTTGAGGCAACAATAATATTCCCGAACGGGGATTCTGCATAACTGTAATTAATGTGTAACTGTTCCCCGCCATTTTTATATTCTCCCGGTGTCATCCCTTCAATACTGATGAACAGGTCGTGCAGCCGGCTGGTACCGGAAAGCCCCGTTTCAAAACTCACATCACTAAGAGGCATATCTTTTTTAAGAAGACTTTTCGCATGTTCTATACTAATGTATTGTAAAAACTTTTTGGGACTCACCCCCGCCCAGTCTTTGAACATACGCTGAAAATGGTAAGGACTTACATGTACCTGTTTCGCCACTTCGTCAAGGCTGGGCTGGCGGGTGAAGTTCTCCTTCAGATATCGTATAGCCCGTTCAATTCTCTCGTAGTCTGTCATCTTTTTAAATTTACGACACAAAAATTGTAAACATCACTGATGTATACAACCCGTTTCTTGCGGAACGTATGGAGCACCATTTTTTAAATATGTTGATATGAATATGGACAAGAACCTGGTTTGTCGGAGACAAATAAGGGGAAAAAAGAAATATTCAGCGGGGTTTATTTTTTTACAGTATTTTTCTTTTCAGCTTTTATCATTGCATCATAGTCTATTCCTTCATCTTTCATCAGTTGCAGTCCGTAGTTACGCAGATAGGTAATTACTTCCATGGCCTTTTCCCCTTTTGGTGTTAAGCTGTATTCTGTTCTCGGCGGCACTTCCGCAAAAACCTTTTTGGAAACAAAGCCTTCGGCCTCCAGTTCTCTAAGGGTTTGGGTAAGCATTTTCTGACTAATATGTGCTATATCTTGCTGCAGCTCGGTATATCGCCTTGTTTTATTTCGCAGCCTCCACAGCACCGGGATTTTCCAGGTGCCACCGAGTTTTTTGAAAACAAAATCAACAGGATTATAAAACCGTCTGTTTTTGATTATGACGTCAGGCATATATTAAAAATACAGCTTACGCACCAAAAAGTTCGTTACGGCCTAATTGGTGTTTAACAAGGTTGTGCCGTGGTGCTGTTACAACTTTACAGCATAAAAATTCAATCATATGCCAAATGTTAAGGAGGTAAATCAGTATGTACACTTTCATGGTGCTGCGTACAAGGGAAAAATTTTGATGGTAGCCAGCAGTCCCGCTGTGTCGAAACAAACCGGATGGCCGATTGGCTTCTGGGCAGCAGAGCTAACCCATCCGCTCCGTGTATTCCAGGAAGCAGGTTATGAAGTGGAGCTTGTATCCACCGAAGGAGGTAAAATAGAAATGGATGGTTTTAGCAATCCTACAGATACCAGTGGTTATTCAGCTCATGATGTGATCTCATTAGGCTATATACAGCAACAATGGTTCAATAATATGCTTGCAAACACAAAAAAAATCACCGAGGTGAACCCGGCTGATTATAGAGCCATCTTCCTGGTAGGGGGCCAGGGGCCGATGTACACTTTCCGGGGTAATAAAGAACTGGAAAAACTATTTGCTACTTTTTATGAAAGCGGTAAACCCAGTGCCGCTGTTTGCCATTCTACCACTTTATTACTGGAAGCTAAAACATCTAATGGTGAATTATTGGTTAAAGGAAAAACATGGACAGGCTTTGCCGATGCAGAAGAGGAGTTTGCTGATAAAGCAGTGGGAATGAAAATTCAGCCCTACAGGATTGAAGAAGAAGCCAGAAAAATATCCGGAACAACATTTAAAGTGGCAGCCCCTTTTTCTTCTTATGCCATGGCGGACGGAAATTTAATAACAGGACAGCAACAAAACAGTGGCGCTGCTGCAGCTGAACTGGTTGTTGAGCAATTAAACAAATAACAAATGAATATCGCCATTATCGGAACAGGCAATGTCGGAGGTACACTGGCCACTAAATGGGCACAGAAAGGCCACCGTATTTTTCTTGGCGTAAATGACAGAACCAATTTTAAAGGAGCAGAACTACTAAGCAATCCCAACACTTCTGTACATCCGGTAAAAGAAGCGGTACAGCAAGCTGATGTGATTCTTATCGCCACCCCGGCTATAGTGGCTGCAGAAGTGGCACAATCACTGGGAGATACCAGCAGCAAGATCATCATTGATGCTATGAATGTGGTGATGGGAAGAGGGCCTGCAGGCTTCACGAATACTACTGATGCCATAGTATCTAATACACAAACAAAGGATGTGGTGAAATGCTTTAACACCACCGGGTTTAATAACATGCTAAACCCGGTTTATGGCAATACTGCTATTGATATGTTTGTAGCTGGCGATAGTGTAAAAGGAAAAGAAGTGGCTATACAATTAGCAAAAGATGCCGGCTTTGCTGAATGTTATATTGCAGGAGGCAATGATAAATTCTTCCTGATGGAACAATTTGCTTTCTTCTGGATCAACCTGGCGATGATGCAGGGACTGGGAAGGGAAATTGGCTTTAAACTCCTGAAACGATAACACCATCACAGTATGATAACAAAAAAGGTTTTCAATCCGCTGACTGTTGCACGATACATGAAAACAGAACTGGCAGTTTCAGTTTTATTATCAGTTGGTGTTTACTTATTATACCATACCGGACAAATAGAAAAAGTAAGCCTTCCTTTTTCTGTTGCGGCAATTTTAGGCAGCGCACTGGCTATCTTTCTCGCATTCAGAAACAATAATGCCTACAGCCGTTGGTGGGAGGCCCGTACTCACTGGGGTGGTATTACCAATAACAGCCGCATTTTTGCCCGCCAGGTTATTGCCAATGCAGATAATGCTGTACAAACGGGCAAGGCTTCTGTTGAAGAGACATCAGCATATAAAAAAGAAATGGTTTTCCGTCAAATTGCATTTGCACATGCCCTGCGATTGCAATTAAGAGGGCAAAACAATCTTGATGAATACAAACATCTTTTGAATGAAAAAGAATTTTTGGAGGTGGTCCGGAAGCAAAACCCTGCCAATTATCTTTTACTGATGCAGGGCAAAAGGATCAAAGAGGCAATAAAATCGGAAATACTGGGGCCATTTGATAATATAAGCCTTGAGCCAACACTGGCTGGTTTCAATAATTTCCAGGGAGGATGTGAACGCATACGCAATACACCCCTGCTACGACAGTATCATTTCTTCACCAAATTATTCCTGCTGGTGTTTATGATCGTTTTGCCCTTTTCATTGGTTGCCGATTTCAACAAAATGGGTATTCCATGGCTGATGATACCTGTGAGCATATTAATTTCCTTTGTATTTGCCGTGATGGGCAAAGTGGGTGAAGTAAATGAAGATCCTTTTGAAAATCGTATTACCGATGTGCCAATGACTGCAATATGTAATACCATCGAAAGAGACCTGATGGAAATGCTGGGAGAAACAATTCCTCCCAAAATGTTTCCCGAAAAAGGGTTTCTGCATTAAAACAGCTGTTGTTTTAATTCTTTATTTTGTGCCATGCACAAAAAAATACTCCTGCTCGGCAGCGGTGAATTGGGTAAAGAACTGGTAATAGCATTAAAAAGACTGGGACAAACTGTAATAGCAGTAGACAGTTACGCCGGTGCACCGGCTATGCAGGTAGCTGATGGTTTTGAAGTGATTGATATGCTTAATGGCGAGCAGTTAGATTTAGCAGTAGCCAAACATCAGCCTGACCTGGTAGTACCCGAAATTGAAGCCATCAGAACAGAAAGGTTCTATAAATATGAAAAGCAAAATATACAGGTAGTGCCCAGCGCCAAAGCTGCCAACTTTACCATGAACCGGAAACTTATCAGGGACCTGGCAAGTAAAGAACTGGGACTACGAACAGCGAAATATTTTTATGCTACCACCTATGAAGAATTTACGAAGGCCGTCAATGATATTGGTTTTCCCTGTGTCGTTAAACCATTAATGTCTTCCAGCGGCAAAGGACAAAGTGTGTTGAAGAAAACCGAAGACCAGCAAACCGTATGGGACTATGCCATCAACAATTCAAGAGGAGATATCAAGGAAGTGATCATCGAAGAATTCATTTCTTTTCATACAGAGATAACATTACTCACGGTTACACAAAAGAACGGAACAACGCTTTTTTGCCCGCCAATAGGACACAGACAGGAAAGAGGAGATTACCAGGAAAGCTGGCAACCGGTAGCTATCAGCGAAAGCGATTATACTGATGCCTGTACTATGGCAGAAAAAGTAACAACAGCATTGACCGGTGCCGGTTTATGGGGAGTGGAATTTTTCTTAACAGACAATGGAGTATATTTTTCTGAGCTAAGTCCGCGGCCGCATGATACAGGCATGGTGACACTGGCGGGAACACAAAACTTGTCAGAATTTGAATTACATGCCAGAACTATTCTCGGCTTACCCATTCCTGAAATTAAATTAGAAAGGGCCGGTGCCAGCGCCGTAGTGCTGGCAAATAA